>CAZSNA010000054.1:0-24339 GCA_964607825.1 uncultured Fibrobacteraceae bacterium | reverse complement strand
GCGCGGGCGCCGCCGACTGGATCGCCCCCGACGGCCTGCCCGCGGATCTCGAAACCGCCCGCGCGGACCTGGCCGCGGCGGGACGGACGGTGGTGGCGGTGGAGGTGGACGGCGCCCCGGCCGGCCTGGCCGCCCTGAGCGACACCCTGCGCCCCGGCGCCGCGGCCGCGGTGGTCGGACTCGAGTCCCGCGGCATCGACGTGATCATGCTGACCGGCGACGTCCAGGCCGCCGCCGACGCCACGGCCCGCGAAGCGGGCATCCACCAGGCGGTGGCCTCGGTGCGGCCCGAGGAGAAGGCGCGGATCGTGAGCGAGTTCCACGCCGACTGCGCCGTAGTGGGCATGGTGGGCGACGGCGTCAACGACGCGCCCGCCCTGGCGGCCGCCGACATCGGCTTCGCCATGGGCTCGGGCAGCGACATCGCCATCGAGGCGGCCGGGGTGACCCTGGTGCGCGGCGACCTGCGCGACGTGCTGCGCGCCATCCTCCTCAGCGAACGCACCCTGGCGACCGTCCGCCAGAACCTGGCCTGGGCCTTCGGCTACAACCTGCTGCTGGTGCCCGCGGCGGCCGGCGCGCTGGCGGGCGTCGAGGCGCTGCCGGCGTTCCTGCGGGAGGTCCATCCCATAGCGGCGGCCGCCGCCATGGCCGCCAGTTCGCTGACGGTGATCCTCAACAGCCTGCGGCTGGGGCGCATGAAGTTCTAGGACACGCAAAGCCACCCCGGCGGCGAGACCGGGGCGGCTCCGCAAGCGGCGGCAGGAGGAGAGCCGCCCGCTCGGTATGCGAATGAGGTCCTACACGGGTTGCGCCGCCAGAGACACCAGCGCCTCCGGATTCCGCGCCAGGAAACGTCCGTACGCGCCGTCGCTGTCGTTCATGTGTCCCACCAGCCAGTGGCGCATGAACTGCATGACCGGCAGGTCGATCTTCAGTCTCCCTTCGGCCAGGGTGCTCTCGAAGCGGCGCATGCGCTGCAGGAAGTCGCGATGCTCGTCGCGATGCTCGGGCCACAGGGGATATCCCGCCGCCTCCATGAGATGCTCTTCCTCGACATGCAGGTGTTCGGCGCAATCGAGCAGTCGGGTCAGACCCGCCGAGAGCGTGCGCCGGGAGTCGCCGCGCTTCAGGGACAGGAAGAGCTCGTTGTAGAGCCCCACCAGCTCGCGGCGGGCGCCGTCGGGCTCGGCGAGCCCCAGGGTCCATTCGTCGGTCCAGGTGATGGTCGCCATGATGTTCCTTCGGGTGGTGCGTGTCGACACGAGCCCCGGCCGGCGGGACGAACCCGCCGCACCAGGACCCAGGGCCACCAATCACAGGAAATATCGACCGATGAGACGAAAACTTTAGCTATTATTGGATATTTTTATGGATATAAACACGCCCCCGCATCCCATGGGAAACGGGGGCGGAAAAACGCCCTATCGGCCGTCCGCGACGGGTCCGTCGCGCATGGAGGCCAGCAGCACCGCGATCAGCACCGCCAGGCCCGCCGTCAGCAGCCAACCGCCGATCACCGAGAGCCAGCCGAGATCGCCCGGCAGGCCGTCCCAGCCCGCGTAGGCGCCGCGCAGGCCCATGAGCAGGCGCGGGGCGAAGGCCGCGTTGAAGCCCAGGAACACCAGGAGCGCCCCCGTCTTGGCGCCGGTCTCGGCGAAGAGACGACCGGAGACGGCGGGCCACCAGGCGTGCAGTCCGGCCAGGAAGGCCATCAGGACGCCGCCGGACAGATAGTGCAGGTGGGCGCCGTGGTAGAGGGTGCCGCGCAGCAGGGCGCCGGGGCCGGGGGTGGCCGTGAACAGGCCGCCCAGTGACGTCACGGCGAACAGGACGGCCGCGCCGAGGGCGTAGCCGAGGGCCGCCGAGAAGCGGATGGCGCCGCCGTACAGGGTGCCCAGCCAGGCGACGGCGATCACCGCCGCGGGCACGACCATCAGCAGGGCGAAGCCGCTGTGGACGGTGGCGTCGACGTCGGCGCCGCTGCCGAAGAGGTGCCGTCCCCAGGCCATGGACGCCACCACGCCCAGGGCCGCCGCGGCGCCCGACAGGGTGCGGGGCGCGAAGACGGGCTTGCGGGCGCAACGGGCCAGGGTCTCGGCGACCACGCCGACGGCAGCCACCACGGACGAGGCCAGCCAGGTCTGCGTGAACATCCAGAACCAGCTGCGGGCCTGCAGGACGTCGCCGCTCAGCTTGGACAACCCGACCGCCAGGATCGCCAGGGCCGCGATCTGCAGCACGGCGGCGGCGTAGAGGGTCCAGCCCATCACCGAGGCGTTCTCCGCCCGGTGGACGGTCAGGATGAAGTTCAGGCCGCAGGCCGCCAGGGACGCGGCGACCAGGGTGAGGCCGAAGGCCAGCAGGGCCGGCACGGGGCCGGCGGCGCCGAAGAAGTCCCAGCCGCTTTCGAGGCCGCCGAAGAAGCCGGCCAGCATGGCGACGACCGCGCCGGAGACGTAGAACGCCAGAGCCATGGCCGACAGTCGCGGCGAGGCGAGGGCCTCCACGCCCAGACGCCCGGGCAGGACCAGGTGGCCTAGCACGCCGGGGATGATCGGCACCAGCACCAGGAAGGCCATCAGCAGGCCGTGGGCCGTCATCGCGCGGGCGTAGTCGGCGGCCGGCAGCAGGGTCTCGCCGGCGCCGGCCAGCTCGGAGTGCAGGTACACGGCCAGCACGGCGCCGAGGATGAACACGACCAGGGCGGTCGCCAGCCAGATGGCGCCGACGCGGCGGTGGTCGAGATCGTCGAGCCGGGGGAACGACATGGGAACCTCCGCTTTCCTTCCTACTGGACGGTCTCGTCCAGGCTGGTCATGAACGCCATGAGCGCCTCGAATTCGCGATCGCCGATCCGGCCCTGGAACGTGGGCATGACGGGCTCGTAGCCCGCGACGATCTGGGCCTGGGGCTCGTCGAGCGAGCGGCGCACGTAGTCGGCGTCGGCCACGGCGCGGCCGCCGTCGGCGAAGACGCGCTCGGTGCCGAGCATCCCCTTGAAGCTGGGACCCACCATCTTGCTGCCGTCCAGCGAGTGGCAGGTGATGCAGGTCAGCACCTCGTAGAGCTTGCGCCCGCCCTCGACGGGAGTCAGGCCCGCCAGGATGTCCGAGGCGGTGATCAGCCAGTTCTCGAAATCGGCGGCCCCGTCGACCCGGATCAGCGAGGCCTGCCGCGCGCCGCCGCGGGAGACGGCGAACACGTCGTAGTCGCCGGGCTCGACGGCCTCGAACCAGAGCCGGTTCTCGACGCCGGGCGTCAGGTCGCGGCTCACCCGGAAGGCCGGGACGGTCAGGCTGTACACGTCGTCGCGCGCCTCGAGGGTCACGGCCACCGGCCGGCCGGCGGGCACGTGGAGCGAGTCGGCGCGATGGCCGTTGGGGTAGATCCAGGTGACGCGGCCCGAGTCGGCCTCGGCCGTCAGGGCGTAGGCGTCCGAGGGCGGCGTGGCCATGTCCAGGTGGACCGTCGTGCCCACGTTGAACAGGGCGGCGACCGCGCCCAGGGCGAAGGCCCCGGCGAAGGCCGTGAACAGGGGGAACTCGCCGCGGAGCTCCCGGCCCTGCTGGTCCGGTTCGCGGCGGCGGAAATGGATGACGAACACCAGGCCGAGTCCGACCAGCAGGACCAGCATGAACAGGCCCAGCCAGCCGATCGACATGAAGAGCCGATCGATCGGCCCGGCGCCCTCGGCGCCCGCGGCGGGCAGCCAGTGGAAGCCGACCGTCGCCGGCACGGCGGCGAATCCCGTCAGACCGCTCATCGCTCCGCCCCTTCCCCGCCGACGGCCTCCTCGCCGTGGCGCGCCACGACCTCGGCCATGGCCGCCTCGATGCCTGCGCCCGCCAGGTCGGCGCTCTGCGCCTCGACCAGGCGCGTGTACTCGGCATGGGGCACGTCCAGCACCTTGCGCGCGACCTCGCGATCGCTCAGATGGAAGTGGACGATCTGCAGGAGGATGACCAGCAGGATCACGCCCAGGACGATCGACAGTCCCGTAACGATCACACCGTGCAGGTCAGGCCCCGTCCGCTCGCTTGGCATACCGACTCCTCGACGCTAGTAGTTCTCGAAGTTCAGGGAATCCTTCAGGTACGGATCGCGGCGCGCCACCAGGGAGCGCCCGCCGGCCAGCCACGCCAGCGCGGCCGTGTACAACCCGCCCATCCCCAGCAGCAGGACCAGGTCCAGCGGCTGCAGCGGGATGCCGCCCGGGCTCAGCTCCGGCATGATCAGCCAGAACAGGTCCACCCAGTGCATGACCAGGATCCATACCGCCCAGAAGCACATCAGGGCCACGCGCCGCTTGGTGAAGCGCGACATCAGCCCCGCGAAGGGCACCAGCCAGTGCCCGAAGATCAGCAGGTAGCCCACCGTCGCCCAGCCGTTCTCCTGGCGTCGCAGGAACCAGCCGGTCTCCTCGGGGATGTTCGCGTACCAGATCAGCATGTACTGGCTGAACGCGATGTAGGCCCAGAAGAAGATGAAGGCGAACATGGCCCGCCCGTAGTCGTTGTAGTGCTCGATGGTGACCGACTTCTCCAGGCGTCCCGAGCGCTGCAGGCCCGCGGTCAGCAGGGTCATCAGCGCGAAGAACGAGGCCACGATGCCCGCGAACCAGTACACGCCGAACATGGTGCTGAACCAGTGCGCGTCGATGCTCATGATCAGGTCGAAGGCGGCGAAGGTCTGGGTCAGGCCGTAGATCAGCAGGGCCGGGCCGCCGAGCCTCTCGGCGCGGAAGGTCAGGCCGACGTCGCCGCTCTCGTCCTGCTGCGCGGACCAGCGGCGGAAGACCTGCGCCAGCAGCGACCAGACCACGAAGTAGAACACCACGCGGATGATGAACCACTTGGGGCTGAGCCAGTCGAGCTTGTGCTGCATCAGCGGGTCGTGGGCCGTGTGGGCCGTGTCGGTCCAGGGGTAGATCGCCTCGAGGTTGAGCAGCACCGGGATCATCAGCAGGCCCAGCAGCGGGATGGTGCCCGAGACGACCTCGGCCAGGCGGCGGATCACCGCGCTCCAGCTCGAGCGGGTCAGGTGCTGCAGGGGGACGAACCACAGGGCGCCCAGGGACAGCGACAGCAGGAACAGCAGGTTCAGCAGGTACGCGTGCCAGAAGTGGCGCATCCCGTCGCCCACGCCCTGGCCGAGGATCCAGCCCGCGCCCAGGCCGGCCGCGCCCACCACCAGGCCGCCGATCATCAGGCCGCGATCGGCGCCGCCGAGGGTCAGGTTCTCGGAGTCCAGCAGGGAGACGTCGCGTCGTGCGTGTGCCATGTCAACGCACCTCCGGTTCGGCGGCGATCTGCAACGCCCGCACGTAGGCCGTGACGGCCCAGCGGTCGGCCACCGGGAGCTGGGGGCCGTAGGCGGGCATGTTGCGGATGCCGGCGGCGATCGTGTTGTAGATGTGGCCCACCGGGCGCTCGCGCACCACGTCGGTGCGCAGGTCGGTGGGCGGCGTCCAGGTGCCCTCCTGCAGGAAGTCGGCGCGTCGGGCGATCATGCCGTCGCCGGCGCCGGTCAGGCCGTGGCAGGGGGCGCAGAAGATGTCGTAGCGCTCGCGGCCGCGGGCCAGGAACGCGTCGTCGAGCTCGACGGGAAAGCGCTCGGCCCACACCGAGTCCACGTGGCCCTCGGTGAACAGGGGATTGTCCACGACCGCGTCGCGGGGCACCGTGCCCTCCGGCGGCTCGCGCATGACGCGGCCGTCGGCGAAGAAGCCCGAGGCCTGCTGGGTCTTGTAGCGGTCCTGGTTGTCCATGTCGTAGACGACCATCAGGCGCGGCGTCGGGCCCCCGGTCAGCCGGGCCTTGACCAGCAGCGCCAGGGGGACCAGGGCCGCCAGGGTCAGCACGATCGCGAGGGACTTGAAGAGTCTCGGCATCGGTCAGTCCTCCACGGCCTCGACGGCCAGTCCGCCCAGAGTTTCGGCGAACGCTCGCGTCCGCTCGGGATGGAACTTGGGATCGGCCGCCTCCAGCGAGATGAAGAAGCGGTCCGCGGTGGCCCGCGCGAAGCGCTCGCTGTTGAACAGCGGATGGTGGTGGCGCGGCAGCCCGTTCAGGGCCCACATCCCGAAGAAGGTGGAGAGGGCGCTCAGCAGCACCGTCAGCTCGAAGGTGATGGGGATCGCCGCCGGGATGCCGAAGAGCGGCTTGCCGCTGATCAGGAAGGGATAGTCCGCGGCGTTCATCCACCACTGCATGAGCAGGGCCAGGCCCAGGCCGGTCAGGCCGCCCACCAGCACCAGCCAGGGCAGGCGGGTGCCGCGGACGCCCATGGCGTCGTCCAGGCCGTGCACCGGGAAGGGCGTGTGGCAGTCCCAGCTGGTGAAGCCCTCGTCGCGGACCGTCTCCGCGGCGTCCATCAGCTGTCCCGGATCCTCGAACTCGACGAGGTACCCGTACAGCTCGCGGTCTCCGTTGCGCGCGTCACTCATGTCCGTCCTCCCCGCTCGGAGCGCCCTGCGGTTCGGGGTTGGTGCCGTGGTAGTCGCCGACGGGCCTCAGCTTGCGGCTCTTCCAGTGCTCCTGCGGCATCACCGTCTTGACCTCGGCCATGGCCACCATGGGCAGGAAGCGCATGAACAGCAGCACCAGGGTGAAGAAGAGCCCGAAGCTGCCCACGAAGGTCAGGATGTCCACCAGCGTCGGCGAGTAGTAGCCCCACGACGAGGGCAGGAAGTCGCGGCTGAGCGAGGTGACCGTGATCACGAAGCGCTCGAACCACATGCCGATGTTCACGAAGATGCAGATGACCAGCAGCGACCACGGGTTGGTGCGGATCCTCTTGACCCAGAAGAGCTGCGGCGAGATCACGTTGCAGCTCACCATGATCCAGTAGGCCCAGGCGTAGGGCCCGAAGGCGCGGTTGATGAAGGCGAACTGCTCGGCCGGGTTGCCGCCGTACCAGGCGATGAAGAACTCGGTGGCGTAGGCGTAGCCCACCATGGTGCCGGTGGCCAGGATGATCTTGGCCATGGTCTCCAGGTGGTAGGGCGTGATGATGTGCTTCAGGCCGTACATCTCGCGGGCCGGGATGATCAGGGTCATCACCATGGCGAAGCCCGAGAAGATGGCGCCCGCCACGAAGTAGGGCGGGAAGATCGTGGTGTGCCAGCCCGGGATCTGGGCGGTGGCGAAGTCGAAGGACACCACCGAGTGCACCGACAGCACCAGGGGCGTGGCCAGTCCGGCCAGCAGCAGGTAGGCCTTCTCGTAGCGGTGCCAGTGGCGGTTCGACCCGCGCCAGCCCAGGGCGAACAGGCCGTAGGAGATCTTGCGGGCCTTCGTCCTGGCGCGGTCGCGCAGGGTCGCCAGGTCGGGCACCATGCCCGTGTACCAGAACAGCAGCGACACGGTCATGTAGGTGCCGACGGCGAACACGTCCCACAGCAGCGGGCTGCGGAACTGGGGCCACATGGCCTGGTAGTTGGGCAGCGGGAACAGCCACCACACCAGCCAGACCCGTCCCACGTGGATGGCCGGGAAGATGCCGGCGCAGATCACCGCGAAGATGGTCATGGCCTCGGCGAAGCGGTTGATGCTGGTGCGCCACTTCTGGCGCAGCAGGAACAGGATCGCCGAGATCAGCGTGCCGGCGTGGCCGATGCCCACCCAGAACACGAAGTTCACGATGGCCCAGCCCCAGCCCACCGGGTTGTTCAGTCCCCACACGCCGACGCCCGTGAAGATCAGGTACAGGATCATCAGGCCCAGCACGCCGGTGATCGCCGACGTGAGGCCGAGCGCCAGGTACCAGGCCTTCGGCGGCTTCGGCTTCTCCACGATGCCGCAGACGTGGTCGGTGATCGACGTGAAGGTCTGCCCCCCCGTGATCAGCTCGTGCGGACGGGTCGGGTCGTGGACCGTGTTGTCGACCGGGTCCTTAGTGAGCAGCATGCCCATCGGTGCTCTCCACCAGTTCGGGGTTCGGGTTGCGCAGGCGCGCCAGGTACGCCGTGCGCGGCTTGATGTTCAGCTCGGCCAGCGTGTGGTAGGCGCGCGAATTCGCCGTGGTCCTGGCCACGTCGCTGTCGGGATCGTTCAGGTCGCCGAAGGCGATGGCCTGCGTGGGGCAGGTCTGCTGGCAGGCGACGACCACCTCGCCGTCGCGCACCTCGCGCCCCTCGTTCTTGGCCATGATCTTGGCCGCCTCGATGCGCTGCACGCAGTAGGTGCACTTCTCCATCACGCCGCGGGCGCGCAGCGACACCTCGGGGTTGAAGGCCAGCTTCGTCACCTCGGGGATGTCCTTGTTGTTGTTGAAGAAGTTGAAGCGCCGGACCTTGTAGGGGCAGTTGTTCGAGCAGTAGCGCGTGCCCACGCAGCGGTTGTAGGCCATGACGTTCAGGCCCTCCTCGCTGTGCATGGTGGCGCCCACCGGGCAGACCTGTTCGCAGGGCGCCAGCTCGCAGTGGACGCAGGCCACCGGCTGATGCGCCACCCGCGGCTCGTCCGGATCGCCCTGGAAGTAGCGGTCGATGCGCAGCCAGTGCATCTCGCGGCCCAGGGCCACCTGGTCCTTGCCGACGACCGGGATGTTGTTCTCCGCCTGGCAGGCCGTGACGCAGGCGTTGCAGCCGATGCAGGCGTTCAGGTCGACGGTCATGCCCCAGGCGCGGCCCTCGTAGGCGCGCTCCTCCCAGAGCGAGACCAGCGGCGGGTGATGGCCGCGGTGCGAGGCGAAGTCCGGATGGTGCTCGTACTCGTCCAGGTCGCCCTCGACCACCAGGGTGTGCGAGCGCTTCTCGCGCTCCTCGGCGCCGGTGGGGTCGATGGCGTGGTGATCCTGGGTGGAGGCCAGCTCGTAGGTGCGGCCGGTCCTGCTCAGCCGCAGGCCCAGGGCGCCGTCCAGGGCGGCGCCGGAGCGCAGGGCGTAGGTGCGGAAGCCGGTGCCGGTGCCGACCCGTCCGGCGCGGGTGCGGCCGTGGCCCAGGGTCAGGGTGACCGACCAGGGCGCGTGGCCGGGCAGCACGTAGACGGCGATCTCCAGGCTGCGGCCGTCCAGTTCCAGCTCGACCAGGTCGCCGTGCTTCAGGCCCAGGGCCTCGGCGGTGGCGACGCCGACCAGGGCGGCGTTGTCCCAGGTCAGCTTGGTCATGAAGTCGGGCAGCTCCTGCAGCCAGCCGTTGTTGGCGAAGCGACCGTCGTAGAGGGCCGGATCGCGTCCGAAGACCACCTCGAGGTTGTCGGGGCCGGGCTCGGGCACGGCCGCGCGGGCGCCGCGGGACAGGGCCGCGATCAGGCCGCGACCTTCGAGGCCGGGCACGGCGCGGGCGTCCTCGCTGCCGGGCAGGAAGCCGTCGCGCAGCAGGCGCTTCCAGGCGGCGTCGCCGCGGGCGCCGAGGCCGGCGGCGGTCTCGCGCACCTGCGCGTGGGCGTCGCGCTTCTCCCCGTCCAGCACCAGGCTCATCAGCTCGGCCGGGGTCCAGCCGCCGTAGAGGGGGCTGATCAGGGGCTGGGCCACCGTGTAGCGGCCGTCGGCGTCGCGCACGTCGTTCCACGATTCCAGGAAGTGGGCGCGGGGCAGGTGCCAGCCGCAGGCCGCGGAGGTCTCGTCCTCGTAGTGGCCCAGGCGCACGCTGTGGGGCGCCTTGGCCAGCAGGGCGTCGAGGCCCAGGTCGGCCGGCGCGTCGAAGGCGGGGTTGCCGCCCAGGACGAGCAGCGTGTCGATCCGGCCCTTGTCGAGTCCGTCGGCCACGTCGGCCGCCGCGGCGCCGTGGGCCAGGCCGCGGGGCGCGTCGGCGCTGTAGGCCACCGTCCGGCCGGCGTTGTCGAGGGCCAGGTTGATCAGGTGGGCCAGGGCGTGGACGTGGTCGGGCATGCGCGGGCCCACGGCCACCAGGCTCCGGCCGCGATGGGCGGCCAGGTCGCGGGCCAGGGCGGGCAGCCAGGGCTCGGCGTGACCGTGGCCGTCCGCGTGGGCGAAGGCGTCCCGCAGGGTCTCGAGACCGGCGGGCAGGGCCACGCCCTGATGCAGGAAAAGCTCGGCCGCGAGCTTGTACAGGGCGTCCGGGACCAGCGACGTCGCCAGGGGGATGCGGTGGTCGGCCATGGCGCCGGTGGAGCTCGGGCAGCTCTCGGCCACGTAGAGACGGTTCATGCCGCCGTCCTCGGCGCGGCGGCCGAGGGCGAAGTCGCGGGCGTTGCGCAGCGCGGCGGGATGATCGCCGAACAGGTCGGCGTCGAAGCAGGCGATCACGTCGGCCCGCGCCAGATCCAGGTGGACCTTGTGCGGCGAACCGAAGGCGAAGCCCGTGCCCAGTCGCTCGTTGTCGCGGGACAGGGGCTCGTACTCGAACCAGCCGGCCTCGGGCAGCTCGTCGCGCAGGCGGGCCTGCAGGGCGGCCAGCGTCGGCGAGGCGCTGCGCTCGGCGAGGATCGCCAGGCCGCGGCCGCGACGGGCGCGCATCTGCTCGAAATGGGGGCCGGCCCAGGCGAGGAAGTCGTCCCAGGAGGCCTTCGCGTGGCCGCCGCCGCGACGCCGCATGACCTCGGCGCTACGGTCGGGGTCGTACATCTCCAGGATGGCGGCCTGGGCGTAGGTGTCCGCGGCGCCCCCGCTCAGGGGGTGGTCCGGGTTGCCCTCCACCTTCAGGGGGCGGCCGTCGTGGCTGGTCACCAGCAGCGGGCCCACCTTGCCGGCCAGGTCCATGGCCGTGGCGTAGCTGCGGGCGGCGCCGGGCACGGTGCCCTCGGGCCGGGCCGCGAAGGGCACGATCCGCTCCTCGGGCCAACGGCAGCCCGCCGCGCCGGCCATGGCCACCGAGGCGCCCATCAGCTGCAGGAAGCGGCGACGCGAGAGGGCGTCGGTCGGAACCTGCGCCTCCTCGGGAAACTCGGCGTCGGCGAAGCGCCGGTAGGCGGGGGTGTTCCCCAGATCCTCGAGACTGCGCCAGTAGCCCTGGTCGGGGCTCTTTTTCATCGATGACATGTCGAGCAATCCGTCGGAGGGTTGATGTTCCTGGCCTCGCGCAGCTGCAAGCCCAGTTCGGTCTGATCGATCTCGGGCACGTAGCCCATGGTCGTGGCCTCGTCCGCGGGACGGAGATACGACTCCGGCTCGCGGTGGCAGCCCAGGCACCAGCCCATGTTCATGCCCTCGGCCTGGGCGACGACCTCCATCTTGTCCACCCGCCCGTGGCAGGACTCGCAGCCGATCCCGCGCGTCACGTGGGCGCTGTGGTCGAAGTAGGCGTAGTCGGGCAGGTCGTGCACGCGCACCCAGGGGATCGAGGCGCCGGTCTCGAAGCTCTCGCGCACCAGGGCCAGCTTCTCGCTCTCGGTCTTGACGGTGGCGTGGCAGTTCATGCAGGTCTGCGTGGGCGGGATCGTGGCGTGCCGCCCGGTCTCGACGCCGGCGTGGCAATAGCGGCAGTCGATGCCCAGCTCGCCGGCGTGCAGCGCGTGGCTGTACTCCACCGGCTGCTCGGGCGCGTAGCCCACGCCGGTGGTGCCCGGGTCGAAGGCCAGATAGATGATGGCCGCCAGGTAGACCGGCGTCAGCACGGCGCCGAGGGTCAGGGGCAATCGGATCGTGTTGGACCACCTGGGAAAGACGAAGGGGTCCCGGCCGTTCTGCTTGGAATCCAAGGGCGCTCAGCTCCCGTATTCTGCCCCCTGCGGGGCGTAACAAGGCGACGCAGAGTCAACGGACACTAACAATGAGTATGTCGGATTGGCAACGAAAGATCTCGATCGGCACGGGATAGCGGATCGGATCGAATCGGCGGTCTAATGAATACGCATTTCATCTGAATTTTCAAGTGCATTCTTACGTGGAAACGCCTTTCGCGGGCTGCAGCACATCGGTTGCCTCCTCACCCCGCCTGTGCCATCCTGCCGCATGCGCCTGATCGACACCCACGTCCACCTCGACTTCCCGCGTCTGCGCGACGACCTCGACGCGGTGCTCGCCCGCGCCCGCGACGCCGGCGTGGCGGGCTTCGTGCTGCCGGCCTACGACGTCGCCGGCTGGGACGGCGTGGCGGAGATCGCCGCCGCCCACCCGGACGTGCACCCGGCCTTCGGCCTGCACCCCTGGGAGGCGCACCACGGCCTGGACCTCGACGCCCTGCGCGCGCGGCTGGTCTCGACCGACGCGGTCGCCGTGGGCGAGATCGGTCTCGACACGGTGATCGACGCGCCCGGCCTCGACGTGCAGCTCCCGGTCTTCCGCGACCAGCTGCGCGTGGCGAGGGACATGGACCTGCCGGTCGTCCTTCATTGCCGCGGCGCCTTCGACGCCTTCATCGACACCCTCGTCGCCGAGGGTCCCTTCCGCGGCGTGGTCCACGCCTTCTCGCGCGGGCCCGAGCTGGCGCGCCGGCTGACGGACCTGGGCCTGCACCTGGGCCTCGGCGGCTCGATCACCCGGCCGCGGGCCAAGCGCTCGCGTCGCGCCGCCGCCGTCGCGCCCCTGGAGCGGATCGTCCTGGAGACCGACGCCCCCGGCCTGGGCATGGAGGGCGTGCCCGACGGGGAGAACGACCCGGTGAACGTGCGCCGGGTGGCCGCCGCGCTGGCCGAACTGCGCGACGAACCGCCCGAGACGATCGCCGACATCACCACGAGGTCCGCCCGTGAGCTCTTCCGACTGGCCTGAGCGCTTCACCCGCACCGTCGATCTCTACGGAGAGGACGGGTTCGCCGCCGTGCGCGCGGCGCGCGTCGTGGTGTTCGGCCTGGGCGGCGTGGGCGCCCACGCGGCGGTGGCCCTGGCCCGCAGCGGGATCGGCGCCCTGACGCTGACGGACTTCGACGAGGTGACCGTCTCCTCGCTCAACCGCAGCCCCGCGGCCACCGAGGCCGACCTGGGCCGGCCCAAGTGCGAAGTCCTGCGCGAGCACCTGATCAGCACCTGTCCCCAGACCGAGACCGACGCGGCGAAGGCCTTTTTCCACGTGGACACCGCCGACGAGCTGCTCGCCCCCGCCCCCGACTTCGTGGCCGACTGCATCGACAGCCTCAACCCCAAGGTGGCCCTGCTGGCCGAGTGCATCGCCCGCGGCCTGCCGGTGGCCGCCAGCCTGGGCTCGGCCGGCCGCACCGACGTCTCCTTCGTGAAGGCGGGCGACCTGTGGGACAGCCGCGTCTGCCCCCTGGCCAGCCGGGTGCGCAAGTTCCTGCGCCGCCAGGGCGTGGACGCGCCCATCCCCGCCGTGTGGTCGGAGGAGCCCCCGCCGGCCGCCCTGCCCCCCGACCTGGGCGATCGCGTCCTGGACCGCGGCCGCGTCCGCAACCGTCTGCCCAGCGGCATCGCCCTGCCGGGCGTGTTCGGGTACGCGCTGGCCTCGCTGATCCTCGACCGGATCGCCGGGCGCGAATGAGCGCGTAGGTTTTCCCCGACTCGCGCGTTATATCGAGCAGACGCACCACCCCGCAGACCGGACAGGAGAGAGCGATGAATCGACTGCTTGCCTTGATACCGGCCGTCATGGCCCTGGCGATCGCCCTGCCCGCGGCGGCGACGGACGCGCCCGAATCCGACGCCTCCCTGACCGGCACCTGGGTCCGCAACGACAAGCTGAGCGACGATCCCGCCGCGGCCCTGGGCGAACGCCAGCGCGACGGAGGTCAGCAGGGCGGCGGCATGGGCCGTGGCGGCGGCATGGGTCGCGGCGGAGGCATGGGTCGTGGCGGCGGAGGCCGAGGCGGCGGCATGAGCCGGGGCGGCGGCATGGGCGGCGGCCCACCCCAGGACGCGCCCACCGGCCGCGAGCGCCCGAACCCCATGCAGGGCCTCGACCGCCTCGTGATCTTCCACGAGGGCGACGAGTTCAACGTCACCGACTCGCAGGACATCATGATGAGCGTCCGCACAGACGGCGGCCGCACCGAGCGCTGGACCCCGCGCGGCCAGGAATTCGTCTCGGCCAGCGAGACCGCCAAGGGCCTCGTGGTGCGCAGCGAGATGGAGAGCGGCCCCTCCCGCTCCACCGTCTACGCCCTCGACGACGACGGCCGGCTGGTCGTCGTCCACACCCTCCGGCCGCCGCGCGCGGACAAGTCGATCGAATTGAAGATGGTCTACGACCGGACGGAGTAGCGGGCAAAGGGATGCGGCCCGCTATAACGGGGACTGGCCACGGCCACGGCCGTGGCCTATCCTCGCCCCGAGCCGCGACGAGCCCCTTTCCCGGAGCCGCCCATGTCCGTCGACACCGCCATGAAGCACGTCCGCGACGCCGAGGCCCACGAGCGCGCCGGCGACCCCGCCCAGGCCCTCGCCTCGGCCCGCCTGGCCTACGAGGCCTCAGGACACGATCCCCAGGTGCGCCGCCTGCTGGCCCGCCTGCTGCTGGCGACCGGGCAGCCCGCCGCAGCCCACGGCCACCTGCTCAAGCTCTGGACCCCGGGCGATCTCGACGCCCAGATCAAGCTGGTCGAAGCGCTCCGCTCCCAGGTCGACCGCGCGGACGATCCCGAGCTCGAGACGGACATCCTGCGCTGCCTGGACTTCCCCAACATCGACGCCCAGCGCCTGGCCCGGGTGGCCGGCGCTCGCCTGCGGCGCAAACATACCGGCGCGCCCGACCTGGACGCCCTCGCCGCCGATCCCTTCCTGCTGCGCCTGATGTCGGCGATCTACTTCGCCGACCCCGAGATCGAGCGTCTGCTGACCGCCGGCCGGCGCATGCTGCTGCTGGAGGTGGCGTCCACGGGCGGCATCGCCCCCGGGCGCCTGGAGCTGATCGCGGCGGTGGCCATGCAGGCCGCCTGCAACGAGTACGTCTGGTTCGGCGAGGAGGACGAGGCCCGGCTGGTGGAGGGCTTTCTGGAGCTGCAGCCCAGGCTGGTCGAGGCCGGCGACACCGACGGACTGCTGGCCGTCTCGCTGGTGGCGGCCATGTATCTGACCCTGGACGAGATGCCCGCCGCGCCGGTCCTGCGGACGGTGCCTCCGGAGGACTGGCCGGACGCGATCCGGCCGCTGATCGAGCGGACGCTGCTTCACCCCGAGACCGAGCGGGCGCTCGCCGCGGAGCTGCCCGCCCTGTCCCCCATCGTCGACCAGACCTCGCGCGCGGTGCGCGACATGTACGAGGCCAACCCCTACCCCCGCTGGCTGACGGCGGGCCACCGCGCGCCGGTGGACTTCTGGGACGACCTGGGCGCCGCCCTCCCCTTCGCAGAACCGATCAACCCGCCCGACGGCCGCCCGGCCGAGGTGCTGGTGGCGGGCTGCGGCACCGGACGGCAACCCATCACCATCGCCCTGGGCTACAAGGACGCGACGGTCACGGCCATCGACCTGAGCCTGTCCAGCCTGGCCTACGGCAAGCGCATGGCGGCGAAGATGGGCGCGGACGCCATCGACTTCCGCCACGGCGACCTGCTGGAGCTGCCGCGCCTCGAGCGGCGCTTCCCGATCATCTACAGCTCCGGGGTGCTGCATCACATGAAGGACCCGGTGGCCGGCTGGACGGCGCTGGTGGAGATGCTCGAGCCCGACGGCGTGATGAACATCGGCCTGTACAGCGAGCGGGCGCGCGGGCCGATCGTGGAGGCGCGTCGCGTCGTGGCGGAACAAGGCCTGGGCGACGACCCCGATTCGATCCGCCGCTTCCGGCGCGAAGTGCTGGCCGGCCGCTTCGGCGATCGCTTCGACACCCTGACGCGCATGAACGACTTCTTCTGCGTGAGCGGGGTGCGGGATCTGGTGTTCCACGTGCATGAGCACAGGTACACGCCGGCTCAGATCGACGAGATCCGGCGGGAGCTGGGGCTGGAGTTCCTGGGGTTCTCGGGGTTACCGGGGGTCGTGGTCGAGGCCTATCGCAAGTCGTTCCCAGGCGACGCGACGTTGACGGACCTAGGCCAGTGGGAGCGGTTCGAGGCGGCGAATCCCGCGGTGTTCCTGGGGATGTATAACATGTGGTTCCGGCGGTCGGTCTAGTCGCCCTCCCCCTCCGACTCAACCTCCCCCCTCTGCAATATCGCCCGCGCGATATCCGCCGAATGCGAATTCATCTTCCTCAACGCGTCCATCAGCGCCAGGTGCACCTCGCTCGTCGCCACCGACTCCTTCACCTCTCCCCCCACGCGCTCGAAGTGCGCCTGGCGGTAGCCGGTCTCCAGGGCCACGTAGCGGGCGGCCTTGCGCTGCATCTTCTCGGCGGTGTCCAGGCTCTCCTCGCGGAAGGCCTCGATGCCGCGGGAGATCTGCTTGAGCATCTTGAGGTGGTAGGCCTTGACCTCCTTGCGGCCGGCGGGCGAGAAGTCGGCGCCGAGGCGGGCCTTCTTGTGGGCCAGGGGGCGGAGCTCCTTGTCGATGATGTCGGCGATGAACTCGTACTGCTTGGTGACGTGCATCATCAGGTAGACCTCTTCGGTCTGCTCCTCGTCGAGGTCCTGCTTGCCGATGTCGAGCAGGTAGTCGGAGATGGCCGTGTCGAGGTCGTCGATCTCGTGCTCGCGCTCGTGGAGGTCGTCGAGGATCTCCAGGTCGTTGTCCACGAAGGGGGCGATGGCGTCGGTGGCCATGTCGCGGACGAGCTCGGCCATGCGCAGGATCTCCACCTTGGCCAGGTTCAGGGCCAGGGTCGGGGTCTGCAGCATGCCGGGCTCGAGGAAGCGCGGGCGGTACCTCAGCTCGAGCGGCTCCGGGCGTTCGGGCATCAGGCGCTCGACCAGCCGGCCGAACAGGCCGGTGAAGGGGAGGAAGATCAGCGCCAGGCCCACGTTGAAGATGGTGTGGGCGTTGGCCACCTGGCGCGGGATGTACTTGGCCAGGGCGGCCGTGTCGCCGTGGGCGACGGCGCCGCCGGGCGAGACCGAGCGCACGAAGTCGGCGAAGGCGGGGATCCAGAACACCACCATCAGCACGCCCGCCACCTTGAACAGGGTGTGGGCCAGGGCCACGCGCCGGGCCTCGCGGCCGGCGTTGAGGCTGGCCAGCCCCGCGGTCACGCAGGTGCCGATGTTGGCGCCGAAGATCAGGGGAATGCCCGCGTCCAGGGTCAGGAAGCCCTGTTGCGCCAGCACGATCACCACGCCCGTGAACGCGCTCGAGCTCTGGATCAGGGCCGTGAACAGCGTGCCCACCAGGATGCCCAGCATGGGGTTCTCCAGGCCCGCCAGCAGGTTCAGGAACGGCTGGTAGGTGCGCAGCGGGTACATGGCCTCGCTCATGACGGCCATGCCGAAGAACAGCAGGCCGAAGCCCAGGATGACGTCGCCCAGGTGGCGCAGGCGGCGGCGCTTGGCCAGGAACTTCAGCACGAAGCCGACGGCGACCATCAGCAGGGCGTAGTCGGTGAGCTTGAAGGCGATCAGCTGCGCGGTGATGGTGGTGCCGATGTCCGCGCCCAGGATCACGCCCAGGGTCTGCGCGAAGGTCATCAGCTGGGCCTGGACGAAGCTCACCAGCATCACCGTGGTGGCGCTGGAGCTCTGGATCATCATGGTGACCAGCGCGCCCACCGCGGCGCCCAGGTAGCGGTTGGCCGTCAGCGTGCCCAGGATGGCGCGCATGCGGCCGCCCGCCGAGCGCTGCAGCGAGCTGCTCATCATGTCCATGCCGAACAGGAACAGGCCCAGGCCGCCGGCCAGGCCGAAGATCATGAACAGCACCCAGGTGGGCTTGCGGACGGGGACCGTGTAGACCAGGCGGCCGCCGTCCGACCACACGCTTTCCAGGTGGGCGACCACGGTATGCTTGCCGCTCTTGCCGCCGGTGGCGTAGGCGAAGGTGGCCAGGCCGGTGGAATCGGACTCGGCGCGGCCCAGCTGCTTCTCGCCGGGGGCGATACGGTCGAAGACCACGATCACGCCGGCGACGGGCAGGCCGTCGGCGTCCAGGACGCGGGCCTTCAGTTCGGTGGTCTGGTCGGTGAAGACGGAGGCCTGGTCGCCGGAAATGCGAAGACCCTCCGCGTCGACCGGATGGGCGAGGCGGTAGGACGCCTCGGCCGCCGACGCGACGCCGACGCACAGCAGCAAGGGAACGAGCGCCCGGGCGAGCGCCCGGGCCGGGTGAGCGATACGGATCATGCAGCTCCTCGACTCAGGACTCCGCCGGCGACAGCGCCTCGCGGAGTTCTCCCTCTATCGGCCTGGCCTTGCCCGTCTTGACGTCGACGATCACGAAGGTGACCGCGGCCTCGGCGATGCGTTCGCCGTCGCCGACCCGGCGGACCTCCTGCCGGATCACGCCGCTGCGGCCGCCCACGTGGGCCATGGTCGACTCGATCTCCAGTTCGTCGTCGAGCGTCGCGGGCCGGCGGTAATCGATCTCGATCCGGACGACCACGAAGCCCAGCCCCCGCGCCTGCCAGTCCTTCAGGCTCGCGGCGCCCTCGACCATGCGCCAGCGCGCCTCCTCGAGCAGCTCCAGATAGCGCGCGTTGTTGACGTGGCCGTAGAAGTCCAGGTGGTAGCCCCGGACCTTGATGCGCGTGAGGTGGCTCACCGCGCGCCGGCCTTCGTGGGCGTCACGGTGCGCACCACGCGGAACCCGACCGCGGGGCTGATCTGCCCCGGGGTGCCGGGGCGACGCGCCGCCGAACGGCTGACCTGGGCCCAGGCGGCGTAGTTGCCGCCGCGGACCGAGCGCTGGAAGCCCGTCGCCGGACCGGTCGGGTCGGTGCCGGGCGACACGTCGTAGTAGTCCGCGTCGAAGTAGTCCCAGCACCACTCCTCCACGTTGCCGTGCACGTCGTAGAAGCCCCAGTCGTTGGGGTACAGCGAACGGACGTGCCGGCGGACGCCGCCGGAGTTGGCGCAGGTCCAGGCGTAGTACGAGTGGACGGGATCGACGTCGCAGGACAGTTCCTGCAACTCGCCCGCCGAGGTGGCGGTGACGGTGCCGGCGCGGCAGAGGTACTCCCACTCGGCCTCGGTCGGCAGACGCCAGCCGTCGGCGCCCTCGTCCCAGGTCACGTCCAGGCCGTCCACCGCGTAGGCCGGCGTCAGTCCGTCGACGGCGGACAGGGCGTTGCAGTAGTCGACCGCGTCGTACCAGCTCACCAGGGTCTTGGGCAGGTTGGCCTCGGTGGGATCGTAGGTCTTGCCGCCGCCCATCACGTCGTCCCACTGGGCGACGGTCACCTCGGTCTCGCCCGCCAGGATGTCCTGCGTCAGGGTCACCGCGTGACGGGGCCACTCCTCCTCCTGGGCGCCCGGCTCGCTCTCGGGCGAGCCCATGGCGAAGGCCCCCACGGTCACGTCGACGTAGGCGCGGGGCCAGGGATCCTGCAGGGTGTAGGTGGTCGAGAAGGTGACGGTGGCGCCGCCTTCCAGGTAGGCGTCCTCGAAGGGGAGCGGCGTGGCGTAGCCCGTGATCGGCGTCCAGTCGATGGTCAGCGGGCCGACGGGGATGCCCATGAAGGTGGCGTCGCCGGAGCCCTCGCGGTCGTGGGCGCCGTCGCCGACCTCGACCTTCAGGACCCAGCCGGGGTTGAGCAGGTTGGGCTCGGGATCGATCACCACGTTGCCGACCGGATCGGGGTTCACGTTGTAGGTGCCCGTGAAGACGACGGAGTCGCCGGCCGCCAGGGTCAGGGTGTCGGGGTCGGGCTCGATCCAGTCGAGGACGTGATCCCAGGTCACGGTATAGCTGCCGGGGTCGCGCTCGGTCAGGCGCATCTCCCCCGCGCCCGCCAGCTCGTAGCCGTTCGGGCCGTCGAGGGTCCAGCCGGCGTCGAGGGTGTCGGGGTCGATCCGCACCACCACGATCCCCTTATCGGGACCGGGCTCGACGGGGTCGTCGCCGCTGCAGCCGGCGATCAGGATCAGCGCGATGGGAACGAGGCGAAGGAGGGTCTTCATGATACGGCGACCTCGGGCTGGGGACGGTCCACGGGTTCCTGAACGTCCCAGCATAACCCCGGACGCCTTCCGGAGGCCAGCCCGGATCACGACTCCGCGCCGACGACGGGTCGCGGATCGCGCCGAGCTGTGGTAACGTGGATGGAATCGATCCGGTTCATAGATCCAGGAGGTATTCCCATGGCCAAGATCTCCGACATCCTCGCCCACAAGGGCTCCGAGGTCCACAGGATCGCCCCCGACGCCAGCGTCTACGACGCCATCGCCGCCATGTCCGAGCACGGCGTGGGCGCGCTGCTGGTGGTCACCGGCGCCGGCATCGACGGCATCATCACCGAGCGCGACTACCTGCGCAAGATCGCCCTGGAGGGTCGCTCCTCCCAGGACACCCCCGTGCGCGCGATCATGACCGGAGAGGTCCTGTACGTGGAGCCCTGGCACGAGGTGGAGGAGGCCCTGGCCATCATGATCGAGGCGCGCATCCGCCACCTGCCGGTCATGTCGGACGGCGAACTGGCGGGCCTGGTCTCCATCGGGGACTGCGTCAAGCAGGTCAGCCGCGAGCGCAAGGCTCAGCTCCGGTACATGACCGACTACATCCAGGATAAATATCCCGGCTGACATGCCTTGTCCGGGCCGCGATACAGGGCTACATTTCCGGCATCCCGGAGGTGAATCATGGCCCAGACCGTCATCGAGAAGATCGCCCAGTCCCACGCCGTCGATCTGCCCGCGAACGCCGAGCTGCACGCCGGCGACTTCGTGACGCTGGTCCCCGACCACGTCATGACCCACGACAACACCGCCGCCGTGCTGAACAAGTTCGAGAAGCTCGGCGTCGAGAAGATCCACGACCCCGCTCAGCCCGTGTACGCCCTGGATCACGACATCCAGAACAAGAGCGAGGGGAACCTCGCCAAGTACGCGCGCATCGAGGCCTTCGCCAAGGCGCAGGGCGTCGACT
The DNA here is from genome assembly GCA_964607825.1 of uncultured Fibrobacteraceae bacterium. Taxonomy (GTDB): domain Bacteria; phylum Krumholzibacteriota; class Krumholzibacteriia; order LZORAL124-64-63; family LZORAL124-64-63; genus JAHIYU01. The sequence goes on along the minus strand of CAZSNA010000054.1, from coordinate 3,594 downwards.
TCTACCCCGCCGGCACCGGCATCGGCCACCAGGTCATGCTCGAGAACGGCTACGTCAAGCCGGGCGGCTTCTGCGTCGCCAGCGACAGCCACTCGAACATGTACGGGGCCATGGGCGCCGTCGGCACGCCGGTGGTGCGCACCGACGCGGCGGCCATCTGGGCCACCGGCCGCTTCTGGTGGCAGATCCCGCGGACGGTCAAGGTGGTGCTGACCGGCAAGCTGCGCCCCGGCGTGACGGGCAAGGACGTCATCCTCACCCTGTGCGGCATGTACAACTCGGGCGAGGTGCTCAACGCGGCCGTGGAGTTCGCCGGCCCCGGCGTGGCCCAGCTGAGCATGGACGCGCGCATGTCCATCGCCAACATGAGCACCGAGTGGGGCGCGCTGGTGGGCTGGTTCCCCTGCGACGCCTTCACCGTCGACTTCCTGACCAAGCGCCGCGCCATCCTCGACCTGCAGGGCCTGCACGACCGCATCCCCAAGGCCGACCTCGAGGCCTGGACCGCGTCGCCGCCGGCGTCGGACCCGGACGCCGTCTACGCCGGCGAGATCGAGCTGGACCTGGGCGACGTCGGCCCCCACGTGGCCGGCCCCGACGTGGTGCAGAAGACCGCGCCCCTGTCCGAGCTGATGGCCGCCGACGTGAAGATCCACAAGGCCTACCTGCTGTCCTGCGTGAACTCGCGCCTGGAGGACCTGAAGGCCGCCGCCGACGTGCTGCTGGGCAACAAGGTCGCCGAGGGCGTGGAGCTCTACGTGGCCGCCGCCAGCCAGTTCGTCGAGGACCAGGCGAAGGAGCAGGGCTACTGGCAGGTGCTGCTGGACGCGGGCGCCATCCCGCTGCCGCCGAGCTGCGGCCCCTGCATCGGCCTGGGCACCGGCCTGCTGGGCGACGACGAGGTGGGCATCTCGGCCACCAACCGCAACTTCAAGGGCCGCATGGGCAGCCGCAGCGCCAAGTGCTACCTGGCCAGCCCCGTGGTGGTGGCCGCGTCGGCGGTGGCCGGCCGGATCGCCGGTCCCGAGGAGTTCGCGGGCGACCGCCCGGACTACGCCTACGCCGCGGGCGGCGAGCCCCCCGCGCGCGCCGGCGCCGTGGAGATCCTCGACGGCTTCCCCGCCGCGCTGGACGGCCGCGGCCTCTGGCTGGACGTGGACAACCTCAACACCGACGGCATCTACGGCAAGGACTACACCTACAACGAGGACATGACCCGCGAGGACATGGCCCGCGTGGTGATGGAGAACTACGACACGGCGTTCGCCGGCCTCATCGCCGAGGGCGACGTGCTGATCGGCGGCTTCAACTTCGGCACGGGTTCCTCGCGCGAGCAGGCCGTCACCGCCCTGCAGGCCGCCGGCGCCTCGCTGCTGATCGCCGGCTCGTACTCGCAGACCTACCTGCGCAACGCCATCAACAACGGCTTCATCTGCCTGGAGAGCCCGAAGCTGGTGGAGGCCATGCGGGCGGCGCGCGCGGGCAACGACGCCAAGACCGACGTCCTCGACGCCCCGCTGTCCGTGGACTTCGCGGCGGCGACCATCGACTGGAACGGCGCATCCTACGGCTTCGCGGCCCTGGGCCGCCCCGTCCAGGAGGTCATCGTGGCCGGCGGCGTGGAGAACCAGGTCCGAGAAACCCTCAAGTAAAACGGGCCGGACAGTCATACATACGAACGGGCCGCTTGCCGATTTCGCGAAGCGCATGAGGCAAGCGGCCCGTTCGTATGTATGACTGTCCCGAGGCGTCTACTTGGTGATGTCCTTCACCGCGGCCTTGACCGCGTTGGTCTTGACGGACGCGATCCCCTTCTCCATGGCGGAGGTGGAGGAGTACATCTCGCTCTTGCCGATGGTCTGGCCGTTCGAGGCCTTCAGCACGAAGTAGGGCTCGCCCTTCTTGGACTTCTTGCGCTCGAAGTTGGCGTCGACCTTGGCGTGCTTCTTCACCGAGGACATGCCGTTCTTCGCGGCGGCCTTGTCCGAGTACAGCTGGCTGGTCAGGATGACCTGGTGGTTCCCGGCCTTCAGGTTGAACATGAACTTGCCGCTGGGGCTCTTCTTGAGTTCCAACTTGCCTGGCATCATCGACCTCCCGTTTCAATACAGCCGGACCCGTTCGTCCGGCGACCCCGTCGAGAACCGACAGAATTCACCACTCCATTTCTCCAGTATTTCGGGCGTCTTGTCAAGTCGGCCGGACGATTCAGAACAGGGAACGGGGTCCGGAGAGGGCGACGAGACGGCCGTGGCGCTTCAGATCGAAGCGGTCGGTCTTGCCCTCGCGATCGCCCTGTGGACGGTAGAGCGCCGGCTTGAGCAGCTCGGTGACGCCGGTCTCGTCGAGGCCCGGTACGTGGTAGGCCATCCAGCGCAGGGTGGGGCGCGCGTCGTCGCGGTCGACGGGGTGCGCGATCGCCTCGCAGCCGGAGCAGGCCTCGAGGGCGGCGCGGATCTCGTGGTCCTTCTTGCGGGACAGGGACGCGGCGTGATCGAAGAGGGTGACGAAGAGGCAGCCGTCGGTCGCGTCCGCGGCGGCGGCGAGACGGGCGGCGGCGGTGTCCAGGTCGTCGCGGAGGTCGCGGGCGGCCAGGGGGACCGGGGGTTCTGGGGTCGAGAGGTCGAGCACGGCGTCGTCGCCGCGCCAGAGACACGTGTAAAGCCGGCCCTGGGTCGTGGGGATCTCGCGCGGTTCCGTCTCCCCCGGCGCGAAGAGCAGCACCTCGGCGCTGCGGCGCCAGTTGTCGGCGAAGATGGAGTCGGCGTCGCGGGCGGCGCGGCCCACCTCGCCCTGCTCGGGCAGACGGACCTGCAGCGTGCGGTGCTTCGCGGCGCGGGCGGCGGACCAGGGGCCGTCGCAGGCGGCGGGATCGTCGTGGAAGACGTCGCCGCGTTCGAAGCGGCACTTCTCCAGGGGGTCGGCGAAGGCGGCGGGCACGGCCCAGACGAATCCGTCGAAGAAATCCATCGGCACTCCGGGGTGGGCGGTCAGGGGGTGATCTGCTCCAGGCGCAGGGTCACGCGGCGACTGCGCCCGCCCTCCTCGCTGCCGTCGGGGAACAGTCCCTCCTCCAGGACGTCGATCACCCGGCAGCGGCAGTCGCGGGGCAGCAGGAACTCGTACTCGTCGGGCCCGTCGCCGGGCTTGGTCAGGGGCGCCGCATGGGACGTGCGGATGGCGATCATCGCCCCGCTGGCCTTGGCCGCGTAGAGGGCCGGCTCGGTGCGGCCGACGGCGCTGGTGAAGCCGGTCAGCGACACGACCCGGTCGCGGGGGAAGCGCCGCGCCAGCATCTCGGCGTCCAGGACCACGGCGTCCACGAAGGGCCCCGGCTGCAGGCCCGCGAACAGGGTGAAGGGCCGCGGCGGCGGCGGCGCGTCGCGCACCATCTCCTCCAGCACCTCGCTGGTGTCCCGCACGTCCGGCGCCAGGTCCAGTTCGGACAGGGGCGTGGGCGGGGCGGCGGCCTCGTCCTCGTCGAGCAGCCGCACGGCCGCGACCGGCAGGCCGAAGCGGTCCCAGTCGCTGCCCTCGCGCTCGGCCGCCTCGGCGCGGCGCACCAGGCGGGCCCAGGCGCGGGCCTCGCGGATG
>CAZSNA010000053.1:0-24656 GCA_964607825.1 uncultured Fibrobacteraceae bacterium | reverse complement strand
GCCTGGGCGCGCCCCTGGTTGCCGTAGCCGACGTGGTGGTGGTCCTGCTGCCCGACGAGGCCCAGGGCCCCGCCTGGCGCGACTGGCTCGCCGACGCCATGAGGCCCGGCGCCGCGCTCGGCTTCTCGCACGGCTTCGCCATCGCCTTCGACCAGATCGCGCCGCCCCCCGGCTTGCCCTGCTTCCTCTGCGCTCCCAAGGGCCAGGGCGACATGCTGCGCGAGGCCTACGTCAAGGGCGGCGGCCTGCCCGGCATGCTGGCGGTCACCGAAGGTTCGCCGGACGGAACCTGGGAGCTGGCGGCCGCCTACGCCAAGGCGGTCGGCTGCCTGCGCGGCGGCGGCTTCAGGACCACCTTCCGCGAGGAATGCGTCACCGACCAGTTCGGCGAGCAGGCCGTGCTCTGCGGCGGCCTGATCGAGCTGGTGCGCGCCGCCTACGACACGCTCGTCGACCGCGGCTACACCCCGGAGAACGCCTACTTCGAGTGCGTCCACGAGGTGAAGCTCATCGCCGACCTGCTGCACCGCCACGGCCTGGACGGCCTGCGCGCCCGCATCAGTCCCACCGCCGCGTACGGCGGCTTGACGCGCGGCCCACGCCTGGTGGACGATGACCTGCGCGCCCGCATGTCGGGCGTCCTGGACGAGATCGAGAGCGGCGACTTCGCCGCCGAGTTCCTGGCCGACGCCGCCCGTGCGGACACCGAGTCGGCCCGTCTCGCCGCGAGCGAGGCCGCGTCCGGCTTCGCCGCCACCGGCCGCACGCTCAGGGCGCGCCTCGACGCGCTCGGGCTGCACGACACAACGGATCCCGGAGGAGACCAATGACAGACTCCGTCTTCAGCCGCTTCTATACCATCATGGTCAACCCGGGGGCCGCCATGGAGGCCGTGCGGGAGAACCCGCGCATCCTGGTGGCGGTGCTGGGCATCGTCGTGCTGGTGGGCCTGGTCACCGGCGCCACCCTGCACATCGCCGGACCGGAGCAGGTCGATCTCATGCGCGACACCCGCTTCGGCCGCATGATGACTCCCGAGCAGATCGAGGAGGCCTACGACCGCGCCCTGAACACCACCGTGAAGGACCGCTTCGTGAACGGCATCCAGGGCGGCATCGGCACGACCCTGGCCGCGTTCATCGCCGGCCTGGTGTACTTCCTGTTCGGCAAGCTGGCCGGCGGCCAGGGCACCTTCAAGCAGGTGATCGGCGCGGTCATGTGGTCCAGCGTGATCTCGATGGGCTTCGGATCGCTGGTCAAGTGGCCGCTGGTGATCGCCAAGCAGTCGGCCATGGGGGTCAGCCTGGGCCCGGCGGTGCTGGTGGCCGACCGCGGCTACCTGGACCCGCTCTTCGGCCTGCTGCAGTTCTTCGACGTGTTCACGATCTGGGGCGTGATCGTCCTGGTGATCGGCTTCGAGAAGGTGCACGGTTTCGCCCGCAACAAGGCCGCCACGGTGGTCGTGGCCACCTGGCTGCTGCTGAGCCTGATCATGTTCGGCCTCGGCCGTCTGTTCATCTGACCCGAACGAGGGATGTCGACGTGAAGAAGTGGATCATCATCGCCGTCGTCGTCGTGGTCGCCGGCCTGATCGCCGCCAACCTGATGAAGTCCAACACGCGCTCGATCGAGGTGGAGACCGCCGAGATCGCCCGCGAGGACCTGGTGGAGACGGTCACCGCCTCGGGCACCCTGACGCCCAAGAAGAAGGTGGACGTCAGCGCCAACACCATCGGCAAGATCACGCGCCTGTCGGTGGAGGAGGGCGACCGGGTCGAGCAGGGCCAGTTCCTGCTGGAGATCGACCCCACCGAGTACGCCACCCTGGTGCGCGGCTACGAGGCCGCCGTCCGGACGGCGAAGGCCGACCTGGACGTGGCCGAGGCCACGCTGGAGAAGAGCCGCAAGGACCTGCGCCGCGTCGAGGAGATGGGCGACCTCTCCACCGAGCAGCAGCTCGATGACGCGCGCACCGCGCTGGCGGTGGACGAGGCCCGCGTCTCGGCCGCGCGCGCGCGCTGGCGCCAGGCTCAGGCCAACCTGGACAAGGCCGAGTACGACCTGGAGAAGGTCACCATCACCGCGCCCATGGCCGGCGTCGTCACCCGCCTCAACGTGGAGGAGGGGGAGAACGCCATCATGGGCACCCTGAACAACCCGGGCACGGTGCTGCTGGTGATCTCCGAACTGGCGACCATGGAGGCCGAAGTCGACGTGGACGAGACCGAGATCGTGCGCATCGAACTGGGCCAGCCCGCGCAGGTGGAGATCGACGCCTTCCCCGACACGACCTTCGCCGGTACGGTCACCGAGATCGGCAACAGCCCCATCTACACCAGCACCGGCCAGAGCGGGCAGGCGGTGGACTTCAAGGTGACCGTCACCCTGAGCGACCGGATCGAGGGTGTGCGGCCGGGCCTGTCGGCCGAGGCCGAGATCACCGTGGCCACCGCCGACAGCGCCCTGGCGGTGCCCATCGGCGCGGTGGTCATGCGCGACTGGCCGCCGCGGGAGAAGACCGGTCCCGGCCGCGGCCGCGCCCGCAGCGCCGCCCGCGACACCGTGGAGCGCGAGGAGGTCGAGGGTGTCTTCGTGGTCGAGGACGGCGAGGTCGCCTTCCGGCGCGTCGAGCTGGGCATCACCGGCGAGGACGACTTCGAGATAGTTGACGGACCCGAGGTCGGCGCCGAGATCGTCACCGGCCCCTTCCGCAACCTGCGCGACCTGGACCACGGCGACGCCGTCGAGGTCACCCGCCGGAGCGGGGACGACGACTGATGAACCTCTGGGAAGGCGTGCGCATCGCCCTGTCCAGCCTGTGGACCCACAAGCTGCGCACGCTGCTCACCCTGCTGGGCAACATCGTCGGCACCATGAGCGTGATCGCCGTGGTCTCGCTGATCAACGGCGTGGACATCTACGCCCGCCACAAGGTGCTGGACGAGGGCAGCAACGTCTTCACCATCAGCCGGGTGAACCTCTACGAGATCCTCACGGACATGGACGCGTTCCTGGAGTCGCTCGAGAACCCCGACCTGACCCTGGACGACCGCGAGTGGCTGGCCGAGCGCATGACCGCGGCCGCGAGCGTGGGCGCCTCGAAGCAACGCACCGCCGAGTTGCGCGCCGGCTCGCGCAGCAGCCGCGGCGTGGAGGTGCGCGGCAAGACCGAGGACTACCCGCTGATGGAGGACCTGCCCCTGCACGCCGGCCGCCACCTGACCCGCCACGACGTGGCCGCCAGCAAGCCGGCGGCGGTCCTGGGCTGGGACATCGCCCGCGACCTGTTCCCCGACTTCGAGGACCCGACGGGCCGCACGGTCAAGATCGGCCGCCGCCACTTCCGCGTGGCGGGCGTGATCGAGGACAAGGGCACCATGCTCGGCAACAGCCGCAACCGCTTCGCCGTGATCCCCATCAGCGCCTACATGAAGATCTTCGGCGCCCGCGGCTCGGTGGACCTGAAGGTGGCCGTGGCCGACCTGGTCGACATGGAGCTGGCCAAGGACGAGGCCACGCACTACATGCGCCTGCGCCACAAGCTGCGGCCCAGCGAGGAGGACGACTTCGGCATCGTCACCATGGAGGAGCTGCTGTCCCTGTGGTCGGGCATCAGCGGCGCCATCTACAGCGCGCTGGTGCCGCTGGTGGGCATCAGCCTGGTGATCGGCGGCATCGTGCTGATGAACATCATGCTGGTGGCGGTCACCGAGCGGACCCGCGAGATCGGCATCCGCAAGGCCGTCGGCGCGCGCCGACTGGCGATCCTCTGGCAGTTCCTGGTGGAGTCGATCACCCTGAGCGTGACCGGCGGCGTGCTGGGCATCAGCCTGGGGCTGGGACTGGCGCTGCTGATCACCGCGCTCACGCCGCTGCCCTTCGCCTTCGCCTGGTGGTCGGTGGCGCTGGGCCTGGTGGTGACCTTCGTGATCGGCATGGTGTTCGGCACCTATCCGGCCTGGAAGGCGGCGGGGCTCGATCCGGTGGAGGCGTTACGTCGTGAATAGCCGCATGCACGTCACCGACGGCTTCGCCCAGGCCTTCGCCACCATCCGCGGCCACAAGCTGCGCAGCTTCCTGCTGATCCTGGGCGTGGCCATCGGCGTGGCGACCCTGCTGGCCATGTTCACCATCGTCACCGGCCTGAGCGGCCGCATCCGCAGCGACATCGTCTCGAGCGCCAAGCCCTACCTGTACATCGCCCGCTTCCACGGCCTCGGCGGCGAGGACATGGAGCAGGTCATGCGCCGACCGCAGCTCGATCCCGACGTCATCGAGCCCCTGGGCGCGATCGAGGGCGCGGACGGCGTCGACTACATGGTCACCAACGAGCGCGCCACGGTGCTGACCTACGGCAAGGAGCGCACCAACCTGGTGCGGGTCTTCGGCGCCTCGGCCGACTTCCACAACCTGTACTCCTTCGTCCTGGACGAGGGCCGGTTCTTCACCTACGAGGAGCAGAACGCCCGCCGCCGCGTCTGCGTGCTCGCCAGCGGTCCCGCCGAGGCCCTGTTCCCGAGCGTCGACCCGGTGGGCAAGCGCCTGCGCCTGTTCGGCGTCGACTACCAGATCGTCGGCACCATGGAGAGCCGCCGCCACATCTTCGGCGCCATGGGCGACGGCTGGGTCGTGATCCCCTGGACCACCTACGAGAAGGACTTCTCCCGCAACAGCGACGAGCGTTCGGTCGCGGTCACCGTGGACGACGGCCACGACATCGACGCGGTCTCCGAGGAGATCACCGGCGTCCTGCGCCGCCTCCGCGGCCTCGGCCCCGGCGAGCGCAACGACTTCGAGGTGATGGCCTCGGAGACCTACGGCGAGATGGTCGACAAGATCACCCAGGCGGTGGCCCTGGTGCTGGTGGTGATGTCCTCGATCGGCCTGATGGTCGGCGGCATCGGCGTGATGAACATCATGCTGATCTCGGTGACCGAGCGCACGCGCGAGATCGGCGTGCGCATGGCCGTGGGGGCGCGGCGGCAGGACGTGCTGAGGCAGATCCTGGTGGAGTCGGCGACGCTGACCGGGATCGGCGGGGTGATCGGGACCGGGTTGGGGTACCTGATGGCCTGGGGGGGGACCAAGGTGCTGGCGTTTCCGTTCGGGTTCAATCCGCTGGTGGCGCTGGGGGCGGTGGCGTTCTCGGCGGGGATCGGGATCGGGTTCGGGTTGTATCCGGCGAATCGGGCGGCGCGGATGGATCCGATCGAGGCGTTGCGGCATGAGTGAGTGCGGGGCGGGCCACTGGTCCCCGTAACCTGAGTTCCAAGTCGATCATTTCCCCGGCGCTCGATTACAGCGATCTCCTGCCGGAAGGGCCCGGTCCGCCGAAATCGGCGTACCGGGCCCGGTCTGTCGAGACGGTCGGTCGACATGGTGATCGACTGGGATCATCTCACCCGATCAGACCACCGAGGAGTCCCCCGAACACGAGACCGATGACGCCAGCGATCGCGCCGAGGATGAGGAGGGCCGGGATCGAGGCGAGTACCGACTTCACCATGAATCTGACCATGGATCCGAAGGGCATCTTGACGTCGGTTACGACGACGGGCTGGTGTCCTTGCTCGTTCGACATGAGTCACTTCCTTCCTTTTGTATGCCCGCGGGACTGCACTGTGCGCAGCAATGCGGAGGTGAAGAGGGCGGCCTCGTGCCTGTGCCACGGCCGGCCGCCCGAGATATAGACGTCGCCCCCCTGGGTCCGGACGATCACCTGCGGCGATCCGGTCCACAGGTAGAGCGCCGTCAGGACCCAGAGGACGGTGACAGGGATGACTTCAGGCACAACGCGGGCCATCGATCCGGCCGACATTGCGAACAGGACGAAGACCCACCCCCAGGCCCAGCGTCGATGGATGCGGTATTGCACCGATGCGATCCGGTCCAGGGGGACGTGTACCCGTGAGGGCCGCGGAAACCACCAGTGCCGGGCGAACGCCAGCTCCACGTGGATATCCGATATCGTACCGAATCTGGACTGCTGTTCCATGGCGTCGCCCCCCTACCGCGGATGGTGCGATTGGTGGAGTACGATCAGTTCGTGGGCGTCGGCGGTGCCCCGTCGACCCAGGCCTTGGTGGTCTCGTCGAACCATTTCTGGATGCGCGTGCACTCCAGGGGAAACTCGAACGACACCTTCTCGGTCGGATTGCCGGCCATGTCCGTCTTGGTCGTGATGTCGTAGAACTTGATCACGGCGTCGACGAGTTCGACCTCGGCGGGGAAGAGCAGCAGACCCGTGTAGCTGTCGCCCGGCAGGATCTCGAGATCGACGTCGGATATCAGCTTGTAGCCGCGGCGGTTCTGCGCGATCACCTGCGAGCGGAGACCGATCGGATAATGGTAGAACTCTATCAGGCCCTTCTTGCGGTTGGCCTCGTACTCCATCTCGGCGTTGGTGATCCAGCCGACCAGGCCCTCGGTCCGGGTCCAGGCCGCAGGCAGCATCTTCTGCTCGTTGTTGACCATGGTCGGTATCAGTCTCGTGTCCCCGAGAATGGTGTAGGGCTTGATCGGATCGACTCCGTCGATGCGCAGGTAGATCCTTGCGTCGCCCATGCGCAGGATATGGTCGGTGCCATTCTCGACCTTCATGACGGCCGCCGTGAGGTTGCGGCTTCCCACGCCGAAGGTATAGGCCCAGGCCTTGCCGCTCGCGTCCGTCTCGTGAAAGTGCTTCACGTCCTTCTGGGCCAGGTCCGCTGGGATCAGTTCGGGTACGAAGGCGAAGAGCTCCGGATAGTCGCTCATGACCTCACGGCTCAGGGGCCGGCAGGTCATCGTCACGTCACCCTGGGTGACGGTGGGTTCGGCGGTCGCGTATTCGAGGTAGTCGATCGTCTTGAATCCCTTGCCCCCCGTCGTCGCGCATGAGGTCAGCAGCATGGACGCCGTCGCGAGGAGGATGATCGCCAGCAGCTTCTTCATCTCGAGATCTCCTTCCGAGGTTGCCCGGTCCCCCGGTCCGGGCGCAGTCTGCGATGGAGTTCGGGGCGTGAGGTACGGACGCATCACGTTGCCGTGAGCCGAGGGAGGAGAGAAGCTCACACGACTGTCCCCGTTCGGTCGAATCACTCCATTGCAACCGGCGGGCCCCGATCGCAACGGCTCGTGACAGCAGGGTGATCCCGTCGTAATATCTTGTGGCCGTACCAGATGTGGATGTTAGTAACGTGCGGGGGACTTGCTCGGATCCCCGAGCGTATTTCGGTTTCATCCGGTGATCCGGATGTGCCGTCCGGTTATCCGGATATGGTGGGCGCGATGAGCGCCATGTCGGAGTTCCGAAACCGTTGCGGGTCGTATCGGGACGGTGATACAATCGGTCCCATGGTGAAACCCACGATCGATCGGATCCTCCGGAAGGTCCGATCCCGTTTTTTCAGGGCATTCGGCACGATGCTTCGAAGTATAGTCCTGGCGGGGCTGCTGCTCACGACGGTGGCGGTTGGTGCCGAGCGTCCGGCCGATCCCGGAATCGGTACCTGGACCCGGTTGTCCGTGGGCAAGGCGGCTGAAATCCTCGTGGACTCGTCTGGCCGGATCTGGGCCATCCACACACGGCACGGCGTCAGGATCTGGACGCCGGACGTCTTCGGCGAAGGAACCGTCGATCTTCCCCCTCCGGAGATCGAGTTGGAACCCCTTCTAGGCTACGAGATCACGGGTGCGGTGCTGGCCGATGCCGACTCGCTCATCGTGATCGGGCTGGCCCCGGACACGCACCGGAGCGCCCTGTTCTCGATTCGCCCGGAGTCGGATGCCGACTGGCGGCTGCTCGATATTCCCCCGATGTTCGGCCGCATTACGAGCATCCGGGTCGATGCAGAGGGAAGCCTGTGGATCGGAGGAGAGCGAAGGGAGACATTCAGGTTCATGCCCGCCGGTTGGAAGAGGATCATGGCGCCGGCGCCACTGCATGTCATGAGTTTAAACCTGGGGCTCGACGGCAGGTTATGGGCTCTCGCCCATGCGCATCATGACAACGTCCTGCTCGTGCAGCGCCATGGGATCTGGCGCACGGTCGCGACTATCCCATCCCACACTAATCAGGGGATCTTGTATGTCGACCACGATGGTGCAGTCATCGAGACGGGAGGGGAAATCTACCTGACGGACGGTGAGCCTGACTCCGAGCTGACGCATTGGTTTGATGCTGGCTGTTCCTTAATCGCGGTCGGGGCGCGAGACAAGTTATGGGGATACCGGGAAGGTCGGTTGATCCGGTTCGACGGCGATGAGGAGCGTGATCTCGGTCTCGTCCCCTTCTTCCCGCACTATTTCCTGTCCAGGGCCGGGCGCCTCTTCGCCCATGGACCTTCGGGTGTATGGGTATTCAGCGAGAAAAGGCTCTCGTCTACGATCGATCGGCCGCTGGGGATGCTCGCGGGCCGGCCCCGATACTCTCCTGGAGAGCCGCTGATCTACGGTCTGGGCGTGCTCGTCCTGGACGACCAGGAGCATCTATACCAGGCGAGACACACGCAACCGGATGCCGTCGTTCCTTTTCCAGGGAGATACCCTGAAGCGCCGGAGTGGTGGGAGGTCTCGGTGCGACTGGGACTGGATCGCTTCGACGAGAGCTTCAGGTGGGTGGAGAGCTACGAGATGGCGGTCGCCATCGGCGATCTGGATGGCGATGACCAGGAGGACGTCGTGCTCGCCACCATGTATGACGGTTGCCGCCTCCTCCGTTTCCCCGGGGGCAGCCGGCTCGTGCCCTGGACCGGCGAGTCCGGGCTGGGTGGCTACGAGGATCACATCGCCGAGGACGTGGACCTGCTCGACGCCGAGGGTGACGGCGATCTGGATGTCTACGTCTCCTCGCTTCAGGGACCCGATCGCCTGTACGTCAACGACGGTGCAGCCCAGTTCCGGGAATGCGCGCTGGAGAGCGGCCTGATCTCTCCGGACGCGAGCACGTCCACCATCTGCCGGGATCTCGACGCCGACGGGGACACCGACATCGCAGTCGCGACTTCGGGCCGTGGGCTCTACATCCACGAGAACCTGGGGGCGGGCGGGAAGGGGCCGCTCTTCAGGACCCGGGTCCTGCTCGCGCCCATCTCGCATCCTGAGATGTCCCACGGTCTGTCGCCGTACCAGCTCCTCGGCATCGAGACGGCCGATATGAACGGGGATGGCCTGCCGGACATCTTCGTGGGAGGTCGGACCCAGTCGCTCGTGTTCCTACGCAACGAGGGGGGGCTGGAGTACCGCGAGGATCCGTCGATCTTCGAGTCGGGGACCGGACCGACCGGCACCGTCGGCATCACCTGCTTCGATCCCGACGGCGACGGCGACTGGGATCTGGTCTGCACGGGACTAGGGGGAGCCCGCTTCCTGGAGAACAGGGAGGGCAGGCTGTCGATCGCCGGCGATCGGGTGACCACCATGTTCGGTACGGACGCCAGGTCCACCGGCGGCGTACTCGTCGATACGGACGGCGACGACGACCTCGACTTCATCGAGGCCTTCGTCGATCAGGCGCCGATCTACTACGAGAACACGAACGACCCGTCCGCCCTGACGATTTGCGTACGGGGTCCGCACGGCAACGTCTCGGCGATCGGCGCCCGTGTGGTCGTAGCCGAGGCGGGGACCATGCGCCCTGCTGCGCCGCCCCAGGAGATCCCCGGAGGGTCCGGCTATGCTTCGCATGGCACGCGGCGTATCGTCGCGACGGGTCTTTCGCGGGACAGGCTCTACGACGTGCACGTCTGGCTGCCCTCCAGCGTAGCCGCCGTAGTGCAGGACGTGCCCGGAACCGGGCGTGTGGAGGTCGACATGCGCCCGGGCGGTCTCACCGGAATCGCCAAGGCGGCCCTGTTCGAAGTCCGCTTAGCCTGGATCTCCCGCTGGGGGCGCATCGGCCTGCTGGCGGTCGTCGGTGCCATGCTGGCGGTCGTGTTCCTTGGCCTGGCGCTGAACCGGCGGTTCGGGACGCCCGTCTCGTGGCCGGCCGTCGCGGTGGTGCCGGCGGTCGTGCTTCTGGTCAAGCAGTTCGTGCCGCCGGAGCTCGGTGGCGAGCCGGTGGCCATCGCGACGTTGGCCGGGCTGGGAACCGGACTGCTCGTCATGACGCTGAATGGCCAACGCCCCCGCCCCCGCAGCAGCAGTCTGCTGGCCGAATGCTCCAACCTGCTCAAGACCTTCGACCACAACAGTACGCCCCGTCGGGTCGTCGATCGCATACGGTTCATCCATGCGAACAGCGGGTCGACAGAGCCGCCGCGCGAGAGGGCGGTCACTCTCCTGCGGGAGGATCTCGAGCTGTACCATTCGGTCGTGCTGCCCGAATTCATGCGCGTCGTCCAGGGTGCACGCGAGGCCGGGCTGGAGGTGAGGGACGGTCGTCTGGCCCTGAAGGAGATCCGTCGGAACCTGCAAGGCCTAGACCTCATGGCGCATGACGGCCTCCTGCGGGGCAAGGGGCTCGTGGGCGTCGCCGCCCTGCTCGACAGTACTGAAACGTTCCGGGCCTGGGTCTCGGAACTCCGCCGCACCGTGGACGATCTCATCACGACTCGGCTGCCGGATTTCATCGATCGCTATGCGGATTCACGTGCGGTCGTGCACGAGGTCGAGATCGTCAGCGAGATCGAACCGGCCACCATCCGGATGGCGGGAGCCGACCTCACCCACGTACTGGACGTGCTGGTCGAGAACGCAATGCGCGCGGCGGAAGGACGGCGTGCGACGATCCGGCTCGGGAGTCGCCCGACATCAACCGGACGTCTGCAGCTGATCGTCGACGACGACGGTCCCGGCGTGTCGAAACAGCTGTCCGCCGATATCTTCGAAGCCGGCGTCACCGACGGCGGCGGTAGTGGGTACGGCCTCTTCGCGGCCCGCCGGACGGTGGAGCGATACGGAGGCCGTATCTGGCTGGAGAACGGGGGGACCGGCGCGCGCTTCGTGATCGAACTGGACACGATTCAGCCCCAGGGGGTCTGAGCCATGCCTCTCAACGTGCTGCTTGTCGATGATGACCCGGAGTTCCGGAAACGCTTCGAGTTCATGGCCGGCGAGCACTTCCGGACGACGGTGGCCGACGGTTACGACGAGGGCATCCGTCGTGTACGGCTGGGTGGTTTCGATGCGGTGCTGCTGGATGTCGACTTCCGGGAAGCGCGCACGGGTCTGGACCTGCTTCGCGAGATCCGCGACATGGACTCGGACCTGCCGGTGATCATGCTCACCGGTGACGATCGTGTCGAGACGATCAACGCCGCGCTGCGGCTCGGCGCCGACGGCTACACTCGGAAACACGTGAACCTGATGGTCCTTCAGGCCCAGGTCGAACATGCCCTGGACAACGCCCTGTGGCGTCGTCATGCCCGGTCCTGCCAGGTGTCGTCGGACGAGTTGATCGGCACTTCGGACCCAATAGAGAACTTGAGGCGGGAGATCCGGGAGGTTGCACGAACGTCGCTGCGAGTCCTGATCCGGGGAGAGAGCGGCGTCGGCAAGGAGATCGTCGCCCAGGCCATTCACGCAGCCAGCCAACGCGCCTCGGGACGTTTCGTGACCGTCAACAGCGCCGTCGGGACGGACGAACTATTCGATGACATGCTTTTCGGGCATGTCCGAGGAGCGTATACCGGCGCCGACCGCCCCCGTGTGGGCCGGATTGAACTGGCCAGAGGCGGCACCCTCTACCTTGACGAGATCGGCAAGATGAGCCTGACCCGTCAGGCCAAACTCCTGCGGGTCGTCGAGGACGAGAGGTACGAACGCATCGGTGACGAGGAGAGCAGGCGTACCGATATCCGGCTGGTCAGCGCCAGCAACGAGGATCTCGAGGCGCGCATCGAGACCGGCGAGCTTTACGGCGACTTCTACTACCGGCTTCGCGAGTATGAGATCACGGTGCCGCCGTTGAGGCATCGCCTAGAGGATCTCGGTGCGATCGCGCGCTTTCTGATCGACCGTTTCTGCGATCGGGAAGGGCTGCCCCGAGTCGAGTTCGAACCTGCGGCGCTGGACGTCTGCCGCGGTTACGATTGGCCGGGCAACGTCCGCGAACTGGATGCCGTCCTGAAGAGGGCCGTGGTCGCCGGTGGCGTGATATTGGGGGCAGACGGCGTGGCTGCCGCCTTGGATCGATCAAGGCTCGGATGTCGACGCCAGGACGATCGGAGACGAACGCTGGACGAGGCCCGGAGGATCTGGGAAGCCGGGTACATAGCCGAGGCCCTGGCCCGGCACGGCGGATCGACCGCGGCAGCCATGGAAGAACTCGGCATGAAGAGATCTACCTTGTACGAGAAGATACAGCAGTACGGGTTGAGGACCGGAAAACGGGACCGGACGGTTACAGGGGAATGAAGTCGTGGCCGGCAGGCCATGAATCAGTTGGCGGGGACTGCGGAGGATCGATACCCCACCGCCGGATACCCCACCCAGTGCTCGATCGTATTCGGAGCCGTCACCCCGAGCCCCCGCGTATCCACCTCCAGCCGCCCATCGCTCACGCTATCCCCATACCGCACGAACTCCCCGACGAGCCCATCCCGGCCCGCCGTCTCCATCCAGGCCTCCATCCCCAGCAACCCGAACGGGATCGAGTACACCCCGCACCACGTGATCCGGTACGGATACGTCGGATCCGACTCGTCCCACACCTCGTCCGCGAATCCCCAGGCCGAGGCCGCCGTCACCGGCCCGCTCAGGTGCTCCCGGCAGATGTGCGCGTCGTGCGCCGTCGCCTGCGCATGGCCGGCCTCGTCGCAGCCGTAGGGATCGTAGTGCCGGTCGCCCCAGCCCTCGCAGCCGTAGTGCACGGCGTCCGCCGAGATCAGCATGCCCACGTCCACGCCCGGCTCCCATTGCTCCTCCCAGCAGATGTCCGCCATGGCCTGACCGAAGGCCGCGGCCACCTCCGCCATCCGCTCCCGCGACATCCCCGGCACAAGCACCGGCACGAAGGCCGCGTCCGGCCGCGCCTGCCTCAACCAGGGCACCAGCGCCTCCACCGAGTGCTCCCGGGCGTGCCGGTCCTCGTCGATGTACGCGAACTCGCCCAGCTCCTCGCGCAGCAGATTCCTGAGCATGCGCGCCACTCTCACCCGCTCGCCGCCCACGTCCCAGGCGTCGGCGTCCTCGAAGATCAGCCGGTCGCGCACGCCCTCGCGGCGGCAGGCGTGGCAGACGCCGAGGAGCACCCAGCGCTTCGCCTGCAGCCCGCCCAGGGCGTGGACGACGGTGCGTCCGGCGTAGAGGTAGTCGTCGTGGGGGAGGATGGCGCCCACGAGGGGCTGCTCGACCTCGGGGATCCCGTCCAGCCCCTCGGCCGCCAGCGCCGCGGCCGTCACCGCCGCCATGTCCTCGACGCTCGTCGCGAACCCGACCGTGTCCCGCTGCGCCCGCACGGTCCAGGGCTCGCGCAGGACGCGCGTCTCGTTCCCCCGGATCTCCAGCACCTCCACCGGCCCCCCGTAATGCTCGGCCATCCCCACGTCCACGCACCACACGCGTCCGTCGTAGCGCGCGCCGATCCCGCCCTCCTGGATCGTGTGCCCCACGACCATCCGCTTCACGCCGAGGACGTCGAGCACGTGGGCCAGCTCGGCGCGGCCGGAATCCGATTCCGCCTTGGAGTAGAGCCGGCACCAGGTCGGGCTGACGCTCCTGTGCATCCAGTCCATCCGCGGCCGCTCGCCGCGCATCCAGGCGGCCACGTCGGCGTTCAGCTTATCGAGCCCGTACTCCAGGTGCCGCGTGGTCACCCCGCCGTGCACGAACAGATTGTCGCCCACGATCTGCACCACGTTCCGTTCGGCCAGCCGCAGCGCGGCCGGCCCGCCGGGCCGGAACGCCGCCCGCCGGCCCACGCCTCCGGCCGGGGCGTTCGCCAGCAGCGTGTCGCCCGGTTCGACGTGCGTGGGTTCGAAGGCGACGTAGTCGGCCAGCCCGTCGGGCGTCACGTAGTCCAGCCGCCCCTTCACGTTCATCAGTTCGTGGTTGCCGTTGAGCGCCACCACCGCGCCGCCGGTCGCGGCGGCCTCGGCCTGCAGGCGCTCGAGCAGGGCCAGGATCTCGGGCTCGTCGTCGCCGCGGTCGAGCTGGTCGCCGGTCTGCACCACCATCAGCTCGCCGCCGATCCAGCGGTCCCGGTCGTCGATGGCGCCGGCCAGACGCAGGGCGCGGCGGGTGGCGTCCAGGTCGCCGTGCAGGTCGCCGATGGCGACGATGCGGGCGGGGGCGGGCAGCTCCAGGGGCGGCCGGGCGATCGCCGGCGCCGCGAGCAGCAGGATGACGAGGAAGATCATGGCTTTCACGGTGTTCTCCTGGTTCGGGTCGTCTCCAGCCTATCAGACCGTCCGGTCCGGTGAAACAGGACATCAAAACCCGTGTTGTGATGGTATCGGGATATTTTTCACCTATCATATGGGATTCCGGGCCAAGACCCATTCGAACCCCGTCCCGTGGACGGGATCTAACGTATTTGTATCCAGGAGGTTGAGAATGCAGCGCCGCATGTTGACCCTGATCGCGACGCTCGTCCTGCTGGCGATGGCCGCCGGTTCGGCGTGGGCCCTAGAGGGCCGGGCCTTCCTCACCGAGCTCGACCGCGCCGTCGACGCCGGCGAGCTCACGGCCGAGGACGCCCTGCTCTACGAGTTCAACTACGCCTTCGCGCCCGAGGACCTGCCGCCGGCGTGGCGGCCCGCGTCCTTCGCGCCCCTGAAGTGCGGCACCGATCTGTGGCGACGCTACGAGGAGCTGCGTCCGACCCTGTCCGCCGAGATCGTGAAGAAGTTCGAGGACCGCAAGCTGCAGGTCGCCTCGCCCGACAAGGCCACCTACACCAGCCCCCTCGGCCACTTCACCCTGACGTACTACACGACCGGTACCGACGCCGTGCCCGCGACCGACACCAGCCCGGCCAACGGCATTCCCGACTACGTGGAGAAAATGGCCGGCTATCTGGACGTGTCCTGGGAGACCGAGATCGTCGACATGGGCTTCACCGCCCCGCCGACCCATCCGTATCCCATCAGCTTCGAGAACATGGGCTACTACGGGTACACCCAGGTGGTCAGCGGCACCGCCACGCGCATCGTGCTGCACAACACCTACGTGGGCTTCCCGCCCAACGACGATCCCGACGGCGACGTGGCCGGCGCCGCCCGCGCCACCTGCGCCCACGAGTTCAAGCACGCCTCGCAGCGGGCCCAGTCGGGCTGGAGCGAGGGCGGCTGGGTCGAGCTGGACGCCACCTGGATGGAAGACATCGTCTTCGACTTCGTGAACGACTACTACAACTACCTGCCCGGCACCAGCGGCATCGCCGCGCCCGCGTCCTCCCTCGACGACGGCGGCACCGGCTCCTACGAGGACTGCATCTGGCAGCTCTGGATGAGCGAGACCTACGGCGAGCAGATCGTCATCGACTTCTGGGACTGGCGCTCGAGCCACACCGGCGAGAACGTGCTCTTCTCCTACGACAACATCCTGGGCGATTACGGCACGACCCTGGAAGACGCCCACGAGCAGTTCACGGCCTGGAACTACGCCACCAGCTCGCGCGCGCTCAGCGGTGTCGGCTACGACGAGGCCGCGGACTATCCCCTCGGCCCCTCGACCTACATCAGCAGCTATCCGTACACGGGCAGCGGCTCGATCAATCACCTGGCGGCCACGTTCCTGCGCTTCGCCGGGTTCTCGGCCGGCGACGACGGGCTCTTCCACATCGACTTCGACGGCGACGACTACGGCGACATGGGCCTGGTCGCGGTCATCCGCAAGACCGACGGCACCGGCCTGCTCGAGGACATCCCCCTGGACGGCGTCAACGACGCCGACTACGACCTGAGCGTGCCCCTGAACCAGCTGTCCAGCGTCGGCCTGGTCGTCTCCAACAACACCAGCTCCGGCTCCGCGCGGTCCTGGTCGCTGACCGCCGACAAGGTCTTCGTGCTGCCGTTGCCCTCGCTCACCCTGGACGCCGCGGCCCTGGACATCGAGCTCGACATCGACGCCACCGGACAGCGCACCCTGACCGTCGGCAACGACGGCGAGGCTGGCTCGACGCTCGACTATGTCGTATTCATGATGGGCGAGGTGCCCGGCGCCAAGGACAAGAGCGTGGCCGGCTCGAACGTGAGCTGCCTCCAGAGCGAGTACCTGGCCGGCTCCACCGTGGACCTGAGCCTGTCCGTCTACAACGGCAGCACCGACCTGGAGTGGTTGACCGACGTGGACATCGACTTCCCGGCCGGGGTCACCGTCAACTCCGCCACCAACCTGACGGGCGGCACCGAGCCCCTGAACTTCACGGGTCCCACCGGCGACGGCGTGACGGCCAACTGGCACGGCACCGATTCGTCGGGCTGGGGCGCCCTGCAGGGCGGCGAGACGGCCAGCTGCACCGTCAACGTGACCTTCGCGGCCGGCCTGACCGGCGATCAGAGCTTCGGCTGGACCGTCACGGGCGACAACTACGGCTCGACCCCCCACAACCTCAGCGGCACCTTCGTCCTGACCTCGGCGGGCGCGGCCATCACCGTGCAGCAGCCCAACGGCGGCGAGATCCTGTCCGCCGCGGAGTACGCGGACCTCATGTGGACCGCCACGGTCCTGACCGAGGTGAAGATCGAGCTGAGCCGCGACAACGGTTCCAGCTGGGAGACGGTGCTGGCCTCGACGCCCAACGACGGCGCCGAGTCGGCCGTCCTCGGCGGACCCGCCTCCCACGAGTGCCTGCTGCGCGTGGGCAGCACCGACGACGCGACCACCGACGTCTCCGACGCTCCGTTCATGATCTACCAGCCGGTGACCTGGGTATCGGTCGACACCGACACCGGCAGCCTGGCCCAGGGCGCCGACGACCTGCTCACCTTCACCTTCGACGCGACCGGCCTGGCCGAGGGCGTCTACACGGCCTACGCGTACATCGCCAGCAACGCCGCCTCCTCGCCGGACATCGTGCCCCTGACCCTCACGGTGACCGACCCCGGCGTGGGCATCGGCGGCACGCCCGACGTGTTCGCCCTGGCGGGCGCCTACCCGAACCCGTTCAACCCGAGCACCCAGGTCGAGTTCGTCCTCGACCGCGAGGGCGCCGTGACGGTGGACGTGCTCGACCTGCAGGGCCGCGTGGTGCGCACCCTGCTGTCGCAGAGCCTGCCCGCCGGCACCGCCCGCGTCACCTGGGACGGCACCGACGACACCGGCCGCAAGGTGGCCTCGGGCACCTACCTCGCACGCTTGCGCGCGGGCGACCGGGTGGCCACGGCCAAGTTGACCTTGGCGAAGTAGTCCGGTTTTACACGTGTAAAGCGAGGCGCCCCCCGGTCGGGGGGCGCCTTTTCCGTCTAGTTGAAGGGGATGGGGTACGGCGGTCCCACGGAGAAAACGGGAGGGGGCGGATCCTCGGGCTCGCTCCGGGTCGCCCTCAGGATGGGCGCATCGCTCCCGGCGTCGACCTTCCCGGGATTCCACACCAGCTCCAGCGTCCCGGGGCCGGCGACATCGCGGTAGAACACCCCATAGGCGCCCTGCACCGGATCGTGCAGGCCGATGCGCATGGCGTCGGTGAACGAGATGGTGCCGATCGCCTCGGCGGTCTCGTCCCGCGCGGTGATGTCGGGCGCGTCGCAGAGATGGGGGAAGAGGCGCTTGTCCGTGATCTCGAGCCGGCCCTCGGTGTCGGTGACGCCCACGGACATGCGCGCGGGGTCGATGATGGCCATGTACATGTCGGCGCTGTCGTCGAAGAGCAGCTCGCCGGTCTCGTCGTCGAAGCAGCGCAGATGGGTCTTGTAGACGCCGGAGGCCTGCTGGGCGCCGACGCCGTCGAGCCCGTTCCACTGCACGGTGTACTGTCCGGCCGGGATGGAGCCCTGCGCGAGGAGCAGCCGCACGGGTTCGCCGTACACGTCCTCGATCATCAGGTGGACGCTGCAGGGCAGGGCCGCCGTGAAGGGGATCGACACGGCGGGCTTGGGGCCGTTGATCTTCTCGTCGTAGTAATAGGGCAGGTCCGACACCAGCGAGACCTGCAGACCCTCCAGCGGCGCGCCGTCGCCGTCGACCACTTCGAGCGTGAGGGAGAAGAGGTGGGGGTTGCCGCCGCCGTCGTCGCAGCCGGTGATGGCGAGGGGGAGGAGCAGGAGCAGGGCGAAAACCGGAGCGCGTCTCATACGGGTCCTTTCGCTATAGATCCGCTTCAGACAGGTCTGGGACCCTCTTCCGTCTAGTTGAAGGGAATTGGACGCGGCGGCCCCAGCGAGAACGGCGCTGGCGGCATCGACTGTCGGTCACCGTTCGTCGTCACCGGGGGCGTCGCGTTCTCCGGCGCGGCCTTGCCGGGATCCCACACCAGTACCAGCTCTCCCGGGCCCTCGATATCGCGATCGATGCGTTGGAAGAGTCCTGCGCCCAGATCGCGCAGATGGATCCGCATCGACGGCGTGAAGACGATCGTGCCCGTCTCTTCGCCGTTCTCGTCGCGGGCGGTGATCTCCGGCGCGCCGCACAGGTGCGGGAAGAGGCGCATGTCGGTGATCTCGATCCGGCCCCGGGCATCGGTCGTACCCGTGATCCGGCGGTCGAAATCGAGGATCGCCATGAACATGGGGGCGCTGTCCTCGAAGAGCAGCTCGCCGGTCTCCTCGTCGTTGCAGCGCATATGGGCCTTGTAGACGCCGGTGGCCTGCTCGTCCCCGACGCCGTCCCGCCCGTTCCAAGCCACCATGTGTTGGCCGGCCGGTATTGGCTGGGAGAGGAGCAGCCGCACGGATTCGCCGTACACGTCTTCGATCATCAGGTGGACGCTGCAGGCCCGGGACACCGTGAAGGGAATACTCACGGCGGCTTTGGCGACCGGGGTCTTTCCGTCCTGGTAGAAGGGCAGGTCCGGCACCATCACGAGCTCCAGACCCTCCACCGGCGCGCCGTCGCCGTCGACCACTTCGAGCGTGAGGGAGAAGAGGTGGGGGTTGCCGCCGCCGTCGTCGCAGCCGGCGAAGGCGAAGGGGAGGAGCAGGAGCAGGGCGAAAACCGGAGCGCGTCTCATGCGGGTCCTCTCGCTACATCTCGACCTTGATCCACCTCTTCACCGCCAGCCCCCCGAGGATCGACACCCCGAAGAACGTCCACAGCCACACCGGCAACCCCGCCCAGTCCGTGTCCCGTCGTGGCAGATCCACGGCGATGGCGGTCACGGGAGCGTCCCCGGGCAGCGCGGTATCGGTGGGGTTCAGCAGCAGGTGATGCCAGCCGCCGCGCTCGCGGGCGCCGGCCACGTGGCCCCGGGAGGCGTCGGGATGGAGGCTCTTGAGCCAGGCCTCGTCGCCGTGGGTGATGCGCAGATCGCGGACCTGGTCCGTTTCCGCGCGGACACGCCACCAGACCTCGCGGCCGACACGGTCCACCAGGGGGCCGGCCTCCACGACCATGTTCCGGCCCGGTCGCAGGCCCAGTTCGCCCAGGGCCTCCTCGCGCCCCTCGGCCACCGTCGCCGACACCAGCATCGTCTCGCCGGCCTGCAGCGGACGCCGGTGGTAGCGCGCGTCGAGCTGAACCACGATCACCAGCACCGCCGGCAGCAGCACCAGCAGCGAGGGCAGCGAGGCGGACAGGTAGCGCAGGTTGGCCTTGAACAGGTCCCACTGGATCCGCCCCATGACGTGCAGGTCGTCCTGGTAGAGCCCCAGTTCGAAGAGGTGGCCGGTCAGCACGCGTCGGCGCTCGGCCAGCACGCCCTGGCGCGAGGTCAGCTTGAACAGCCACAGCAGCAGCACCCCGCTCAGCAGGGAGATCACGACCAGGGCCGGCCAGCCCGCCGCCCCGAAGGGGGCGAAGAGCAGGTCGAAGATCCGGGTCAGGCCTGTGGCGATCTTGTCCACGCCGGGCTCCTAGCTGATGTACCCGAGGCCCTGCATGCGCTTGCGGATCTCGTCCTCGGAGTCGCCGCCTTCCTCGAACTTGGCGATCTCGCGTTCGAGCACGTGCTTGACGAACTCCTCGGGCGAGGCGTAGCCGGCGATGCCGGCGTACTTCCCGATCTTGGCCCAGAGTTCCTTGTCGACCTTCACCTTGGGTCCGAACATCTCAGTCTCCTTCGTAGATGGGCGAGCCCACCATTTCCGGCAGGGGCTCCAGCCCGTAGAGCTTCAGGAACGTGGGCGCCATGTCGAGCAGCTCGGGGTCGATCTTGTCGATCGGCCGGCTGCTGATGATGACGCCCGGCACCTCGTCGGCGGCCATGCAGTGGTCGCCGCTCCAGCGCTTCATGTTGTCCGAGAACACGGTCGGGGGCACCTCGCCCGAGGCCGAGTCGTCGGAGCCGCGGTATCCGGCGTAGTAGCCCATCACGATGTCGGGGGCGTTGACGGTCTCGGGTCCGCTGTAGACCTCGTCGGTGCGGTAGGCGTACTTGATCGCACGCCGGCCGGTGACCGGGTCGACGGTCGACTCCAGCTTCTCCACCAGCTCCTGCAGCAGTTCCTCGCGTTCGTAGTCGGGATCGACCGTGCCGCGCCGCTCGCGGCCCCGCAGGTTGACGTACAGGCCGTTGATGCCGATGGCGTAGGCCCGCGTCCGCCGCCAGTCGATGCCCGACAGGTACGACACCTCCGACGGCTCCACGCCCTGGCGCAGGGTCAGGTAGCCGTTGTCCAGCAGCCAGCGGTTCACGTGGAAGTGGCGGTGGTAGGGAGCGAAGCCGTGGTCGCTGACCACCAGGACCAGGGTCTCCGGATCGATGGCGTCCAGGGCCAGGCCCAGCGCCTCGTCGCAGGCCTGGTACACGTCGCGGATGCGGTGCTCGTGCTTCTCCGACTCGGCGTCGTGCATGGGCGACTCGTGGTCCATGTTGCGCCAGAAGGTGTGGCAGGTCTGGTCGGGGCTGTTGAAGTAGAAGAACAGCAGGCCCTCGTCCAGGGCGGCGAAGCGGTCCAGCTCGTGGATGAACTGGGTCCGGCGCTCGTCGAACACCAGCGAGGACTGCGAGACGTAGGCGTCGTCGTCGAAGACGCCCTCCTCGAGGGCCTTGGTGTCGTCGGGCAGGCCCTGGGTGTAGTAGGGGCCGTAGGCGTCGACCAGGTCGCCCGACCAGTCGCTCGGCGTGCTGATGGGCATCTCCGGGCTGGCGGGATCGATGTTGACCGGGGTCACGTAGATCCGCAGGGCGGGCTCGGTGTCCATCAGGTAGATGCGGCACACGCCGCTGACCGACTTGACCAGGGGCACGATGTCGAAGCTCAGCGTCAGCCACTCGCTCCACTCGCCGACCCTCAGCAGGAACTTCTCGCCCTGCACGTCGAAGAGCACCTCGCCGCGGTCGTGGTCGACCACGCCGCTGAAGGGGACGCTCGTCTCGGGGTCGCCCTCGCGGTAGCTGTTGAGCGGACCGTAGAGCTCCGACTCGAAACGGTCGCGGTGGATCGTCAACGGCACCAGGCGGCCGCCGGAGAGGTCGGTGTCGCCGCCGGGGGCGTCGGTGTAGTAGCCGAAGATGCCGTAGGTGCCCAGGATGTCCGGCGTGCCCATGCCGGACAGCGTGTGGCAGGCGCATTCCACCGGCGGGAAGTTCGACGGCACCTTGAAGACGGTCACCGGGATGCCGGCCTCGGCCAGGGGCTGCCAGAAAGCCGTGCCCTGCCGCATGTTCACGGCGTCGCCGCCGTCGCGGGGGACCTTCCAGCTGCCGAGGTTCCACCAGCGCTTGGGCGCGATGGCCTGGGCCGCCGAGAGGTACGGGAGCATGGTCTCGGGGTCGCGGTGGATGAAGTCGAAGATGCCGTGGCCGCCCGGGTTCATGCCCGTGCTGAAGTTGCTCCAGGCCACCGGCGACTGGGGCGGGATCGAGGTGCCGAGGTGCTTGCACTCGCCCCGCGCGATGAGCCGGTCGAAGTTGGGCAGCCGGCCCTCGGCGCGGTAGCGGTCGAGCAGATCCTTGTCCAGGCCGTCGAAACCGATGCAGAGCACCTTCTGGCCGGCGGTCGCGGGGACGGCCGCCAGCAGGAGAGCGATCAGGATCAGCGCGCGCGCCTTCATTCGGCACCTCCGGCGGGCAGGAAGCTGCGGCCGGTCATCCAGGCGGGCCGCGCGATGCCGAACAGGTCCAGGATCGTCGGCGCCAGATCGGTCAGCGCCGGCCTGGTCTCGTCGAAGGGCTCCGACGAGAAGAGGATGCCCGGCACCAGGCGCGGGTCCACGCAGTGGTCGCCCGACCAGCTGCGCGTGTTGTCCTCGAAGGTCGTCGCGCCCACGCGCCCGACGGCCGCGTCCCAGCCCGTGCGCCAGCCGATCTTGTAGCCGATCACCAGGTCCGGGCCGTTCTCCAGGTAGGGGCCGCGGTAGCAGTCGCGGTCCTGCTGCACGAGGTTCACGCAGCGGCGGCCGGTGGCCGGGTCGCGCAGCTCGCGCAGGGCGGCGGCCAGCTCCTCGCGCAGGGGCCCCTCCGCCTCGGCGGTCACGATGCCCCCCTGCTCGCGTCCCTTCAGGTTCAGGTAGAAACCGCCCAGGCCGCTGGCGTAGGCGCGGGTGCGGGACCAGTCGATCTCGACAGGTTCGGCGGTCTCGCCCTCGGGCAGGGGCGCGGGCGAGCCCTCGGCGGGATCGTCCTTCAGGTACAGGTACCCGTTCTCGCGCAGCCAGGTGTTGAGGTTCACGCCGCGGGTGAAGGGCTTGAAGCCGTGGTCGCTGATCACGAAGAGCACGTCGCCCGGCCGCAGGCGGTCCAGGGTCTTGCCGACCACCTCGTCGGCCTTGTCGTAGAGGTCGCGCAGGGCGTGACGGTGACGCTCGACGTCCTTGCCCGCGTTGGCGGGATGGTCGGGGTCGAGGTAGCGGAAGAACATGTGCTGGATGCGGTCGGTGGCGTCGAAGACCACCGAGATCGAGCCGCTGCGCTGCCGCTCGAGCACGTGGAAGAACTGCCGCTCGCGCTCGGCGTGGATCTCGTAGGCCTGGTCCAGGAACGCCTGCTCGTCGATCACCCGCTCGTTCAGGGCCCAGGTGTCCTCGGCGAGGCCCAGGGTGGCGAAGGGGCCCTGCAGCTTGGCCAGGGCCAGGCTGTAGTGACCCGGGTGAGAGATGGGCATGGCCGGGCTCTCGGGGTCCAGGTGCACCGGGGTCACGTAGAAGGAGAAGGGCTCGTCGAAGCTGGTGACCCGGAACTTGCAGATGCCCCGCGCGACCACGCCCGGCCCGCCGCGGAACGCCACCTTGATCCAGTCGGAGTTCTCGTCGGGCCCCAGTGTGAATTCCTGGCCGTCGATGCGGAAGCGGGCCAGCTTCCTGGCGCTGTCGCAGACCGCCTCGATCTCCAGGTCCATCAGGCCGCCGTCGGGATGGTCGGGGCCGGCCAGCCGGCCCACGAAGGCCTCACGCCGCCGGGTCAGCTTGTTGCGCACGCCGCCGATGGTGTCGTCGTCGGCCACCGGCGCCACCCCGGCGGTCGCTCCGTCCACGCTCGTCTCGCCCGGATCGGCGCTGAACCAGGAGAAGGTGCCCTGGGTGCCGCGCAGGTCGGGCACGCACATGGCCGACAGCATCTGCCCGTCCACCTTCTCGGGCGGGAAGGTGATGGGCACGCGCAGCACCGTGGCCTTCACGCCGTTCTCGCCGAGCACACGCCAGAAGGCCTTGCTGCGCCGCAGCAGCTCCATCTTCGGCTTGCCGAGCGGGATGCGGACCGGGCCCACGCGGAACACGCGGCCGCCGCCGCTGATGCGCGTGGACGAGAGCACCGGCAGGTAGGTGCGCAGGTCGCGGTTGAGGAAGTCGAAGATGTTGTGCCGGCCGGCGTCCACGCCCGTGGCGAAGCCCGACCAGGCCACCGGCGACATGGCCGGCGTGGTGGTGGCCAGGGGGCGGAAGCCGCCCCGTTCGCGCAGGCGGCGGAAGTTGGGCAGGCGTCCCTCGCGCAGCCCTTCCTTGACCAGGCCGGGGTCGAGTCCGTCCAGGCCCAGCACGATCACGCGCCTGGCCCGCGCCTTCCGACGACGCCCGCGGCCCTTGATCGCGCGCAGCGCCGCCCGCAGGGGCCACAGCAGCAGGGCGCCGAAGGCCAGCAGCACGCCCGCCAGGCCGAAGAGCAGCGAGCCGCCGAGGGCGAAGCCGGCGCCGGGGCCGATGTAGGCCATGGCCGGCGCGGCCCACAGGCTCGTGACGGCGGCGCAGGCGACCGCGATCGCGGTCCCCGCGCGGGGGCGCGGCTTGTCTGGATCGATCCGATGACGTAGCATGCGGTTCCGGCTTGCGTTTGCGGGCTTGAACGATCGGGAACGACTCTAAAGTATAGACCTCCGGACGGGAGTTGGCACCCCCATTCCGTTCCGGCAAAGGAATCCCGTGGCCCACCTGGAAACCAGGCATTTCCTCTGGCTCGCCCTGGCCGCCACCGCGGCCCTGGCGCTGGTCCAGGGCGCGTGCGTGCAGGAGGACGCCTACATCTCCCTGCGCTACGCCGCCAACCTGGTCGACGGCCACGGCCTGGTCTTCAACCCCGGCGAGCGCGTCGAGGGCTACACCAATTTCCTGTGGACGGTCACCCTCGCCGGCGCCGCCGCCCTGGGGCTCGATCCCGCCGTCGTCGCCCGCTGGCTCGGCTTCGCTGCGGCGCTGGCGCTGCTGGCGGTCGCGCACCGCCTCGCCCGCCGCCTCTTTCCCGACCGGCCCGGCGCCGCGGCCCT
>CAZSNA010000052.1:0-25233 GCA_964607825.1 uncultured Fibrobacteraceae bacterium | reverse complement strand
ATTTCACCAACATCACCTTCTGGACCGCCGTATGCTCACCGCAGGTCAGCCGGAAGTAGTAGCTTCCGCTGGCCATGCGACGACCGCTGTCGTCGGTCCCGTCCCACTGACGCTGGTGCACGGACGCGGGCAGGTTCTCGTTGACGAGGGTCCTGACCGCGCGACCGCTCAGGTCGTAGACCACGAGCTTGGCGTGTCCGGGCTGGGGCAGCTCGAACTTTACCGTGGTCATCGGGTTGAAGGGGTTCGGGTAGTTGCCGTGCATCACGAAGCGCGTCGGCGTGCCGTCGAAGACGACCTCCACCTCGGCCCCCCGCTCCGTCTCGGCCCCGTTCACCACCAGAGAGTAGCTGTAGTAGAGCGTCGTGCCCGGAGCGAAGCCGTAGGGCGTATCGAGGTACTCGATGCGGCCCTGGTCGTCGCTCAGAGCGTCGCCGGTCAGACGCAGGGTCTCCGCGCCCTCGGCCCGACGATACACGTGGAAGCCGTCGATCAGGGAGGGTTCGTACTCCCAGACCAGCATGACGCCGTCACGACCGGAAGAGGCCGTCATGGCGCTGGCGCCCACGGGCACCGGCTCGGCGTACAGCATGTTCAGGCACCACTCGTTGAGCGTACCGGTGTCGGCGCCGGCATTGTCGCTGACGGTCAGCGTCCAATCGCCGCTGGCGACGTCGCCGATGAAGGCGTTGAGGTCGCCGGCCGGGGTCAGCTCGGTCGGGTACCAGCCGTAGATGTCGTCCGCGGAGCTGCCGGTGCGGTTGTGGAGGTCCACCGTCTCACCGCTCGGCGAGGTCAGCGACACGATCAGGTCGCCCTGCCAGGTGTGGGTGATGTCGATGAACACCTCCACGCCGCTGACGGCGTAGCTGGCGCCGACGTCGACGTTGATCACGTCGCTGATGCCGGCGGCATCGTTGTCCGGGATCGCCAGGGCCGGCTGGCTGCAGAACTCCTGGTCGAACACGGGATTGAGGATCAGGTCGAAGTTGTCGATGACCTGGCCTTCGGCGAACTCGATCTCGATGACGCCCGTGCCCCAGCCGGGGTACGAGGCCCGCAGCTGGTAGGTGCCCGGATAGAGTCCGGTGAACTCGTAGGCGCCGTCCGCGCCGGTCACCATGGAGCCGCCGCCGGGCAGCATCTCCACCAGGATGCCGGTGAAGTCGCTGGCGCCGAAGAGCTCGACGGTACCGTTGATGGCGCAGTTGCCCACGCCCTCGAAGGCCAGCAGCCAGGCGACCGCGTTCTCGAGCAGGTCGACGCGTCCGCCGGCGTCCAGGGCCAGGTAGTTGAAGGTGAAGAACACGATCTGGCCGCCGAGCGGCGCGGGCGTGTCGTCGAAGCAGACGATCGACGCCTCGGGGTCGCCGTCCCAGCCGCCGACCATGACGCCGCCGTTGGCGACGACCATGGCGTCGGAATCGCCGTAACCGTTGTAGGTCAGGGTCATGCCGCCGATCGTGTTGGGCATGCTGGTCACGGGATGCGTCGGATCCGCGACGACGAAGTTGCCGACGCTGTCGCCGCCCCACGAGTCCGCGTGCATCACGTTGTTCGCGAAGTCGGCGTTGGCGCGGTGGGTGTATCCGACCTCGCCGCCCTCCAGCAGGAGGTGGCCGCCGGCCTGACAGTAGGTCGACAGGGCCGCCGTGGTGGTCGCATCCAGGGAGGACGTGTTGTTGGCGCAGCTGACGATCAGCAGATCGTAGCCGGTCCACGTGAGGGGATCGGTCTCGGCCAACGTTTCGGAGACGACGGTGTAGCCGAAGCCCTCCAGGTCCGTGACCAGGGTGCTCACGTCCTTGAGGTCGCTCGAGTACGCCGGCGCGAGCTGGTTGCCCTTGTCGTCGAACTTGGCCTCGACCGCCTTGGCGGCGCCGTGGTCGTCGACGACCAGGATCACGCCGCTCGTGGTCATGAGCGCGAAGTCCTGGGTCATCGCGGCGCTCGCCAGCGTGAGCGTGAAGCTCTGCGAGGCGTAGCCGCCGGCCCGCGCCACCAGATCGTACTCGCCGTAGGGCAGGTCGCCCGTGGCGTACGCGCCGGTGACGGGGTCGGTCGCGACCTCGACGGCCAGGTCGCCGGTGGCGGTGTCGAAGGCCTGGACGGTCGCCGCGAGCGGGCCGCCTCCGTCCTCGGTCACCACGCCGGAGAACTCGCCGTACTCGATGGCCAGCAGGTTCATGTCGACGCCGGTCACCACGCCGCCGGCGGGAACGTTCACGTCCACCGTCTGCGGATGGTAGTGCGCCTTGCTCGCGGTCACCGTGACGTCGCCGCCGAAGATGTTCGCGAACTCGTAGTAACCGCTGGCGTCGGTGATCACGTCCAGGCCGGCCGGGAACAGCTCGACCAGGACGCCGGAGTGATCGGTCTCGCCGTCGAGGGTGACGGTGCCGCTGAGGGTCGCGTCGCCGAACTCGGGCGTGACCAGCCAGTTGATGGCGTTGTGCAGCAGGTGCGGAGCGCACGAGCCGTCCAGGGCGCCGTAGTTGAAGGTGAAGAACACGATCTGGCCGCCCTCGGGCGCCGTGTTCGGGTCGTAGCAGAGCACGCCCGGATCGGTCGGATAGGAGGACCAGGTCGCCGGTGCGGCGGCGTCGGCCAGGGGCGTCACCGCATCCTGGTCGCCGTAGCCGTCGTAGGTCATGCCGTTGCTGCCGGGCACGACGTTGGGCACCGACATCAGGTGATGCGACGGGTCGGCCACGTCGAGCGATCCGCTCGCGTCGGCGTTCCAGTCCGCGATGTGCATCACCGTGGTGGCGAACTCGGTGTCGCCACTGTGGTCGTAGGCCACCTCGCCGCCCTCGAGCAGGATGTTGCCGCCCAGTTCGGCATGGTCGACCATCGCGGCGCGGAAGGCCGCGTCGCCGAGCGGGTCGATGTTGTCGCCGGCGGAGACCAGCAGCACGTCGTAGCTCGTCCAGGTGGCCGGATCGGTGGTGGCGATGGTCTCCACCACCACGCCGTAGCCCTGGTACTCCAGGTCGGCCACGATGAGATCGACCGACTTGGCGCTGGAGGCCACGTAGCCGGGCTCCAGCATCATGCCGAACTCGTCGAACTTGGGCGGGATCGTCTTGGTGGCGGGGGTGTCGTCGATGACGAGCACGTCGCCCACGGTCGGATCCAGCGCGAAGTTCTTCACCACGGTCGGCTCGGCCACCTCGATGGTGATGTTCACCGGGATGTGGTGGTAGGCCCGCACGTTGACGAAGTACGTGAAGTAAGGCAGCGACGGGGTCGTGTACTCGCCCGTGACGGCGTCGCTGGTGGTCGTGGCGTAGAGCTCGCCGGTGTCACTGCGGAAGACGTTGATGGTCGCCTCCAGCATGCCGGCGGTCTCGGAGTCCATGATCACGCCCGTGATCACGCCGCTCGGGGCGGCGAGCAGGGCGATGTCGTGGACGTTGGCCGCGTAGTTGACGAAGAGCGGCTGCTCGTAGTGGAGGTAGCCGAAGAAGTCCACCACCACGTCGTAGTCGTCGACCAGGATGTCCTCGCCGATGTCGTAGTTGCCGCTCGCGTCGGTCACGGCGCTGAACATCTCGATGCCGTCCTGGAACAGCTGGACCGTCGCGCCGACGGCCGGGACGCCGGCCGCGTCGACGTAGCCGGTCAGCTGGCCGTAGGCCTCGATGACGTCGAAGTCCTCGGAGTACAGGTCGTAGCCGCTGACGGCGATGATGCCGGTGACGACGCCGGTCTCGGTCGGCGTGATCTCCAGATCGGCCAGACCGGTGCTCAGCTCGCTGCCGTCGGGCAGGACCGCATGCAGCGTGAACCCGGGCTCGGCGACCGTGGCGTGCAGGGTGCCGGGCAGGTTCAGCGGGAACATGTCGACCATGCCGATACCCGTGCTGACCGACAGGTCGGGCACGGACAGGGCCATCGCGTTGACCGTCAGCTGCTCACGGAACAGCTCGTAGGGATCGGCGGCGTGCTTGCCGACGATGTCCACGGTCGGACCGTACGGGTAGTTCACGTTTATCACGGCGATGCCGCTGGCGTTGGTCTGCACCGGCGCCGTGGCATAGCCCAGACCCTCGGCCCACACGTCGAGACCCACGACCGGGGTCACGCCGTCCTCGCCGTACACCTCGACGTAGACGTCGGTCGGCACGTTGGCGTCGATCTCCATGGGATCGATCAGGACGGTCGCCGGCACGATCACCGGCACGTCGACGATGTAGGGCTCCATGTTCTGCATGGTCACGACCAGCTTGGCCGTGCCGGGGGTCAGGAAGCCGTCGAGATCGTAGGTTCCCGAACCAGTCATGGGGATGGTGCCGCTGGCCAGCAGCACGCCGCCCTGGGTCAGCCCGAAGTAGCTCCCCGGCGCCGCGTCGATGTCGACCGACACGGCGTTGGTGAAGAACGTGGGCATGTGGTTGACGGGGTTGACGCCCGGCACGCCCATGTGGGTGCTCAGGGAGGGGTCGCCCATCAGGTTGTAGATGTTCCAGTAGTAGGTCTCGCGGCTGGAACCGGCCTCGGAGACGGCCAGGTTGCCGGAGAAGATCACGGCGTCGTTGGTCACGTACCACTGCTCGGGAGACTCGCCGTGGTCGTGGAACACGCCGTCGTAGACGCCCAGGCCGGTGCTCTCGTAGGGATAGGCCGAGCCGTCGATCTGGCTGGAAGCGTGGAAGCCGACGCCCCACCAGTAGTCCTCGTCCCAGTAGGTCGAGTTGGAGCCGCCGATGTAGCCGATGGCGCCCTTGTCCTCGGCCCGCAGCCACGTCTCGGCGAAGCACTCGCCCAGGTCGTAGCTGGAGGTGAGGCAGCAGTTGCCGACGGCCAGGAAGTACTTCCCGAAGTTCGTCAGGTTGTTGATGTCCGACTGGCTCAGGCTGGGGTCGGACCAGCTGGTGGTGCTTCCGTGAGCCGTGTAGTTCACGAAGCTGACACCGTCGTTGTAGGTCTGGATGAGCTCGGCGGGAGCGCCGGGATCGTCGGAGGCGGGATACAGATACGTGTTGCTCGTGATCCCGTGGGCCGCATTGAAGTAATGCTCGGTGCCGTAGTTGATCTGACCGTTGCCGTGGGTGGTGGCGAAGCTGCCGTCCACGCCGGCGATCAGCGTCACGTTGCCCAGATAGCTCGGGTCGGGCATCGTGAACTGGTCATACATCATGGTCTTGTCGAGCTGGGCCTGCAGTTCGGCGCTGTTGGTGGCGCTGAAGCGGCCGTAGTACATGTCGGGGAACAGATCCCCGTCGACCGCGCAATAGGGGCGGTCGGTCGCGTCGCCGGACAAGGTGAAGGTCGGGCACTGCGCAACGTCGCCGACGAAGAGGACGAAGCTCGGCGCCGGGTCCTCGGGCGTGGCGTTGTTGTACAGGTCGTGCAGGTAGGTCTGGATCGACGCGCTGGTCGAACCGACATCGGGCGTGCCGATGACGGCCAGGTCGACCTTGAAACCGCGCTCGGTCTTCCAGGTGACGAAGTCCGCCAGCTGGTACTCGAACTCGGGCGCCGTCACGATGACCATGGTCACCTTGTCGCCCACGCGGTCCGGGTGGTCGTAGTGGTTGTCCTTGGCGCCCGCGATGTTGCGGAACAGGGGCGCGAAGAAGGGGCTGTACGTGCTGGCGTAGTGATAGTCGCCGGCGGACTTGTCGGCGCCGTCGAAGACCACGCGCACGTCCATGCTCTCATGCACCACCAGGCTGTTGTCGCCGGGCAGGTACTCCACCGGGGAGATCTCCAGGCGGGCGAGGCCCTGGTAGCGCAGCGTGCCCAGGTTCACGACGTGGGCCATCTCGCCGGCGACCTTGTCGACGGCATAGGCGGTGCGGTCGTAGACGAAGGGCAGGTTCTCCAGGTCGGCGCTCTTGGACACCGAAGGCTGCATGGGGAACAGCGGGGTGGTGACGCCGTACTCGGCGAGGTCGATGGTGCGGCTCTGCACCGAGAGGACCTCGACCCGCG
Source organism: uncultured Fibrobacteraceae bacterium (assembly GCA_964607825.1). Lineage (GTDB taxonomy): Bacteria > Krumholzibacteriota > Krumholzibacteriia > LZORAL124-64-63 > LZORAL124-64-63 > JAHIYU01. The sequence goes on along the minus strand of CAZSNA010000052.1, from coordinate 19,293 downwards.
CGGTCGCGCCGAAGGGCACCGCCACCAGCCGGTTCATCATGGGCAGCTCGGGAGCGCCCTCGATCTGCGTGCTGTGGAAGCCGGGCATCGTCAAGCGCGTGAAGTCGCCGCTCTTGCTCGCCACGTCCAGCAGGTCCAGCTGGCCGACGTCGATGCGGAACGTCAGCTCGTCCTCACGCTCGGTGATCAATTCGAGCTGATTGCCCCCTTCCTTGATCGGGATGCTGTTCATCGCGCCGAGGGCCGTGCCGGCCATCATCAGCGCAGCGAGAATCATGAGCATAGCTTTGACTCTCATCGTGCAGATCCTTTCTGGTGGTGATGGTGTGGGTCACCAAGTACGCCCGAGTGCGGGAACAGGGGGGAACCGAGGTGAGGTCCAACGCGCTTCATCGCAAGGCGCACAACGAGGTGCGCCCATACGACATCAGTATTTGTGAGGAAATGATACCATAGATGCTGCGACCTTTGTAAGGGAAAAGCACCATGTCGGCAGGCTTTTTAGTATTCGTGTTGCGCAACGGGTTGACCATATTGACTCGCCCGGCCGCAGAGTGTAAAATGTACGTTCACAAGTCGATACCCCCGCTGAAACCTGGATCTCCGTATTCCGGAACAGGACCCACATGGCAAAAAGACACCTGTTCGCCGCCCTGGCGGTCATCTCGGTCGCAGTGCTGACCTCATCCTGCGGCCATGAAGACCCCACCGGAACCATCCGCGTTGTATCGACTCCGTCCGGCGCGGCCGTTCAACTCGACGGCGTCGACACGGGCGACGTCACACCCGTCGAGTACCGGCTCGCGGTCGGGACTCACACCGTCGCGGTCGAACTCGCCGGTCATCTGGCCGTGCCGGCCGAGCGTACCGTGACCGTCGGTCCCGGCCGGCTCGTCCCCGCGGACTTCCAGCTCGCCGCCCTCGGCGAGTTGACGATCACCTCCGATCCCCCCGGCGCCGCCATCCTGATCGACGGCGAGGACACCGGCGAGGTCACGCCCCACACCTTCACTCTGGTCGAGGGACCCCGCACGGTCGACGTCCTGCTCGCGGGCCGCGTGTCCGACGGGCCGCAGTCGATCGACGTGAGCGCCCAGGCGCCGGCCGCGGCCGACTTCGCCCTGCACCCGGCCGGCGAACTCGAGGTGACCTCCGCCCCCGCCGGCGCCGCGATCCGCCTCGACGGTGCCGACACCGGCGAGACCACCCCCCACGTCTTCGTCCTGGCCGAGGGCGACCACACGGTCATGGTGTCCCTGGCCGGCTACGACGCCGCGCCCGACTCGATCGTGGCGACGGTGGTCGCCGACGGTTCCGTCTCCGCCGACTTCACGCTCGTCGAGCTGGGCACGACCGGAACGCTCACGGTGACCTCCACCCCGGCGGGCGCCGCGATCAGCCTCGACGGTGCCGACACCGGCGAGGTCACGCCCCACGACTTCGAGCTGGCGGCGGGCTCCCACGAGGTGGCGGTGACCCGCCACGGCTTCCACGACGTCGCGTCGCGCCAGGTCAACGTGGTCGCCGGCGGCGACGCGGAGACCGACTTCGCCCTGGTCGCCCGCAAGATCGTCCTGCTGGAGTACATGTCCGGCATCAACTGCGAGGGCTGCCCGGCCATGAACACCATGCTGGGCAACGTCGAGGACGCCGGGTACGGGCCCGACAAGATGCTGGGCATCAAGTACAGCGGCCCCTTCGGCGGCCCCGACCATCACTTCGACGAGAACGAGGCGGTGTTGCAGGCCCGCATGACGGTCTACGCCAACAACACCGCCTGGAACTGGGCCGCCCCCACCCTCTACCTCGACGGCGACCTCACGGTGGAGCCCAACGGCTATCCGGGCTTCGGCGACCTGGTGACCCTGCTCGAGACCGCTCTCGCCGCCGACCCCGGTTTCGCCGTCGACGTGTCGCTGGTCGACCCCTCCGCCCACGATCTCGAGGTGGTCGTCGAGCTGCTGCCCACCCGCGAGATCACCCATCCGGGCGCCGTGCTCAACGTGGCCGTCGTCGAGAACCCCATCCACTACGACGAGCCCCAGAACGAGGCCGGCGAGGACGAATTCCACTGGATCTGCCGCGAGTTCGTGCTGGGGGACGCCGATCCCCTGCCGCTCGTTCCCGGCACGCCCGCCGTCTTCGAGATCGACATCCCCCGCCAGGGCACCTGGACCGGCGTGCCCGACAACCTGATCGCCATCGCCTTCGTACAGGACGCCGCCACCCTCGAGGTGCTCCAGGCCGGCGTCTCCGAGAACGCCCACGCGGGAGACCATTGATGAAACACCTCAGAGCCTGCACCGCCATCCTGTTGCTGCTGGGCCTCGCCACGGCGCTCCAGGCGCACCCCGTGCCCCGTCTCGTGCTGCTGGAGAGCTTCACCAACGTGAGCTGCGCCGGCTGCGCGGACGCCAACGTGACGACCGCCCAGGTGATCGAGGACCTGGGCAACCGGACCGTGATCAACCTGCAGACGCACCTGAACTGGCCCGCGGCCGACGACCCCTTCTACACGGCCAATCCGGCGGACCACTTCATCCGGGCGTTCTACAACGAGGTCGGCAACGCGCCCGATCTGGTGACCAACGGCGAGAACACGCCCACGCCGGGCTCCTACGCCGGCCTGGTCGCCGCCGTCGAGGCCGCCCACGACGTGCTGAGCCCCCTGACCGTCGAGGTGACGCACACGCTCGACGGCCTGGATCTCGAGGCGACGGTGACCGTGAAGGCCGTGGCCGAGACGCACGCCGAGGACCTGCGCCTGCACGTGGCGGTGGTCGACGAGTACGAACTCGTCGAACCGGCGCCCGGCGACAACGGCGAGACCGAGTTCCACTGGACCCTGCGCAAGATGGTGCCTGACTTCAACGGCACCGCGTTCGACATCGATGAGGGCGACTCGCTGGTCTTCACCCTGCCGACGACCCTGGACGCCGCCTGGCTCGACACCGACCTCCAGGTCTTCGCCTGGGTGCAGGTCCACGGCACGCGCGAGGTGCTGCAGGCCGCCACCACCGCCCCGCCTCCCGACTACGCCGCCTCCTACTACGCGGAGCGCTACGGCGCCGTCGGGGAGAACGGCGAGCTGGCCCGCTTCGACGGCTGGCTCGTCAACACGGGCACCCAGACCGACACCTACGACTTCCACGTGGACGCCGTCACCCCGGGCTGGCAGGTCTCCGCCTGCGCCGGCACCGTCTGCTACCCGCCCTGGGTCACCGACTTCGAGGTCACCCTGGCCCCGGGCGAGGAGATCCTGATCGCCGCCGACGTCACGCCCAACAGCAGCGCCGAGTCCGGCGTCGTCACGATGAGCTGCATCAGCCGCGGCGACCGCGAGATCGAGTTCGAGCGGGAGTTCCTGCTGATCTCCGAAGGCGCCGAAGTGCTCTTCGTCGACGGCGGCACGACCCCCTCGCACGCCTTCTACTTCCTGGATGCCATCGACGCCGCGCAGCGGTCCCGGGCCGCCTGGAACCGCAGCGACAACGGTTTCCTGACCGCCGCCGACCTCTCCGCCTTCGACCGCGTGGTCTGGCACACCGACGGCGCCGACCCCGGCCTGGACGAGCTCGACCGGAACGCCCTCGGCGACTACTTGGACGCCGGCGGCGACGTGATGCTGTCGGGCCAGGACCTGGCCTACACCCTCTGCTCGGAGCAGAGCTTCCACTTCACCTTCTGGACCCGGGAGTGGTACGAGCACTACACCGGCGCCGTGTTCCAGGCCGACGACGCCCAGGACGGCACCATCGTCGGCGCCGCCGACGACCCCGTCGGCGACGGTCTCTCGTTCCAGCTCTTCGGCGGCGACGGCGCCGGCAACCAGGACTATCCCGACCTGCTCGCACCGGTCCACAACGCCCGCGGCTGCCTGGTGTACGCGCCCGGCGAGGCCGCCGGCGTGCGCTTCGCCCGCGGCGACGCCCGCATGGTGACCCTGGGCTTCGGTTTCGAGGGCATCGGCGACGTGCTGGCCCGCAACGCCCTGATGGACGCCGTGCTGGACTGGTTCGCCGACACCACCGTCGGCGCCCCCGGTGCGGTCCCTGCGACGCGGCTCGGCGAGATCGCGGCGCGTCCCAACCCCTTCAACCCGGCCACCGAACTGGTCTTCGCCCTCGAGGGCGCGGGCGCGATCCCGACGCGGATCGACCTGTACGACCTGCTCGGCCGCCGCGTGCGGCGCCTCCACGACGGCCCCCTGGCCGCCGGGCGCCACGCCCTGCCCTGGAACGGCCGCGACGACGCCGGCGCCCCGGTCGCCGGCGGGATCTACCTGGCCATGGTCCGCGCGGGCGACGACACCCGCACCCTCAAGCTCTCACTCGTGAAGTAGAACGGAGTCGAACCATGACCCGCTTCGCGCTCTGCCTGCTGCTGCTCGCCGCCGCCGTCCCGGCGGCGGCCGGCGATTACGCCGTGCCCGACTGGACCCTCGAGGACGTCGCCGGCCACTCCGTGAGCCTGCACGACCGCCTCGCCGAGGGCCCCGTCCTGGTCTCCTTCTGGGCCCTGTGGTGCGGCCCCTGCCTCAAGGAGCTGCCCCATCTCGAGGCCCTGGCCGAGGAGTTCGCGGGCGAGCTGACGGTGATGGCCGTCAACGCCGACACCCCCCGCAGCGCCCACAAGGTGCCCGCCTACGTGGCCGCCCAGGGCTACGAACATCTGGTCGTCCCCCTGGACACCTCGGGCGACGTGCAGCGCAAGCTCCAGACGCCCGGCACCCTGCCGTTCCTGGTGCTCCTGGACGCCGCCGGCCGCGAGGTCTACCGCCACGTGGGCTACCGCGAGGGAGACGAGATCGACCTGCGCGAGGAGATCCTGGAACTGCGCGAATCCGCCGACCACGCGCCGGCCGCGGCGCCGTCCGGCGAGATCCACGCCACCGAGCAGTTCGAGTACTCCTGGCACACCGGCACCGAGACCGAGATCCTCGAGAACTGGCTGGACGTCTCGTACCACGCGGGCGACGTGCGCGTCGGCGTGCTGCTCAACGCCCAGCAGCCCGCGGAGGAGACCACCCGCCGCAACGAGCTGCGCCACCGCTTCGCCGAGTTCAGCAGCGGCGACTTCGAGGTGCGGGCGGGCCACTTCTACGGCATGTTCGGCCGCGGTCTGCTCTTCGCCGCCTACGAGAACCGCACCATCCGCGTGGACACCGCCCTGGACGGCGTGCTGATGCGCGGCGCGCGGGGCCCCTGGGCCGCCACCATGTTCAGCGGCTCGCCCTCGCACCTGGACCTGGACGTGCGCGGCTTCGACGGCGCCTACGACCTGCGCGACGGCCTCGGCCTGGGCCTGAGCGCCCTGACCTGGCAGGGCCCGGACACTCCCCTCCGAGACGGCGCCCTGCGCCGCGACTACGCCGTATCGGGCCGCCTGGTGGCCGACCACGCCCGCGGCAACCTCTACGTGGAGTACGGCGGCCACCGCCGTTTCGAGGACGCCGACGGCGGCGCCCTGCGCGAGGTCTGGGGCCACGCCGCCTACGCCGGCGCGACCCTGCTGTCCGGCCCCTTCGGCCTGTCCCTGGAGGCCATGGACTACGAGAACTTCACCCTGCTCGACGAGGCCGACGGCCGCACGCCCCTGAACAACCCGCCGCAGCTGACCCGCGAGCACCTCTACACCCTGATGAACCGCCAGCCCTACCTGCGCAACGCCGACGACGAGCGCGGCTTCCAGGGCGAGCTCACCTGGGCCGGCGCCGGCAGCTGGAGCGCCGTCGGCAACGTCAGCCTGGTGGAGACCGGCGCGGGCAAACCGCTGTTCCGCGAGTACTACGCGCACGTGGAGAACGAGAAGTCCGGCGACTTCCGCTACCGGGCGGGCGTCGACTGGCGCGAGGTCCACGACAAGCAGCTGCTGCGCGACCTGGAGTACCTGACCCTGGTCGGCGAACTGACCTGGCACGCCGACGCCCGTCGCTCCTGGACCCTCAAGCTCGAACAGCAGCACGTGAGCGACCCCGGCACCGGTTTCGGCGGCCTCGGCGCCTACAACCAGCAGTTCACCACCCTGGAATACGCCCTGGCCCCGCACTGGACCATCGCCGCCATCCTCGAGACCAATGACAAGGTCGAGTCCCAGCGGGACTTCCTGGAGGAGGAGGGCCCCTTCCCCGCCGCGCAGATCAGCTACGTGAGCGAGGGCGGAGCGCTGTTCACGCTTTGGGCGGGCAAGCGGTTGGGGGGGTATCTGTGCGCCGGGGGGGTGTGCAAGTTCGAGCCGGCCTTCGAGGGCGTGGAGCTCTTCGGCACCATCCGCTACTGATAGCTTGTGCCCACGAAATTGTGTTTGCGGGTCTCCGGCGGTGGAGACCCGCTTTTTTATGTTGTAAAACAACAACTTACAAGAGCAGCCCAGGCTAGCTGGCGACGAAACACAATTTCGCGGGCACAACCTTCGTATATTCGAAGTTAATGGATTGATTTGATCCGGTATCGGTGGTAGTCTCCCCCCGTCCCATCCCCTCCCCCAAGGAGACCCCCATGGCGAAAATCGTCATCGTCGGCGCCGGTTTCGCGGGCCACACGGCCGCCCTCTACATCGGCGACAAGCTGGGCCGGGACCACCAGGTCACGGTGGTCAACCGCTCCGACCGCTTCGTCTACATCCCGTCCCTGGTCTGGGTCGGCATCGACCGCATGGACGTGGAGAAGACGCGCTTCCACCTGCGCGACGTCTACGACCGGTTCAACGTGGATTTCATCCACGGCCGGGTGAGCACCGTCCATCCCGACGACGACTACGTCACCGGCCGCACCGAGGACGGTTCGGACGAGGACTTCCGCCTGGACTACGACCACCTGATCCTGGCCACCGGCCCCAAGCTGGACTTCGACGCCACGCCGGGGCTGGGTCCCAGGGCCGGCAACAGCTGGTCCATCTGCAACCCGCCCCACGCCATCGAGGCCCGAGACCGCTACCTGGAGGCGGTGGCGCGCATGCAGAAGGGCGAGACCCAGCGCATCGTCATCGGCACCGGCCACGGCGGCGCCACCTGCCAGGGCGCGGCGCTGGAATACGTGACCAACGTCCACAAGGACCTGATCCGACGCGGCGTGCGAGACAAGGCTTCACTGGCCTACCTGACCAACGAGCCCGAGCTGGGCGACTTCGGCATCAACGGCCTGCACGTGAAGCACCGGGGCCGACGCACCTCCAGCGGCGAGTTCATCGACGCGGTGTTCCGCGACTACGGCATCGAGGACCTGACCGGCCGCTGCGTGACGGGCGTCGAGCCCGGCCGCGCGGTCTGGGAGGACATGAAGGGCGGGGCGGGCGAGACCGGCTTCGACTACGCCATGCTCATCCCCCGCTTCACCGGCGTGGACATGGACTTCATCGGCCGCGACGGCGAGGACGTCTCCGAGAAGGTGGTCAACCCCGTGCGCCTGGTGAAGGTGGACGGCGTCTACGGCCTGCCCTACGAGGAACTGGTCGCCAACCCGGACGCCTGGCCGGCGGTGTACCAGAACCCCGCCTACCCGAACATCTTCGCGGCGGGCATCGCCTTCGCGCCGCCGGGACCCATCTCGAAGCCGTTCACCAACCCCAACGGCAAGCCCTTCAGCCCGGCGCCGCCGCGCACGGGCATGGTCTCGGGCATCATCGGCCGCATCGTGGCCCTGAACGTCGTCGATCTGGTCAAGACCGGGCGCATGACCCACAGCGAACGCATGACCGAGATGGCCGCCGCCTGCATCGCCTCCATGGGCGACTCGCTGTGGGACGGCTCGGCGGCCGTGATCATGGTCTACCCCGTGGTGCCGGACATGCGGCGCTACCCCAACGAGGACGGCCGCGACCGCTTCGTCACGCACATGGAGATGGGCCTGGCGGGCGCCTGGATGAAGCGCATGATCCACACGACGTTCATGCACAAGCTGCAGGGCCGCATCGGCTGGAAGATCATTCCGGAATAGGAGGACCGACGTGGAGATCACGCAGAGGGACAAGTTCTGGATGAACAACAAGCTGTTCCAGCTGCTGCGCTTCGTGGTGCTGAACCTGAAGATCCTCAAGGCGGTCGACCACAGCAAGCGGTCGTGACCGGCTCCGTCTAGATCCGCATGGCGACCAGCGCGGAGTTGAGCGCGTTCACCGCCTGCGGATCGAGCCCCTCCATGTAGTAGCGCAGCACGGCGTCGGTGCCGCTGGCGCGCAGCTCGAACCACATCCCGTCGAACTCGATCAGGGTGCCGTCGCCGGCGTGGAAGCAGCGGCGGATCCCCGGCATGGCCGCGTCCGCGGGCAGACGCTCGCGCAGGGTCGCGGCCACCTCGTCGGCGGTGCGTCCCTCCAGCGCGGCGAAGAAGTCGACCGTGGCGGTCTTGCGGGCGTTGCCGGCCGCCTGGGCGGCCGTGCGTTCCTCGCCGCGCAGGGACTCGTCGTAGAGGGTCACGTCCTGGCGCTCGTAGAAGCGGTGGACGATGCCGTAGCGCTCCAGCCGGTCCATGTAGAACTCGGCGAAGCTGCTTCCCTCGCGGTGCAGCCGCGCGGCCAGCCCCATGGACATGACGCCGATCTGCATGGCGTCCTTCTCCTTGATGGCCAGGGTGGCGCGCGCCTCGTCGCGGCTGAGCTCCCAGTCGTCGGGGCCCAGGGCGGCGCCGCCGCTCTCCTCGGCCATGATGACCAGGCGCGGCCGCGGGCCGAACACCGTGGTCTCGCCGGTGACGTCTGTGGCCGAGGTGTCGGCGTCGTCCTCCCCCTCCAGCAGCTGCCGTTCGAGATCCCCCACCAGGCTGCCGAACCACTTGAAGCCCACCGGCACGCGGTAGGTCTTCAGGTCTGTGCCGTGCATCCGGTTGAAGGCCTCGGCCAGCTCGCCGATGCTGCGGCTGGTGGGCCAGGTGGTGGCCACGATCCAGTCGTGGTCGCCGAGCGTGCCCTCGGCGTGCAGGGTCTCCAGGCGCACGGCCGTGAGCATGAAATAGATCTGGTTGGGGCGGAAGAAGACCAGGCAGCGCTCGTCGTCCAGGGGATCGACCTCGAGGCCGGCGGCGCGGGCCGCGTCGGCGACGGCGGCGGGCGCCGGGGTGACCATGTTGAAGCGGTCGCCGTCGGGGTCCCAGATGAAGACCACGTCGGCGCTCCGGTCGCGCAGCGTGTCCTGCGCGCCCACGTGTTTGTAGACCTGCCACTTGCCGGGGTCGACCCCGTGGTTGACGCCGTCGACCACGCCGATGCCGTGGTAGTCGTTCGACTCCGCCTCGTGGGTGAAGTCCACCGGCCCGTCGCCGTCGCAGCCGATGCCCAGCTCGCCGAACACCCGGCGCGCGGCGGCGCCCATGCTGCCTCCCTCGGTGCAGATCGACACGCGGAACCCCGCGGCCGCGGCGGCGGGGATCTCCCCCAGCAGCGCCGACGGCACGATGGCGCGCAGGCTGTCGGCGTAGGGCGCGATGGGGTCGAATTCGCGCCGGATCGCCGGGTCGTCCGTCGCCGCCAGCTGGATCTCCAGGCCCGACTCCCCCGCCTGCTTCGCCAGCACCCGCACCCGATCGGCGATGCGTCCTGCCAGTTCCAGCAGCTGCATGCCCGAGGCGTCCATGGGCTTCCAGCCGCCCTTGTAACTGGGGCTGTGGGAGGCCGTGAAGTTCTCTCCGCCGGCGAGCTCCTCGTAGTTCACGCCGAAGGACGACAACCAGATGGGCGTGGTGTGCATCCCCTCGGGCCGCAGGTGCACGGTCAGGCCGGCGCCGGCGTAGATGCGGGCCGCCAGGTCGATGAACTCGCGTGTGTGCGGCCGCACCTCGCCGCCCACGTGCAGATCCGTCAGACCCTCCTCCAGGGCGAGCTGGGCGCGGGCGGTGAGCATGACCGCCAGGTGGAGGCTGTTGAAGGGTACCTCGGGGTTGTGCATGTCCGCGGGGTCGAGCAGGTCGCGGTAGCCGGCGGTGCCGAGCTTGAAATCGGCGGCCCAGTCGAGCAGACCGGCGCGGGCCTGCTCGGGTGTGATCCTGAGGGTCTCGGCGACGGCGAAGGGCTCGAAGTGTGGGCTCGTGGCCGGCATGTCGGACTCCCGTTCTGGGGTGTATGGGCTTGGCTACGCCCGTCAGAATAGGCCAGCCCCCGGGCGCGTCAAGTTCAGAGGGTATCCCGGGCCGGGAACGCGTCGCGTAGCTCGGCGAAGGCCCCGAGCACCACGTCCGGCCCCTCCGCCTTCACCACCCCTGCGGGCTTCAGCCCGTACGTCACCCCCACCGCCATCGCCCCGTAGGCCCGCGCGGCCCGGATGTCGTTGGGACTGTCCCCGATCACCGCCACCTCCCCCGGCTCCACCCCGAGCCCCTCGCAGCACAGGGCGATCTGCTCCGGATCGGGCTTGCGCGCCGCGTCGTCGGCGGTCACCACCCGGCGGAAGGCCGCATCGATGTGCAGCTCGCTCAGGATGGTCTCGGTGAAGTCGCGCGGCTTGTTGGTGGCGATCATCAGCGGCAGGCGGTGGAAGTGCATGAGGGTGTCGAGGACGCCCGGGTAGAGGGTGGTGGTGTCCAGCAGGTGGCTCGCGTAGTGCTCGCGGAAGACGGCCAGGCCGTCTTCGATCCGCTCGGGCGTCGGGAGGACGCCGTCGACGGTCAGCGAGCGCTCCATGAGCTTCGCCACGCCGTCGCCCACGTAGGAGACGGCGATCTCCTCGTCCAGCCGCGGCAGGCCGAAGCGGACACGCGTGAAGTTGGCAGAGGCCGCGATGTCGCGACCGGAGTCGATCAGCGTGCCGTCGAGATCGAAGACGAGCGCCGCCGCACGGCGGCCGTGGTACTTCTTGCGTCCCATGGGTCCTCCCGGTTGGACGCGCATCATACGCCCGCCGCGTCGGCGCGCGCAAGCCGGTTGGCGTTCGTCTGGATGACGCTTGTCTCGGCGCGGCGCGGTCGCCTATACTGCCGATTCATCTCCGGCCGTGCCTCCGTGCGGCGGGAAGGAGCCCATGAACCCCCTGATCGCCGGTTTCATCGTCTACTTCGCCATCACCGTGGTGGTCGGCGCCCTCGCGGTGCGCCTGAACCGCTCGCAGGATTCCTATCTGCTGGCCGACCGCAGGCTCGGCGCCTGGGTCGCGGCCTTCTCCGAACGCGCCAGCGGCGAATCGGCCTGGCTGCTGATCGGCCTGCCGGGGCTGGCCTTCGTCTCGGGGCTGTCGGCCTTCTGGGTGGCCATCGGCTGCGTGAGCGGCATCGCCTTCTCCTGGTTCGCGGTGGCCCGGCGGCTGCGCCTGGAGACCGAGCGTCTCGGCGCCCTGACCCTGGCCGACTACTTCGAGGCCCGCCACGGCGACGCCACCCGCACCGTCCGTCTCGTGGCCACCTCGATCATCCTCTTCTTCTTCACCTTCTACGTGGCCGCCCAGTTCCTGGCCGCGGGCAAGGTGCTGAACTTCTACCTGGGCGTCACGCCCCTGCAGGGCATGCTCATCGGCGCGGTGCTGGTGCTGTTCTACACCATGGCCGGCGGACTCTACGCCGTGGCCTGGACCGACCTGGTGCAGGGCGTGATCATGCTCTTCACCCTGGCGGTGCTGCCGCTGGCGGTGCTGATGGAGGTGGGCGGCGTCGGCGGCCTGACCGAACGGCTCGGCGCCGCCGGCGCGGCCTACGTGAACTGGGCGCCCGGCGAGACGGGCTGGCTCGCGGCCTCGGGCGTGCTCGGCAGCCTGGCCATCGGTCTGGGCTACATGGGGCAGCCCCACCTGGTGCTGCGCTTCATGGCGACCAGCAGCGAGGGCGAGATCCGCAAGGGCCGCGTCATCGCGGTGTGCTGGGCCCTGCTGGCGTTCACGGGCGCGGTGATGGTGGGCCTGACCGGCCTGGCGCACTTCGGCCCCGAGGCCCTCGGCGAGGGCAGGTTGATCGCCGACCAGGAGCAGCTGATGCCCATGACCGCCCGCGAGTTCATGCCCGAGTGGCTGGCGGTGATCATGATCTGCGGCGCCATCGCGGCCATGATGTCCACCGCCGACTCCCAGCTGCTGGCCTCGGCCAGCGCGGTCAGCGAGGACATCTACCGCCGCCTGCTGCGTCCCGACGCCGACCAGAAACGCCTGCTGCTGATCAGCCGCCTGGCGACGCTGGCGGTGGGCGTGGTGGCCTTCGTGCTGGCCTGGCGGGCCGACGCGCTGGTCTACTCCCTGGTGCTCTATGCCTGGGCCGGCCTGGGCGCGGCCTTCGGGCCGCCGCTGCTGCTGTCCCTCTGGTGGTCCCGCACCAGCCGCGCCGGCGTGCTGGCCGGGCTGGTGACCGGAACGGTCGCGGTGCTGGTCTGGTACAATGTGCCCGTGCTCAAGGCCCAGCTCTACGAGATGATCCCCGGCTTCGTCCTGTCCCTGACGGCGACGATCGCCTTCAGCCTGTGGCGGCCCGACCGCCCGGCCGGAACAGGTGAGGCCTCATGAACGACGACGCGCGCTCCCGCCCCGACGACGGGTCCGAGGCGCTGGAATTCCTGAACAAGGAGCCCCGCGACATGGACGAGCAGCCCCCCCGCGACGACTACGAGGAGACGCCGGTCCAGGAGGAGATCCCCTACGAGGAGGATCCGCCCCCGGCCCGCCGGCGCGGCCTGGCATCGGCCGGCGGCACCAATCGCGTGATGATCATCGCCGGCGTGGTGGTGGTCGTCGCGGCGCTGTGGATCTTCTGGCCCCGCGGCGGCGGCGGAGACCTGCCCGCGCCCGTGGGCGAGCAGTACTCGGTGGTGGCCAACGACAGCGCCGACATCGATCATCCGCAGCCGGCCCGCCCCCGCAGCAGCGACGTGAACCTGGCCACCGAGGCCCCCGAGGTGGTGCCCGAGACCCCGGACGCCGGCGCCGAGGCGAGCGCGGCCGAGCCGGCCCGCACCGAACACCGCCCGCCCCCCTCCGACGGCGAACCATCCGACGAGGGCAAATGGGCCGTGCAGATCGGATCCTTCGGCTCGTGTCAGAACGCGCTGGAACTGGCGGCCGAGCTGAAGGCCAAGGGCTTCCGCGTGGAGACCCCGACCCTGCAGTCGACCCAGGGCGGCTCCTCGACCAAGGTGTGGATCGCCTACTTCCGCACCCACGCCGAGGCCAAGGCCTGGGCCGCCGCCCACGCGGGCGAGGTCGGCAAGAGCACCTACATAACCCACAGATGACGGGAGCGGACATGCGCAACGTCAGGATCACCGGCACCGGCTTCCACGTTCCCGAGCGGGTCGTGACCAACCACGACCTGGCCGGCATGATGGACACCTCGGACGAGTGGATCCGCGAGCGCAGCGGCATCGCCGAGCGCCGCTGGATCGAACCGGGCCAGACCGGCCGCGAACTGGCGGCCGCGGCCGCGCGCATGGCCCTCGAGGACGCGGACGTCGCGCCCGAGCAGGTGGACCTGGTGATCTGCGCCACCGTCAGCCCCGACTTCGCCTTCCCCGGCAACGGCGTGCTGCTGCAGGAGGACCTGGGCCTGCGCACCGTGGCCGCGCTGGACATCCGCAACCAGTGCACGGGCTTCGTCTACGGCGTCTCGACCGCCGCGGGCTTCATCAAGTCCGGCCAGGCCGACACGGTGCTGCTGGTGGGCAGCGAGGTGCAGTCGACGGCCCTGGACGTGAGCGACGAGGGCCGCGACATGGCCGTCCTGTTCGGCGACGGCGCCGGCGCGGCCGTCATCCAGGCCACCGACGAGGACAGCGACCTGCTGGCCTCCTCCCTGCACAGCCAGGGCTCGCTCTACGACGTGCTGTGGTGCGAGATGCCCTCGAGCAACGTTCCCGGCCGCATCTCCCCCGAGCACATCGCCGAGAAGCGCCACCACCCGCACATGAACGGGCGCATGGTCTTCAAGCACGCGGTGCGGCGTTTCTGCGAGGCCATCAAGGCGGTGCTCGAGGACGGCGGCGTGTCCAAGGACGAGATCAGGCTCGTCATCCCCCACCAGGCCAACCTGCGCATCACCGAGGCGGTGGCGAGCCGCTTCGAGCTGGCGCCCGAGCAGGTCATGTCCAACATCCACAAGTACGGGAACACGACGGCGGCCTCGATACCGATCGCGCTGGCGGAGGCGGTACGGGAGGGGCGGATCGAGAGAGGCGACCTTCTGATCCTGGTCGCCTTCGGGTCCGGGTTCACATGGGGGGCGAACCTCCTACGCTGGTAGGGCCGGATGGGGGTGCATGAGGGGGCTTGTCGCGGGGACGCGGCCGGATCACATCCTGTGATCCGGCCGCTTGGTGTTCGGGCCCCTGGTAATCCGGGTAATGTCGAGGTCAGAAGGTCATGCTCAAGGCCAGGCCCGGGGCGCCTTCCTGGGAGCGCCAAAGGCCGATGTTCGGGCGGGAGGCCTCGAAATTGGCGCGGGCGGTCGAGCGCTCGACCGCCAGGGCCACCCCGAGCTGGACCGGGACGGTCAAAACCAGCGGGACCGCACTTTCGGTGGCCGTTGTGAGCGCCACGCCGGCGGCGCCGACCAGCAATGAGGCCAGGACGACCTTGGCGCCGTCCCCCCGTCTCCGGTTCAGCGCGTGCACGCCATAGCCGAGCGTCACCGCTCCGACCGCCGAACCGACGTAGTAGGCGCCCCAGCCCCCCCCGAACCACTCCTTCTTCTCGCCGATCCCCGACTCCAGACCCAGATAGCCTCCGGCCAGCAGCCCGCCCGCGCCGAGGAGGAGCCCTCCCAGGGCCATGCCGGCGGGATGGGCCTCCTCGTATTCGGACGTCAACGTCTGCGCTCGAAGGGGTCCCGCCGCTAGTACCAGCAGGAGCACGATGCTCATTACCCTATTCATGTCATGACCTCCAGCCGGAAGACCCGATATGCCTCTCACGATAGAAACCGTTTACACGTGTAAAATACCGAGGTTCCTGCTGAAGAGGAACCCCCAGGGCTGAAACCGTCGATGTGACATACGCAGCAGGACAGGGAGGGGTGGTGATCGCCTCTTCGCGGGACGTCCGCAGGGCACCGCAGCCACGGACGGCGAAGGCGTCCGGAAGTCGAGCGCGCCGAACACAGGATGTGTTCGGCGCGCGTCCCCGCGAAGAGGCAGTCTGTCCACCCCTCCCTGTCCGGCCTACGTCATATGGCCTCGATCGCCCGGATTCAACGCATCTCGTCCGGCAGCCCGATCCGCTTCGTCTTGAAGCTCAGGCACATCAGCCCCACCGCCAGCCGCTCGTTGCGAACGATCACGTCCCCCTCGACGCGGATCTCCGTGGGCGCGAAGTTCCAGATGCCGGTGATGCCGGCCGCGACCATCTCCTCGGCCACCTGCTGGGCCGCGCCCACGGGCACGGTCAGCACGCCCAGGCGGATGTCATGTTCGCGGATGTAGTCGGCCATCTCCGACATGGGGCGCACGGGTACGCCGCGGAACTCCGTTCCGATCAGCTCGGGATCCACGTCGAACAAGCCCGCCATGGGGAAGCCCTGGCTCTCGAAGTTCCCGTAGTTGGCCAGGGCCTGGCCCAGATGGCCGGCGCCGGCGATGACCACGGGCACCGGCTCGTCGATGCCGATGATCTCGCGCAGGGCTGGCACCAGCTTGTCCACCTGGTAGGGACGACCGGGCTTGCTGAAGCCGCCGAAGTAGTGGAAATCGTGGCGCAACTGGCTGGCCTTGATGTCCAGGGAGGTGGCGAGCTGCCGCGACGACACCTCCTGCACGCCGGCCTGGCGCAGCAGGATCAGCTTGTCCAGGTAGAGGGGCAAGCGCTTGATGGTGGCGTCGGGGACGCGGAAGCGTTTGCCCCTGTTGTTGACAATGGTCATTAGTCTCACCTTGCGGGGTGCCCGGGTGTCGAAAACCGGTCAATGGTGTTAGCGCTTTGTCAGAACCAGGATACTTCCTAACAGCGAAGAGTGTCAAGACCACGTACCGCCGACCTGCACTCTCCGTGCCAGAATCGCTTTGGCGGCCCGTCGCGCGCCGTCTATATTTGCCGGGATCGTCGACGGTTGCGCCCCAATGGCGCCCTTCCCGTTCTCGACAGGACCGACATGAGCGACGCGACGGTTTTCGACCCCCTGCAGAGCGCCCCCCTGCCCGTCTACGGCCAGTGGCGCGCCGAGGATTACGCGGCCCTGGGCTTCAAGTGCGGACTGGAGGTCCATCAGCAGCTGCTGACCGACCGCAAGCTCTTCTGCCGCTGCCCCGCCGGCCGTTACACCACCGACCACGACGTGGAGATCCACCGCCACATGCGGCCCACGCTGTCGGAGATGGGCGACTACGACGGCACCGCCCTGATGGAATTCAAGACCCGCAAGCAGATCACCTACCTGCTGAAGAACGAGTCGGTCTGCACCTACGAGATGGACGACGCGCCACCCTTCGAGATCGACCCGCGCGCGCTGGACATCTCCATCGTCATCTCCCTGATGCTCGGCCTGCAGGTGGTCGACGAGATCCACATCGCGCGCAAGCAGTACCTGGACGGGAGCATCCCCACGGGTTTCCAGCGCACCGCCATCATCGGCGTGACCGGCGAGGTCCCCTACCGGGACGGCCGGATCGGCATCCGGCAGCTGTCGATCGAGGAGGACTCCTGCCGCGAGGTGGCCGACCGGGGCCACGACCGCATCTACCGCACCGACCGCCTGGGCATGCCGCTCATCGAGACCGTCACCGAGCCCGACATGAAGACCCCCGAGGACGCGGCCGCCGTCTGCGAGCTGCTGCGCCGTCTCGCGCGGGCCTCGGGGCTGGTGCGCACCGGCTCCGGCGCCGGGCGCGAGGACGTGAACGTGAGCATCGAGGGCGGCACGCGCGTCGAGATCAAGGGCGTCTCGAGCATCAGGCAGATCCCCGTGCTGGTGCACAACGAGGCCCTGCGTCAGCGCAGCCTGCTGGCCATCAAGCGGGTGCTGGGCGAGCGCGACGTCACCGCCGAGTCGATCACCGACACCTGGTTCGACGTGACCGACGCGGTCAAGGGCGCCGCCTGGCCCGTCCTGAGCGAAGCCCTGGCCGAGGGCGCGCTGGCCTACGCCGTGCCCCTGCCGGGTTTCGAGGGCCTGATCCAGACCCCGACCCAGCCCCACACGCGCTTCTTCAAGGAGTTCTCCGACCGGGTCCGCGTCGTGGCCTGCCTGGACGGCTCCCCCAACCTGATCTGCAGCACGAGCGAGGCCGAGACCCTCACGGGCGCCGAGTGGACCCGCGTCGAGAAGATCTGCGGCGCCGACCACGGCACGCCGGTGATGGTGGTCTGGGGCGCGGCGCGCGACGTGGAGACCGCGGCCAAGGAGATCCTGATCCGCGCCCGCGACGCCGTCGAGGGCGTGCCCTCGGAGACGCGCCAGTCCCTGCCCGACGGCACCAACGGCTTCGAGCGCATCCTGCCCGGCCCGAGCCGCATGTACCCGGACACCGACCTGCCGCCGATCGTGCTCACCCGCGACCGCGTGAAGGAGCTGGCCGCCGACCTGCCCGACACGCCCTGGACCCGCCTCGAGAAATTGCGGGACGCCGGCGTGGGCGAGGACCTGGCCGAGCGCCTGGCGCGCCACCCGGCCTACGACCTCTTCGCGCACCTGCTGCCGCGGATCGGGGCCGGCCCGCTCACCGCGACGGGCCTGGCGTCCCTGCTGCTCGACCGCGACGCCCCGCGCCCGGCCAGCCTCAAGGCCGCCGGCGACTGGTGGACAGAAGCCGTGGACCGCGTGACCCGGAGCGAGGCGGTGGTCGAGGGCGTCTGGGCCGGCGAGACCGAGCCGCCGGCGGCGGTGGCCGAGGAGATGGCCCGCCGCGTGATGGACGAGGAACTGGCGGCCCTGCCCCCCGGACTGCCGGACGACCCGGACAAGAAGCACCGCATGGTGATGGGCATCGTCATGAAGCGGCTGCGCGGCCTGCACGACGGCGCGACCGTGTCCGGCTGGCTGAAGGAGGCGACGCTGTGAGCGAGGACTACAAGGGCTATCGCGACCCCGCGCTGTCGGTGCTGAAGCGCTTCGACGCCACCGTGTGGAGCGACGTCACCGTCAAGACCGAACGCGGCGAGTTCGCCGGTCTGATCCTGCCCCGCAGCGAGACCGCCGACGCCGAGCACATCGTCCTGAAGATGATCACCGGCTACAACGTGGGCCTGCACTGCGACTCGGTCGAGAGCATCGAGATCCACGGCCGCAAGGTCGCCAACTACAAGATCCCCGAGAAGGAGTTCCCCTACTCCGAAGGCAAGCCCCGGGTGAAGCTCTTCGGCACCGGCGGCACCATCGCCTCGCGGCTGGACTACCGCACCGGCGCGGTGATCCCCGCCTTCTCCCCCGGCGAGCTCTACGGCTCGGTGCCCGAGCTCGCGGACATCTGCAACCTCGAGACCGAGAAGCTCTACGGCGTGTTCAGCGAGAACATGGCCCGCGAGCAGTGGATCGGGCTGGCCGAGGCCATCGGCGAGGAGATCGAGAAGGGCGTGGACGGCATCGTCGTCGGCCACGGCACCGACACCATGCACCACACCGCGGCGGTGCTGTCGTTCATGGTGCAGGACTCGCCGGTGCCCATCGTCATGGTGGGCTCCCAGCGCTCGAGCGACCGCCCGTCCAGCGACGCCGCCCTGAACCTGATCCACGCCACCACCACCGCGGCCGGCAGCGACATCGCCGAGGTGATGGTCTGCATGTTCGGCCCCACCAGCGACCAGTACGGCCTGCTGCACCAGGGCACGCGCGTGCGCAAGATGCACAGCTCCTACCGCTCGACCTTCCGCACCCTGAGCGATATCCCCCTGGCGCGGGTGGATCGCGACGGCGTCACGCCCATCAAGACCGACTACCGCCGGCGCCGCGAGGACAAGAACGTCAAGATCACCCCGGTGTTCGAGGACAAGGTCTCGCTGGTCTACTACTACCCGGGCATGAAGCCGGACATCATCGAGTCGCTGCTGGACAACGGCTACCGCGGCATCGTGATCGCCGGCACCGGCCTGGGCCACGTCAACGCGCCGCTCTACGACGCCCTGGCCCGCGCCCAGGCCGAGGGCGTGGCCGTCTACATGACCGTGCAGACCCTGTGGGGCTACGTTCAGATGTACGTCTACGAGACCGGCCGCGAGATCATGGAGCGCGGCGTGGTGCCGGCGGCCAACATGCTGCCCGAGGTGGCGTACATGAAGCTCGGCTGGGCCCTGGGCCAGACCGACGACCTCGACGAGGTGAAGCGGATCATGCTGGACCCGGTGGCCGACGAGATCACCGATCGGGAGCCCCACAACGGGTATCTGGTGTACCAGGGCGGGCTGCCGGAGGTGGAGCGGTTCGTGGCGGAGCACTGGAAATAAGGGGGCCCGGGCGAGGGGGCTCGACGGGAACG
>CAZSNA010000051.1:0-25416 GCA_964607825.1 uncultured Fibrobacteraceae bacterium | reverse complement strand
CTCGACCTCGGCCGCCTCGGCTGGGCGGCGGCCGCCGCGGCGGCTCTGATCGTCCTGATGGCCGGCCCCCTGTGGCGGGAGGACCCGGCGTCCGGCCCCTACGCCGAGCTGGCCGCCGGCTACGACACCGTCCGCGGGGACTGCCGCGACGGCCTGGCGTCGCGCGGCGACGAGATGCCCGACGAGACCCGCACGGCCGTCGACGAGGGCCTGTCCCTCATCGACCAGGCCATCCGGGAGACCCAACACGCCCTCGACAAGGCGAGCGCGGCCCCCGAGCAGGCCGGCCGCCTCGTCGCCGGATATCATCGCAAGCTGGACCTGCTCGAGAACCTGGCCCGACTCGCGAACCGCTGAGAAAGGACACCGTCATGAACGTCACGCCCGGAACCCTCCGCCTCCTGATCCTGCTCGCCGCGCTGCTGATCGCGTCCGCGACCGCCGCGGGCGACAAGGTGGACGAGACCCGCGAGGTCGACGCCGACGCGGAGATCGAGATCAACAACCTGGCCGGCGTCATCGAGGTGATCGGCTGGGACCGCGACGAGGTGCGCGTCGAGGGCGTCCTCGACGACAAGGCCAAGAAGCTGGTGATCGACGGCGACCGCGGCCGCCTCGAGATCAAGGTGAAGTATCCCAGGAAGATCAAGGGCAACCTGAAGGGCTCGGAGCTGAAGATCCACGTGCCGCGCGCCTGCGATCTCCAGACCGAGAGCATCAGCGCCGACGTGGACGTGCGCGACGTGGTCGGCCCGGTGATGATCGAGTCGGTCAGCGGCGAGATCTCCGTGGCGGGCGCCCCCGCGACGCTGAAGATCGAGGCGGTCAGCGGCGTGATCGGGCTCGAGGCCGCGTGCGACGACATCGAGCTCGAGGCGGTCAGCGGTGACATCTTCATCCAGCGGGCCGGCCGCCGCCTGACCGTGTCGTGCGTGAGCGGCGACGCCGAGATCCGCGCCGAGACGCTGGAGGACTTCGAGTTCAACACGGTCTCCGGCGAGCTCGACCTGACGGCGAATCCCGCCGACGGCGGCCGCTGGAACATCGACTGCCACAGCGGCGAGGTCGTCCTGAACCTGCCCGCGGACGTGGACGCCGAGTTCGACATCGACACCTTCAGCGGCGACATCGACGACGACTTCGGCCACGAGGCCGAGCGCACCAGCAAGTACGCCCCGGGCAAGGAGCTCAGGTTCGTCCAGGGCGACGGCGGCGCCCGCATCAACATCTCGGTCTTCAGCGGCCAGGTGGAGATCAAGAAGCGCTGACCCGAACCCGATCCGGGCAAGGGAACGGCCGGCGGAGCGGATCCGCCGGCCGTTTCACGTGGGGCGCGGGCGCTACTTGGCGAGCAGCACCTTGGTCGTGCCCTGGCGGAGGCCCGCCTCGAGGCGCGCGAAGTACACGCCCGAGGACAGGGGGGTCCCGTCGTCGCCGCGGCCGTCCCAGCGGACGTCGCGCGGTCCGGCGGGCAGGACGCCGTCGAACAGGGTCGCGACGCGCCGGCCGACCGGGTCGTAGACCGCGAGCCTGACCGTCGCCGACTCGTCCAGCTCGAAGCTCAGCACCGTCGCCGGGTTGAAGGGATTCGGCGCGGCCTGCAGGGCGAGACCGAGCGCCGGAGCCGGCGGCGCGTCCACGCCCGACTCGTGGGTGTAGGAGACCAGCAGCATGTCCATGCCGGTGGTGGAGCCGTAGGCGTAGCCCGTCACGAGCAGGTCGCCCTGTTCGGTCAGGCAGACGTCCCGGCCCTCGTCGGTCTCGCTGTCGGCCCCGTCGTGGCGCACCGACCAGTTGAGCTCGCCGTAGTCGGGCTCCAGGCCGATGGTCGCCACGTCCCAGCTCGTGCCGGTGCCGTCGCTGAAGCCGGCGACGAGGAGCTCGCCCCCGTCCCCCTCCGCGACGCAGGTGGCCACGTCGTACCAGCCCTGGGGGCCGGCGTAAGTGGCGTGCCAGTGGTTGTCGCCGGTGGCGTTGTCGAACTTGGCGACCAGGTAGTCGCCGGCGGTGACGCCCACCACGACCGCGTGGCCGTCGCCGTCGAGCATCATGTCGGCGGGATCGTCGGCGGCGGTGCCGTTGGTCCACTGCTCGGACCAGAGCACGGTGCCGTCGTCGCCGTCGAACTTGATCAGGGTGAGGTCGTAGGACGTGGAGCCGCCCCAGGTCTTGCAGCAGGCGATCACGTCGCCGGCGGCGTCGATCTCCACCCAGCCGTCGCCGGTGGCGTCGTTGACCAGCTCGAAGCTGGTGTCGGCCCACCAGATGCCTCCGGTGGCCGCGTCGTACTTGACCACCATGAAGTCGGCGGTGCCGTCGGCGTTCTGGAGCAGGCCGACCGAGACGGGGTTGCCGTCCGGGCCCACCGCGATGTCCAGGCCGCGGTCGTCCAGGTGGTCCTCGCCGCCCTCGACCTCGTCCCAGTCGATCTCGCCGTCGGCGGCGCCGAGGCGGAAGGTGGCGAACTCGTCCTCGTGCCCGGAGATCCAGGCGCGTCCGGTGATGTAGGCGTTGCCCGCGGCGTCGAGCGCCAGGGCGTAGGTCGATTCGTTCTCGGCACCGGCTGAAGCGTAATGCAATGACCAGAGAACCTCCCCGGTCCCGCCGTCGAGCTTCACGACGACGATATCATCTCCGTGGCCTCAGCCCACGCAGCCACAGATGTGGCCGCCGAGGATCAGGTCTCCGTTCGCGTCCCATTCCAGGCCGGCCACGAACATGTCCGACTCGTCGAAGGCCGGGATGCGCCGCGACCAGATCTCGGATCCGTCGGTCGCGTCGAACTTGCGGACGTACATGTCGATGCCCTCGACGCCGTCATGGCTCAGACCGGCCACGACCGGATTGCCGGCGGGATCGGCGGTGACGAACTCGCCGGAGTCGTTGAGGGTGCCGCCGCCGTCGAACTCGACGGCCCAGTTGAACTCGGGGGCGGCCTGCGCCAGGACAGGCAAGAGCAGGCAGCAACACAGAACCGATATCCCCTTCATCCACTCATCTCCTTGTAATTGACTAGGAAATCGGGCGATTACGACGCTCCCGGGCGGGAGCGCCCGGGAGACCCCGTCAGTATAGCAGAAACCCGGCGGCTTGAAAAGGCGCCCCGGCGCGTCCCGGGACCTCACGGGCCGTAAGCGGCCGTTTACTAACCAGATACGGCCGGAGGGCGCCGGGAGCGGCGAGCGGCCGCGAAAGGCCTACGACAAAATAGCTTGTCCGCCTTCCCCACGTGGCTACAATTGACGCAGAAATTACGGGACATTCGCGACGCGCGGACGTTCCCTGGAGATCCGATCTCCCGACCAAGCCCCAAGGAGGCTTCGCCATGAGGAAGACGATCCTGATCCTGGCCGCCCTGGCCTTCGTCCTGTCGGCCACCGCCGCCTTCGCCGCCAACACGATCATCGGCGCGGGCAAGTGCAAGATGTGCCACCGCAAGCCCGCCGACGGCGAGCAGTACAAGATCTGGTCCGAGTCGGCCCACGCGAACGCCTTCGAGACCCTCAAGAGCGAGGAATCGATCGCCATCGCCAAGGAGCAGGGCCTCGGCAACCCCTGGGAAGAGCCCGCCTGCCTGAAGTGCCACACCACCCAGCACTTCCTCGGCGCCGAGCCCGACGCCAAGACCAAGTACGTGGTCGAGGAGGGCGTGAGCTGCGAGGCCTGTCACGGCGCCGGTTCGGCCTACAAGAAGAAGTCGGTCATGAAGGACCCCGAGAAGTCCAAGGCCGCGGGCCTGATCATCGAGGGCGAGTCTAACTGCGTGCAGTGCCACAACGAGGACAGCCCCACCTACAAGGCGTTCGACTTCGAGGCGCGCTGGGCCGAGGTCGCGCACCCGATTCCCGAGGCGGCCGAGTAGCCGACGCTCCCGCCCCGGATGCACGAAGCCCCCGCGGAGACCGCGGGGGCTTCTTCGTGTCCGGCCCCGCAGGACCGGCCCTCGCCGGGATCCCGGATCAGCCCTCCGGCTCCTCCTTCGGAGCCTCGTCCGTCTCCGAGACCTCCTTGACCCGCCTGTGGATCACCGTCTCCTGGGGCTTCAGGTCGACGCCCGGGTGCTCGTGCTCGTACATGTCGCGCGGCATGGTGCCGGAGATCCAGGCCGGGTTCATGGGGTAGACGCCGGGGCTGAAGACCGTGGCGTACATGTGCCAGACCAGGATGGCCAGGAACGCCAGCCAGGCCTCGTAGTAGTGGATGACCAGCATGACGTCCATGAAGCCGCTCGGGAAGAGCCGCACGACCCAGTTGTCGAACCAGAGCGCGAAGCCGGTGATCACCATCACCACCGTGCCCCAGATCAGGGCCCAGTATTCCGCCTTCTCCACGTAGGAGAAGCGGCCGAACGCGGGAGACTCCTCCCGCAGGCCGAAGTTGTAGCGCAGCCGCTGCAGGAGCTGCCTGGCGTCGTGCCAGCCGGGGGTCATGTCGCGCAGGAACTCGCGGCCCCGCGGCGTCAACAGGTAGAGCGCATGGATGACCGAGCCCAGGATCAGCAGCACCGCGGCGCCCCGATGGATCAGGCCGCGGACCGCGTAGCCGCCCTCGTGCCCGAACAGGAGCTGGCTCCACCAGGCGTCGTAGAAGCGCAGGGAGAAGCCGGTGACCACCAGCACCGTGAAGGAGATCGCCAGCAGAGAGTGCTGGAACACCTCGTTGGGCTGCATGCGGCGGACCTGGGGCTCGCGCTGGAACACCTCCTGGATGCGCCGGATCAGGTCGATCAGCCAGTGCAGGACCATGCCGCCGATCACGCAGACGATCAGGATCATGTAGATGACCTGCACCACGTGGGCCACGCCGGTGCGGTGGCCGGTGGCGGTCTCGTGGATGGGCTGGCGCGCCACGTCGGTGGTGATGCCCTCGTGGCAGTGGCCGCAGGTGCGCTGCAGGTTCGCCGCGTGCACCGAGGAGCGCTCGTCGTCCGAGGGCAGGATCAGGTGCGCCCCGTGGCAGGAGGCGCAGTTGGCCACGGTGGTGTCGCCCGCCTTGGTCTTCAGGCCGTGGTAGGAGTCCACGAAGGACTGCAGGCGGCCGGTGGGCAGCTCGTACTTCTCGTTCAGGGCCGCCGACTCGTGGCAGGGCGTGCAGGTGGCCTCGGCCAGCCGGTAGGGGCTGACGGGCGAGCGGGGATCCTGGGTCGGCAGGATGCCGTGCTCGCCGTGGCAGGTGGTGCAGGTGGGCGTGTCCACCTCGCCGCGCCGCGTGAGCTCGCCGTGGACGCCCTCCCAGTAGTCCTGCTCGATGGCGCCGTGGCACTGGCCGCAGGTCTGCGGGATGTTGAAGTGCGCGATGGTCGATCGCGAGTCGCTCGGCGACAGGATCATGTGCGCCGAGCCGTCGGTGGAGTGGCAGTCGTTGCAGCTGGCCGCCTGGTGGATGCCGCCGGCCGTGGCCATGCCGTGCACGCTCTGGGAGTAGACGCGGATGGGGTGCTTGAACTTGATGTTGAGGTCGTGGATGAGGGTCGAGTCCTCGTGGCAGCGCCCGCAGGTGGTCGGCAGGTTCAGGGGATTGGTGGGCGCGTCGCGGTCCAGCGAGGACAGGATGTCGTGGGTGCCGTGGCAGCCGGAGCAGGACGGCACGAACTCCGACTCCCCGACCACGCCCAGGCCGTGCTTGCGATAGGTGTCGGCCTCCTCGTCGTGGCATTCGGCGCACGAGACCGCCGGCAGCTCCTCGTCGTGGGGCAGGTCGTCGATGGTGAAGTGGCAGTCCATGCAGTCGAGATCCTCGTGGACGCTGCCGACCAGATGCTCCTGGCCGACCTCGACCGGGTCGCCGTCCGAATCGGTGTGGCAGTCGGCGCAGTCCTCGGCCGTGAAGTCCTGGGCGACGGCCGTGCCGAGCGCCGCGGCGGCGAGAAGAGCGAGGATCAGACTCGTAGACGAGAAGAATCTGGCCATGACGACCTCCGTTATCGAACGTTGACTCACTGATCGAAACTTGGGGGCGGCCGACGGCCGAATCAAGGATTATCTCTGCGTATCTTGTTGATTTGAGGCAGGATAGCCTAGCCGGGCAGTAGATTATCGAGAAAAACCACTCGACGGCCCGGAGAGTGTCGGAGCCCGAAACGCCTATATTTTACAGGGAGATACACGATTTTAAAAATTGATCAGCATAATCACCGTATCCTATTTTCTGCCAAAGAGTTACGTCGCAATAACCATTGACACCCCCCCTCGCCCCCTCTACTATTGTCGTCAACAAACACGTGAACAATTAAACAATTGATACGGCATCTCTCTCGCGGAGGAGAGAGTCGAGGAAAGGAGGGGATCTTCATCCGTGTACGGAATCGTCACCGAACTGTCACGGTGGCTTCCGCTTCAGCTCGACAACCCCGAGGGGTTTCATTCCACACCCGCAAAGAGGTGAGATGATGAACCGCTGTACCATTCCCGGAGCCGCTCGCGTCGGCTCGCTGCTGGGAATGGCCATCCTTCTGGCCGCCACGGCAGCGTGGGCCGGTGCTGGATACGTGGGAACGGAGACCTGTCTGGACTGCCACGACGACGTCGGGGCGGCCATGGCCTCCCAGCGCCACGGTCGGCTCGCCGACTACCAGTACCCGACCGACGTACACGGCTGTGAGACCTGCCACGGCCCGGGCGAACAGCACGTCGAGAGCGAGGACCCGTCCCTGATCATGGTGCCCACCGCCGAGATGGGCGCCCTGGCCAACGAGTCCTGCCTCGCGTGCCACAAGACCGGCGTCACCGTCGACTGGCACATGGGCTCCCACGCGGACGCGGACCTCGCCTGCGTGAGTTGCCATGGCATCCACGACGGGCAGCTCCTGATCGACAAGCAGACCGACCTGTGTCTGGGCTGTCACCAGGAGTACCGCGCCAGGATGAGCCTGCCCAGCCATCACCCGGTGAAGGAGCACTTCATGGCCTGCACCGACTGCCACGACGTCCACGGCGGAGGCTTCGCCGGCGTCCTGGCGGGAGAGAGCAGCCGCGAGCTGTGCCTCGAGTGCCACACCCAGCACCGGGGTCCCTTCATCTTCGAGCACTCGCCTGTCGAAGAGGATTGCATGATCTGCCACGATCCTCACGGCACCGTCGCCAACAACCTGCTGCACCAGAACGAGCCCTTCCTCTGTCTGCAGTGTCACCAGCCGCACTTCCACACGGGGCTGGCCGCCTATGAGGGCTCGTGGGACATCCCCTCCGAGAACTACGAGGACGGCTCGTCCGTCTACGAGGGCTGGAGCGGAACGTCGCACTCGGACTCGTTCCGGCAAGCCATGATGACCAAGTGCACCCAGTGCCACATGTCGATCCACGGCACGGATCTGCCCTCCCAGTCCATCCCGGGACAGGGTCGGGCGCTGAATCGTTAACGGACCCGCCCTGCGGGGCCGAACCGATGAGGTGACCATGAAACTGCAACGCATCCCAATCCATCTGGCGGTGGCCGGCCTGCTGGTCGTGTCCGCCGTCGCGATGGCCGACGAGGGTACGCCCGTTGTGGAGGGCGACGCCTGGGTCGGGGCTCACTACTTCGAGCACACGGGTGCCTTCGACAAGGTCGGTGAATACCTGTCCGACGCGAACGAGGGGAAGGTCCAGGCCCACACCTGGTTCAACCTCGACGGCGCGACGGACAAAGCCTTGTTCGACGTCTACGGATTCTACCGTGACAAGGACACCAAGGGCCTGGGGGTCGACGTGATCCCCGACGGCCGGCTCTCAGCGAGCTTCGACTATCTCTCGTTCATCCACCGTCTCGACCACGACCGGCTGCAGAACATGTCGGCCCGCGAGGCCACGGCCTCCGGCACGCCCGGCGGCAAGCAGATCTACAGCCACGACATGGATCCCATGGGCCGCTACTGGATGGAGTACCAGAAGACCAGCGCCGCGCTGGACTACGACCTGGCCTCCCTCGAGAACGGCAAGCTCTACGTCAGGTTCGACGACCAGCACAAGACCGGCTGGAAGCAGGCCCTGACCATCGATCACTGCGCCACCTGCCACGTCGAGGGCAACCGGCGCCAGATCGACGAGCAGACCCGCACCGTGCGGGCCGGCGCCGAGGGCACCATGGGCAAGCTGACCTTCAACTACGAGTTCAAGGCCCAGGACTTCACGGACTTCACGACCGCCAACACGCGCCATTACACCCGGGCCCAGCACCCCGTCAGGGGCACCTTCTGGACCAACCCGGACAACGGCGCCACGAGCAACTACAACGTGGAGTTCGGTTCGCGGCTCAGCTTCGACGAGATGACCATGCCCTACGCGGCGGGTCCGACCTCCGAGAAGCGCAGCCACGAGCTCGGCCTGAACGTCGACATCAACGCCAAGAACGCCCTGCGCGGCACCTACAGCCACAGCCGCACCGAGAACGTCGGCAACGCTCTCTCGAGCGATTTCGACGCGATCGCGGCCGGGTGGCTGGCCCGCATCGACAAGAAGACGCGCCTGACCGCGCGCGTCCTGACGTACGAGACCAAGGCCGACGACGCGTTCGTCGACCTGGACCCGTATCGCGACGGACGCCCCGGCGGCGGACAGGACTTCGACTGGACCCGGGTGTCCGCGGCCAACCGCGACGTCCTCCAGACGGACCTGAACCTGCGGCGCAAGCTGGGCAAGCGTTCGACGCTCGGCGTGAGCTGGCGTCACAAGGTCGTCGACCGGGCGGCCATGGCGCAGAGCCAGACGACCTACTACGAGGACGAGGTCTCCGGTGAGATCGTCGGCATCGATTCGACGCCCTACGCCAACGAGACCACCACGGACCGCTTCCGCGCGACCCTGAACAAGCGCTTCGGCAAGAAGGGCAACGGGAAGCTGTCCTACACCTACACGTCCGTCAGCAACCAGTTCATGAATCCCACCGCCATGTGCGAGGAGTCGATGCACCACGACGTGGATGCGCTGCCCGGCAACGGGCTCGCGTACTACTTCCAGCGTCAGCGCATCAACAGCGGTTCGTCGCTGCCGACGAAGTCGCACAAGGTGACCGCGCGAGGCTCCTACCAGGTGTCGCCGCGCGTGTCGCTCAACGGGTTCCTGAACATCGCTTCGGAGAAGAACGACGAGCTCGACTCCTACGAGTTCGAGCGCACGGTCCTCTCCCCGGGCGCCAACCTCTGGGTGGCTCCCAACGACAAGCTGATGCTGACCATGGGGTATTCGTTCAACAGCGTGGAGAGCAACGCCAAGTTGTGCGTCCCGCTGTTCGGTGGCTGAGCGGGTCACATCGAGGGTTCCGGTTCGGAACCCGAGCATTTCGACTCGACCGACACCATGAGCGACTACACCAACAAGTTCAACGTGCTGTTCTTCAACGCCATGCTGAACGCCACGGAGAAGTTCAAGTTCTACATGGACGGCGTCTACACCAGGTCCCAGGGCTCCTTCACGTCGTTCGGCGTGCTGGAGGCGGACGAGACCGTCGCCAACCAGGACATCGACTTCTCGTTGGTGAATGAGTACAGCGACCTCGACTTCACGTTGCTCGAGCTGACCTACGGCGTCTCCTTCCAGGTGGACGACAACGCGAGGCTGTACACGTCCCTGACCTACATGGAATTCACGGACGACCAGCCCTACGTCTACGACGACCAGGACGGAAACGTGCACTTCTACAGCGCCGGTATGACAGTGGGCTTCTAGCCCTGCCGGAGGTAGGACACGGTGAGGCGGGAGCGCCACGGCGCTCCCGCCTTTTCTATGTGACGGGATCCTCGTCGATGGAGGCGCGGCAGACCGGACACCGCCAGGCCTCGTCGCGGAAGTGCCAGGCGTGGAACACGTGGTCCTCGACGCGCGGACAGCGCATCCAGTGGAACAGCCAGTCGTCCGTCTCGTCGGCGTGGTCGGCGAAGCAGATGTTGCATCGGAGCCCGCCGGGGCGTGCGCGCAGGGCGGCAAGATCCGCCTCGCCCAGGAGCAGTCCCAGGCGATCGACGATGTCGCGGGCCTCGGCGTCGGACGGCGGCTCGGGCGCCGGGTCGGGCCGAGCGGGTTTCGCGGCGCGCCTGAAGCTCGTCATGGCGAAACCGAGGAACAGCGCGCCCGGCCAGATCAGCGGCAGGTGAACCCGGACGCCCTCGAGCCCGTATCCGCCCGCCGCCGCCAGCAGGGCCGGCAGCAGGAGCGTGACGAGGACGATCGACACGGCCGCCAGGGTGGCGGCCAGCGCCAGGCGCGCGTGCAGGGTATGGAGACGGCTCCGGACGACGCCCCCCGACAGGAGGCCGAGCAGCAGGAACCCGCCCGCGGCGATGATCCAGGCCCGATGCACGTCGTGCTCGAGCAGCGACCGGTAGCCCAGGAGCAGCAGGGTGCCGCCGAGCAGGGCGCACGCGGCCGACGCCAGGGATGCGATCAGGCCGTACACGATATGGGCCTCCCGGGGTTCACGCCCAGGGCGGGAGGTCGGCGTCTCCCGTCAGTTCGTAGTGGCGGGTGTCGACGACGGAACCGAGCTCGTCGTAGCTGGCGACCTTCACGATGTCCAGCCGACGCAGGCCGCAGTCGGCCAGCGGTCGCTCGCCCAGCGGGGATCCGGCCTCGATCTCCCCCATCATGGCCTCGGCGACGTCGGTCTCGAAGCGTCCCTCGCCGCAGCGGGGGCAGCGCAGGCCGTCGCGACGGAGCCGGTAGGTGGAGATCAGCATGTTCAGGTCCCAGCGCTCGCCGCAGCGGTCGCACGAGCCGCCGGTGACGACGATCTCCGGCAGCTGCACCGAGACCCGCCGGGTGCCCATGTCCTCGCCGGCCCGGGCCAGCACCTCCCCCGCGGTCGTGCGTCCGGAGGTCCAGTCCGGACACGTGACGATCCGGTCGCCGATCCGCTCCAGGCCGATCATGTCGTGATGGTAGCAGGGCTCGCGACGGCGCTTCACGAGCCGGCGGGCCTTCAGCTCGCGGATGTCCAGCTCCCAGGCCCCGAAGGGCCAGGCGCAGGCGTCGCCGCCGCCTTGCCCGCGCAGCATCAGGTCCGTCGCCGCCGCGGTCTGCAACCCCCCGATCATCGAGGCCATCATGGGCGTGGTCGGCACGCCTCCCCGCACGTCGAGGGCCTTCTCCCGCGCCTGGCACCCCGCGAAGCCGCCGTGGCGGGCCAGGCGCTCGGCCACGTGCTCGGGCGACGTGCCGCAGGAGTAGCAGAAGGCCTCCGGGTCGGCGCCGTCGTAGACGCAGACCCCGCCCCGGGTGTGCTCGGAGGGGGACATGCCCCCGTCGATCCAGGTCTTGCCGAGCCTGAGACAGGCCTCGTTGACCAGGTAGCGCGGGAACAGGCGGTCGAAGGTGGTGAAGATCATGTCGGCGCGCCGGAAGACGCCCAGGCCGAGCTCGCCGATGCTGTCGACGAAGGGGATGGCCCGCACGTCGGGATTGATCTCCCGCAGGCGCTCGGCGGCGACCTCGGCCTTGGCGCGCCCCGTGTCCTCCTGCCGGAAGAGGACCGAGCGCGTCAGGTTGTGGATCTCGACCGTGTCGTGGTCGCAGAGCAGGATGCGGCCGACGCCCAGCAGGGCGAGGTTCTTGGCGACCTCGTTGCCGAGGGCGCCCACGCCCCCCACGACCGCGAAGGCGTCCCGCATCCTCTCGACGGGCAGGATGCCGCTCAGGCGGGCGTAGCGGTCGTGCGGCGGCATGGCCTCCCCTAATCGTCGTCCAGGATGGTGATGGTCGCCATGTTGTCGACGATGGCGTGCCCCTGGGCGTCGTTGATGCGGAGGTAGAAGATCTCGTCGCCGGCGCCGAAGTCGTGCGACACGTCGATCCGCACGGTGTCCTGGGCGACGGGGGCCGTGAACGTCACGAGGCGGCCGCTCCAGGGGGTGTAGTCCTCGCCCGGTTCGGCGGTCCCGTTCACCGTGGAGAGGTTCAGCGTCACATCGTCCTCGCTGAGCCGGCCCAGGTCGATGCGGATCACGGCGAAGCCGTCGTGCTCGACCACCGAGGTGTCGGCGACGGCGACCGCGAGGAGGTCGTCGTCGAGGATCGTCACGTCGTAGGGGGCCGGCGAGGTGGCCGCCACGGGGTCGCTCGCCGTGATCGTGGCCGTGAAGTCCTGGTCGGGATCGTGCGTCGCGTCGTCGAGCACGGTCAGGGGCACGTCGAAGGACGGGCTGCCGGAGGCGATGGTGTGGGTGTCGCCCGTGTCGACGTAGTCGACGCCGGCCTGCGCCGTGCCGTCCGCGAAGGCCGTGGTGAACTCGACGGTGCGGGCGATGTCCGGCGACTTGGCGACGCGCAGGAGGTCGGTGTCCGAGGTGCTCTCGGTGGCGGTCACCGTCGTGATCACGAGCTGCAGGGGGTCGTCGTCGGCGACGAGGCACTGTCCGACGGCGTCGTCGATGTCGGCGCCCTGGGCGTCGGTGATCTCGAGCGTGAACGCCTCCTCGGGTTCGGGGGTGCCGTCGTCGGCGAGGGTGACCTCGAAGGTCGTCGAGAGCTGGCCGGCGATGATGGTCGCGGACTCGTCGATCCGGGACGTGTAGTCGCCGGGCGCCTGGGCGGTGCCGTCCTGGGTGGACAGCGTCAGCACGACGTCCTGCCCGGAGGTGCCGGAGAGCGCGAGCGTGAAGACCGCGGTGCCGTCGTCCTCGCTCACGGTCTCGTCTGAGACGCCGACGGTCACCAGGGACTCGTCGTCGTCGATGATCAGGCCCAGCCCCGAGTCGTCGCCCAGGACCGCCAGCGGCGACGGCGCGCTGATCGCCACGCCGAAGGACTCGTCCGGTTCGTCCAGTTCGTCCGTCACGACGGGCACGGTCACGAAGACGCCCGCGCTGTCGGCCGGCAGGATCACGGTCTCGTGCACGCCCTGGAAGTCGGCGCCCTCGATGGCGTCGCCCGTGGCGGTGTCGAAGTCGAAGGAGGCGGCGCGCGCGATGGGCGGCGTCTTGGTGACCCGGAAGAGGATCTGGCCCTCGCCCTCGACGGCCTGGGCGTCGCCCACGTCGAGGACCACCGGGTCGTCGTCGTCGATGACGCCGTCGAAGGCGTCGGGACCCGACACGGCGGCGTCGGCGGCGTCGGTGAGCGTGAGCCGGAAGGACTCGACCGCCTCCGGGACGCCGTCGTCGAGCAGGGGGATCGAGGCCGTGCCCTCGGTCGAGCCGGCGGGGATGGTGAAGGTCGGGTCGCCGGGCACCGTGTAGTCCTCGCCCGCCTCGGCCGACAGGTCGGCGAGGGCGTAGGTCATGACCTGGTCCACGGCGCTGGGGCGGTTCAGCGTGAAGACGAAGTCGAGCTGGCCCGCGTCCTCGTCCGCGGTCGCGCCCGCGCCGGAGACGGTCAGGGCGTCGTCGTCGTCGATCGTCAGCGCGGCCGTGTCGTCGACCACGACGGACTGGCCGGGCACGCCGGTGATGACGAAGGAGAAGGACTCCTGGTGCTCGTGGATCCCGTCGTCGAGCAGGTTCACGTTCACCGCGACCTGGTCGGCCGCGGCGGGGATCAGTTCGAGCTGGTTGGTCGCGCCCGTGAAATCGACGCCGGCGGACGCCGTGCCGTCCACGGTGCTGAAGCGGAAGTTCACGTCGCGCGACACCGGGTCGAGCTCGAGGACGGTGACGACGATGCTGCCGTCGTCCTCGGCCGCCGACGCGTCGCCGCTCACCGAGAGGCGCACCGGGTCGCCGTCGTCGGCGATGGTGCAGAGGGCCGTGTCGTTGCCGAAGACCACCCCGGCGAAGTTGGCGGCCTCCAGGTGCAGCGTGAAGGTCTCGTCGTCCTCGGCCGTCCCGTCGTCGAGGACGGTGATCGGCAGCGCGGCGGAGGTCTGGCCGCCGGCGACGGTCACCGTCGCGGCGGTCTGCGCGACGTAGTCCTGGCCGGCCGTGGCGCTCCCGTCCGCGGTGGAGACCGTCAGCTCGATGTCCGGCTCGGCCTGTCCCGAGAGGACGAACGTGAAGACGACATCGCCGCCGTCCTCGTCGACAGACTCGTTCTCGAAGGTGACCGTGACCGGATCGTCGTCCTCGATCACGCCCTCGGCCGTGCCCTGGCCCACGTTGGCCTGGTCGGGCGTGGCCGTGATCTCGACCGTGAAGCTCTCCTCGGCCTCGAAGACGAGGTCGTCCGTGATGGCGACCGGGATGTCCACGGAGCTGTGGCCGGGCACGATGGTGTAGGACTGGTCCACGCCCGTGAAGTCGACGTTCTCGATCGCCGTGCCGGACGAGGTGGCGAAGTCGAAGGTCACCGAGCGCGACACCGGCGGGGACTCGGTCACCGTGAAGACGGCCGTGCCGTCGCCCTCGGACACGGTGACGCCGGTCACGGAGATCGTCACCGACTCGTCGTCCACGATGGTGCACTCGCCCTCGCCGTCGGCGATCGTCGCGCCGCCGCCGTCGACGATCACCAGCGAGAAGGTCTCGGAATCCTCGGTGTCCTCGTCGTCGATGATCACGACCTCGTGCTCGGCCGAGACCAGTCCGGCGTCCACCACGACGGCGACGTCGCTCTGCGCCTGGTAGTCGGCGCCGGCGGCCGCGGTGCCGTCCTGGGTGGAGATGAGCAGCGTCAGGTCCTGCTGGCTCTGCCCGGACAGGGTGAGGGTGAAGACGGCCGGTCCGCCGTCCTCGTCCACCAGGACGTCGCCCACGCTCACCGACAGCCCGTCGTCGTCCTGGATGGTGCCCGCGCCGACGCCGTCGCCGATCACGGCCAGCCCCGTCGGAGCGCTCAGCTGCACGGTGAAGGTCTCGTCGGGCTCGTGGAGATCGTCCTGGACGATGCCCACCTGCACGTCTACGCCGGTGCTGTCGGCGGGGATCGCCAGGGTCGTGTGCACGCCCAGGAAGTCGTCGCCCTCCCCGGCGGTGCCGGAGACGGTGTCGATCTGGAACGCGACGTCGCGCGAGACGGCCGGCGTCTTGGCGACGCGGAAGACGATCGTCCCCTCCTGCTCGCCCGCGACGGCGTCCCCCACGTCCAGCGTCACCGGATCGTCGTCCGTGACGACGCAGTCGGCGCTCGGATCGCCGATCGCGGCGCCGGACGCGTCGACGATCAGCAGCGTGAAGGCCTCGGTCTCCTCCGCGTCCCCGTCGTCGATCAGCGGGACCGCGAAGGTCGTGGACAGGGAGCCGGACTCGATGACGACCTGCTCGTCGGTGCGGGCCGTGTAGTCGTCGCCCGCGGTCGCCGTCCCGTCCTGGGTCGAGCAGGTCAGGACCACGTCCTGCTGGCTCAGGCCCGAGAGGTTCAGCTGGAAGACGGCGGAACCGTCGTCCTCCTGCGCGGTCGTGTCGACCACGAAGACCGTGAGGTCGCCGTCGTCGTCGACGATGGTGCCCACGCCCTCGCCGTCCAGGATGGAGGCCTGGTCCGGGGCCGCGAGCAGGTGGACCGTGAAGGTCTCCACGGGCTCCGAGACCGCGTTGTCGACGATGACCACGGGCACGTCGACCCAGGCCTCGCCGGCGGGGATCGTGTCGGTCATGGCCACCGCTGAATAGTCGGTGGGGGCCACGGCCGTGTTGTCGGCCGTGGCGAAGGTGAAGACCACGTCCCGCGCCGACACGGGCGTGATCGAGACGCGGAAGACGGCCTCGCCGTCTCCCTCGGCCACGACGACGTCGTTCACCGAGAGGGCGGGCAGGTCGTCGTCCAGGATGGTGCAGGCGGCCTCGGCGTCGCCGAGCTGGGCCCCCTGGACGTCGGACAGGGTCGCGGTGAAGCTCTCGGCCCCTTCCGGCGTGGCGTCGTCGAGCACCGTCACGTCGCGGAGCACGAAGGTCTCGCCGGAGGGGATCGTGATCTGCTCGTCGACCGCGACGTAGTCGACCCCGGCCGTCGCGGTGACGTCCGCGGTGGTCAGCCGCGCGGTGACGTCGAAGGCGCTGGGGCTCGTCAGTTCGAGCCTGAGCGTGATCGACGCCCCGGACGCCTCGATCGCGGGAGCGGGCGTCTCGAGGTCCAGGACGGGTTGTCCGTCGTCGTCGATGGTCAGCTGGACCGAGGCCGCCGCGACGCCGTCGAAGGCGTCGTCGTCGGACAGGACGACGTGGGTGATCTCGGCGCCGTGCTGGCCCTCGGCGACGTCGTCGTCCTCGACCCAGACGGTGACCGTCGCCGGCTCGTCCCAGAGCAAGGGATGGAAGACGACGGTGTCGGGATCGATCCGGACCGTGGCGTCGATCGAGGCGGCGACGACGCGCACGGCCGCGCCGGGCTCGGACGACAGGCTCACCTCGTAGGTCTCCGTGTCGTCGCCGTCGCTCTCGGCGAGCTGCAGGGCCGTCGGGGCCACGTCCACCGCCGCGAGGTCGTTGTCGGCGACGTTCACGGCCACCACGGGCACCGCGGCGTCCCGGTAGCCGGCGTCGTCGGTGATGACCACGTGGCGCAGCGAATCGGCGTGGGCGGCCTCGACGCGACGATCATCCACGGCCGTCACCTCGACGAGCCGGTCGTCGGCCCAGTCGTCCGTCCCGAACACCACCGTGTCGGGCGAGACCGTCACCTCGCCGAGATCGGCGGCGATCGCGACGCGCACCTCGCTCAACGGCGACAGGGACAGGCTGAGACGGTACTGTCCCGTCGCTCCGCCCTCGGCGACGGCGACCAGGGTCGGTTCGGCGTCCACCGACTTGAGGGTGGCGGAGAAGTCCGCCCAGTCGTTGTCCTTGCGGTCGCAACCGGCGAACAACAGCGGGATCGACAGGAGAAGGGCCAGGACCAACGGTATTCCGCGCACGTTTCAGCTCCCTAGAAAACCACCAGGCCGACCGCCAGCGACGGTGCGCCCCCGTACCAGATGTCCCCGTCCTCGGCGTCGGCCGGATAGTGCATGTAGCCGCCCCGGACGACCAGGCCGACGTCCGCGCCGCCGCCCCGCACGATGCTCCGCCGCACCTGGGCGTAGGCGCCGGCGCCGGACAACCCGTAGTCGCGTCCGCCGTAGGCCAGGACGTCGTCGCCGTCGTAGATGCCGCCCCAGGCCGCGCTGATCCCGAGACGCAGATCCCACTCGCGCGTCGGGCTCATCCACCCGGTGCCGAACGAGAGCGACAGCCTGTGGAAGGTGACGTCGGACAGCTCGCCGGGCGAGAGCAGCTGGCGCGTCTCGTAGCGGTTGCCCGCGTACGCGAGCTCGAAGACGCGATAGCCGGACCACCCGGCCGCCGGGGCGCCCGTGACGTCGGCGAAACCGAACAGCAGGTCCAGGCCGAACGACAGGCCCGGCTTGACGCTCTCGACGCCCCCGGCGAAGCCCTCGTCGGCGACGAACCGCCCGCCCAGCATCAGGGGCACGCGCCAGGCGAACGCGAGGCGCGGCGGGGCCACGGCGAGCATGCCGTCCCGCTCCGCGCGCACGACCTCGGCCACGGCGACCTCCCTCATCTCCTGCCAGGCCGGGTTCACCTCGGTGTTCAGGGAGAAGATGAGCTGGCCGTCGTCCGTGCCGGTGAAGGTCGGCGAGATGATCATGCGGTCGACGCCGAGCTCGGGGTCGCGGCCCCGGTCCCACGACGACGGCACGTAGCGCCAGCCCCGCAGGGCGTGGGCCGTGCGGCCCCGCTCGTCGTAGTGGATCACGGTATACGCCTTGTCGGGATCGACGTCGGCCACGGCGATGCCGAAGCGCCCGTCCGGCGAGACGAGCTCGACGAAGACGCAGTCCTCCCCGGCGCAGAACTCCAGCTCGCCGCCCCACAGCGGTTCGCCCGCGGTGGTCTCGATGACGAACTCCAGCGAGTCCGCCGCGGCGGCGGAGGTGTCCGCACCGGCCGTCGTCACGCTCGCCGCCAGGAGCGCGACGATCACACAGGCTGTCCGGATCCGCACATCAATCATCGCCGTCCACCTCTTCGCCGGAGTCCTGCTGGCGCCGCCAGGCCTGGACGGACATCCCGGCCAGGCTCACCGTCTCGATCTCACCGGAGGGCGCCTCGTCACCGCCGGGTGCGGAGTCCGCCTCGCGCTCGGAGGCGTCGATCCGCCGCTGGTAGAAGAAGAACCAGACCGCCAGCAGGCCCGCCACGAGCAGCCCGATCAGGTCGAGCGCGATGAGGCGATAGCGGGTCGAGATCTCGACCCCCGCGGACGGCAGCAGCAGCATCCGGTCGTTCATGGGCGGCGCGTCGCCGACGGAGATGCCCGTGCCCTCGATCGCCACCCGTTTCCGGCTCTTGCCCGTGTCGACGTCCACGTACCAGGACCGCCCCTCCAGCTCGACGACGTCCTCGTAGGCCGCATGCAGCATGGCCGCGGCGTCCTGCCCCTCCGCCACGGGCGTGAAGTCGGCGTTGCCGAGCCGGGCGACGTTCTCCATGGTCGCGATGGTCTCCGGGTCGTCCAGGCCGAAGCCGATGGTGTAGACGGCCGGCGAGCCCTCCGCGGCGATCGTCGCCAGCACGTCGTCGACGGTCAGGTCCCGGTAGGCCTGCGGCGCCTGGCGCGGATCGTTCATGCCGTCGGTCAACAGGATCAGCACGCGCTTCGCGCCCCGGTATTCGGGCAGGGCCGCGGCTTCGCCCAGCTCGCGGATGCCCTCGCGGTAGGCCGCGAAGAGCGAGGTGTCCACGTTGCGGTGCCCGTCCCGCACGAAACCGTCGATGTCCGTCACGCCCTGCTCGAGGGCGTCGGCCCCGTCGCCCGTCAGCGGCAGATAGCGCCCCTGCCACGCCTCCAGATCCTGGTTCGAACGCGGCACCTCCACCGGGTGCGGCACGAGGTGCCCGAAGGGATAGAGCCGGACGTACACGTGGGGCAGGGCGTTGTTCGCGATGAACCCCAGCAGGGCGTCGCGCAGGGGCTTCATGCGGCGGTCGTAGTTCTGCATGCCGCGCCAGCTGCCGTAGCCGCCCATCGAGCCGCTCACGTCGATCACCAGCAGGAAGACCATGGGCACGGGCCGCGTCTCCGAGCGCACGCGGTCGGGCGGCGAGACGAAGGGGGCCGGCAGGCCGTCCAGGTGGAGCTGACGGAAGACGGTCTCGTCCACGTCCCGCGTCCAGAGCGTTTCCGGCTGCGGCGCCTCGCTGGCGTAGACCTTGAAGAAGACGCGCGCGAGGACCGTGCCCGCGTCCGAGACGCCGACGGACTCGATGGAGTCGATGTCGAGATGCAGGCTCGGCGGACCGCCGGCCCCGTCCGCCGCGACGCACGACGACGCCAGCAGCAGCAGGCAGGCGAGCCTCGACATTGCTCTCATCCCATGACCGTCCCTCTGCTCGTCACGCGAGCCTGAAGCGGAACGACGTGCCGCCCAGGGTGATGACGTCGCCGTCCCACAGCTTCTTCGAACCGCTCTCGATCCGGGCGCCGTTCACGTAGGTCTCCGCGTGCTCGTTCAGCACGCTCAGGACCCAGGCCCGGGCGTCCTCGTCCATCTCGAGCCGGACGTGCTCGCTCTGGATGTTGCGGTCCATGGCGATCTTGAAGGTCGTGCGGCCGGAGAAGCGCGTGGGGATGCCCGATCCGATCACGTTCGGGGCGTCCGCCAGCAGCGACTTCTCGAATCCCGCGGCGTACTTGAAGATGTTGCCCTCCATGCCCTCCAGGAAGGCGCTGCTCCGCATGTACGTCACCGAGCCGATGAAGCCGGCCAGCAGCGACGCCAGCAGCACGATGGCCAGCACGCTCATCAACTCGACGTTGCGGACCAGGAAATGGAAGACCAGCGCGGCGGCGATCCCGCCCAGGCCGCCGCCGAGCACCCCCGCCAGCAGCCGCTCGGAGGAGTTGTTGCGCAGCTTCTCGGTAAGGCCGACGGCGGTCCCCAGCCCGAATCCCAGCACCAGCGTGCCGAGCCCGCGGCCCAGGGGCGACATGATCTCGCCGGGCAGGGCCTGGATCTCGGCCATCACCCACTCCCCGGCGTGTCCCCCCAGGAAGCCGCCGGCGCCGCCCAGCAGGGTGGCGGCGAGCAGCCAGCGCCACTCCGCGGCCAGGGTCTCCTTGACGCCGCTGTCGTGCACGGACTCGACGGCGCCGAGCACGAGT
Source organism: uncultured Fibrobacteraceae bacterium (assembly GCA_964607825.1). Lineage (GTDB taxonomy): Bacteria > Krumholzibacteriota > Krumholzibacteriia > LZORAL124-64-63 > LZORAL124-64-63 > JAHIYU01. The sequence goes on along the minus strand of CAZSNA010000051.1, from coordinate 5,473 downwards.
CCCAGCAGGCATCCCAGCGGCAGGTAGAGCATGAGGATCGTGACGGACCTCAGATGATCCTCCGTGCCCGGCCTGACCCCGCCGTCCGGGTGCCAGAGCGAATCGACGGGCCAGATGAACACGGCGACGACGGCGACCCCCACCGCGGCGCCCACCAGGGCGTAGAGGCTGATCTGGGTCCAGAGATGCCGTCTCGACTTCCTCATGACCCCCCGTCCCGGGGAATCCGGTAGGTCCCCAGGTTGAACGCGTCCTCGTCCTCGATGGCGGGCGGCCGGATGGACAGACGCCGCCTGGAGGCGATCGAGGTCAGGTTCAGGACCTCGGGATACGACACGAGGGCCTCGCAATGCTCCTGGAACCTGTCGTCGGCCATGACGAAGACGAGCATGATGCGTTCGTCGCCGTGGTGGTAGTACCAGGCGAACCGCCCGTGGCCCGCGCTCTCCAGCTCGTCCCCGACGGCCTTCAGGCGCCCCCAGCTGTCCTCGTGCACGCGTCGGTTCTTGGTGATGAGCACCCAGCCGACCCGGTCGGCGGCGTCCAGATCCTCGTAGTGGCGCGGGCCGCCGATCTCGCCGAGCAGCGCGGCGCCGGACGCCTCGTAGCGCTCCGGATGATTCGCCCGGAAGGCGCGGCCGTGCGCTCCCTGGGTCCGGTCGAAGGCCACGTCTCGCCGCTCGACGCCGGAGAAGGAGAAGACGTAGCGGTACTCGTACACGGCGTGCTCGCCCACGAACGCGGCGCGGATCCTCAGCTCGCGCAGGGCGGGGCCGTATTCCTGGGCGTGGGAGACGGAGCGGCCCGTCGCGAGGACGCCCCGGTTGACGCCGCGCCAGCCGTTCCCCTCGTCCACCTCGACCATCCAGTGGGCCGTGGTCGGCAGCGGCAGCGTCGCGAAGGTGAAGACGCCGCCGTCGATCTCCGGCGGCGGCAGGGCCCAGTCGCGCACCCGCTTGTCGAGGGACGCGGCGCCGACGCAGCTGTGGGCGACGATCCGGTCGGCGTGCTCCACGTCCTGCGAGGCCCGCGCCTCCAGGCGGAGGGTCGACCAGTCCAGGGGCGAGGGCAGATCGCCGCTCGCCACGCGCAACCGCGCCCGCTCCGCCTCGCGCGTGAAGACCGTCGTCTCCGACCGTCCGTCGCTCGTCGACAGCGCGACGCGCACGCGCACGTCGTCGCCCTCCAGGGGACAGCCGGACAGGTCCCAGTCGAGTCCGTCGTAATCCACCCTCGGCGCCCCCAGGCGCCAGTCGGAGCGCTGCTCGACCAGCCGGACGTTCTTGCTGCCCCTGACGGGGATCGTGGTCGCCTGGGCCTCGGCCCCCTCGACCCGCGGCACGGACACCACGACCAGGTGGGACAGGAGGGTGTCCCCCGCTTCGATCCGGCTCATGTCGGCCGACACCGTGATCTCCGCCACGTCGGGATGCTCGAGCTCCCCCTCCGCCGGCGCGACCTCCAGCCAGTCCGCGCCCTCCTCGGTCCGCACCGTGAAGTCGCAGGCCCCGGCCGAGCCGAGGCTCAGGGAGATCGTGCGCCGGGGCGTCTGCTGGTCGAGTTCCAGGTCGTGATCGCTCAGACGCACGACCGGCACGCTCTCCGGCCGGAAGGCCGCGGAATAGATCAGGAGCGCCACGGTCACGGCGACGAGCGCCAGCAGCGCCGCGAGGACCGAGAGGCCCCGCCAGCTCCTCGCCTTCGCACGCACGGGCGGGCGGCCCGGGCTCTCGGACGGGAACTCCGCGAGCTCCGTGTCGATGACCGGCATGCCGTCGCCGTCGTATTCGACGGAGAACTCCGGTTCCTGGCCGGCCGCGTATCCGTCGAGCCCGCGCTGCAGGAAGAAGCCGGTCGACGACTCGGCCGGGCCGACGATGGCCGCCAGCTGGTACGGCTCGGTGAGGTTCTCCCGGAAATGCCGGATGTCCTGCTCCGAGGCCCGGACCCGGTGGCGCGGATGGCTGTGGTAGTAGCCGACGACCTGCCCGCCGTCGTACTTGCGCTGCTTCTGTTCCAGGAGCACGTGATCCGCCGCCGTGAAGTAGGCCGCGTCGGACTGGTCCAGGGCGTGCGGCGGCAGCTCGACCGTGCGCTCGACGACCACCACGAGCCGCTTGCCCATCTGCTCGACCCGTCCCAGCAGGAACCCCTTCACCTCGGTGGGTTCGCGCTCCATCAGACCGCCCTTGTCGCGGGTCAGTCCCTTGCGCGCGTGGTCGAGCATGGCGCGGAGCACGCCCTGGGTGCAGCGGATCTCCAGGGAGCCGTCCTCGTCCCGGTGGAGGGTGTAGGTGGGTCCCACCGGGAAGACGTTGACCGCCAGGACGCGGACCTTCCTGGGAGCGTCAGCCATCCGAGCCTCCGCGGCGCGGGCCCTGTCCGGCGGCCGTTGCGATCATCGCTCCTCCTGACATCTCAGCTTCACCGTCGGCTTGATGGGGATCAGGTCGCTGCCCTCCGCGAGCCGGGCCTCGAGCCAGCGGCTGGCCTCCAGGTTCAGGCGGCGGTGGGGCTCCTCCAGGTTCCAGGCCCGCGGGTGGTACTGGATCATGCGGACGTACTGGTCGACCATGTAGGAGAGCGTGTCCTCCCCGTCGGGCGTGTAGCCCTCCGAGTAGCAGACGTGGCATTCGGCGCCGTTGAGACAGATGTTGGGGTGGAAGACCGGGCTCAACGGCACCATGGTCGGGCCCTCGTAGGGGTAGCGCTCGGGGATGAGGATCCGGATGCGGTGGTCGGCGGCGCAGCGGATGCGGCCGTCCTCGTCCAGTCCGGTGATGGCCTTCACGCCCTTGACCGAGATGTCCATCGTGCGCGGCGTCGCCTTGATCAGGTCGAGGTGCTCGGCGTTCCGCTTGATCAGGTTCATCAGGCGCACGCGGTCGTTGACCAGCCGCGCGTCGTTGCTCATCTCCGGCGCCCCCACGCCGATGCTGATGTCCGTGACCACGATCTCCGAGCCGGGCGGCACGCCCTGCGCCTTGAGGCTGAGGTGCTCGGCGAGCTCCTCGATCCCCGCCTCGGGATCGCCCCAGGCGAACACCCAGATCACCTCCATCTCGTGACCGAGCTCGTCCTTCCTGACGATGGGGATCTCGTCCTCGGTGCCCGTCATGGCGTCGACGACCGAGGCGAAGCACTCGATCAGGGGCTCCCGCGCGTCGATCTCGACGAGGAATTCCTTGGTGCCCTTGTAGGGGATCTTGACGATGAATGAATAGTGCTCCACTGCGCCTGCGATCGTTTCTCCGCCTGGAATACCGTCGATCGACAACGATGGGACGACTCCATTATATCCGATCGGCACGATCGGTGGAATCCCTACCCGGATATCGAGGGACGGCGTTTTTCTCCATGTGAAATCACGTCAGGAGTCGACGGCGTCCGGGGCGGATCACGCCGGACCGGCCAGGATCGGCCTCGCATGCCAGCCCTCCCCCCGGGCCGGATCCGCCGCGAAGCCCATCCTGCGCAGGTACGAGGCGTGGATCCCCGTCGTGGTCCGGGCGACGTACCGCTCGTAGCCCGATCCGGCCAGACGCGGTCCCCACTCCCGGTAGAACCACTTCGCGCACTCGAAGTCGCGGTAGGCCGGCAGCACGTAGTCGAGGTCCACGCGCAGGGAGGCGTCGTCCTCGCGCGAGCAGATCACCAGGCCCGCCGGCGCCAGGTTGCGCAGGATGAAGACCGTCACCGGGACCTCCAGGGCCTCCGGCTCGAAGTCGGGGAAGTACCGCCGGATATCCTCGGCGTGGAAGTCCAGGAAGCGCCGCAGATAGGGATTGCGCGCGTCGTGCATGGGCATGAGCTCGAAGTAGTCCCGGCGGCCGCGCGCCATGCGCGCCAGGTGCCAGGCGTTGACGACCACGATGAAGGCGTTGACCGCCAGCACGGGCATCGCGCCGGTCAGGGCGCCGTAGGCCGCGAAGATCAGCGCGCCCGCCAGGTTGATCACCCGCAGCCGCACCACCGCGCTCATCATCAGGGAAACCGCGACCAGCGCCGATCCCGCGTAGCCGATCCACTCGATCCAGTCCAACTCGTCCTCCCGGCTGAAGCCGCAAACGGGCGCACAAGGTACACCCGACGGGGGCCGGCGGCGACGGACGGGTCGCGTCGGCGGGGATCAGTTCACCAGGCTGGACAGGAACACGCCCGCCGCCACCGCGGAGCCGATCACCCCGGCCACGTTGGGGGCCATGGCGTGCATGATGAGGAAGTTCTGCGGATCCTCGCGGGCGCCGACCATCTGGCAGACCCGCGCCGAGTCGGGCACCGCCGACACGCCCGCGGCGCCGATGATCGGATTGACCTTCTCGCGGAACACCAGGTTCATGCCCTTGGCGAAGAGGATGCCCGCGGCCGTCGCGACGGCGAAGGAGCCCGCGCCCAGCACGAAGATCTTGATCGAGGCCGGCGTGAGGAAGACCGAGGCGTCGGTCGACGTGCCCACGGTCAGGCCCAGCAGGATGGTGACGATGTCGATCAGGGCGTTGCGCGCCGTCTTGGCCAGCCGTTCGGTCACGCCGCTCTCCTTGAGCAGGTTGCCGAAGAAGAGCATGCCCAGCAGGGTGATGGCGCCCGGCGCGATCAGGGCCGACAGCAGGAAGGCCGTGATCGGGAACACGATGCGCAGGCGCTTGCTCACCGGCCGCGAGGGCTTCATGCGGATCAGTCGTTCGCGGCGGCTCGTCAGCAGCTTGATGATGGGCGGCTGGATCACCGGCACCAGGGCCATGTAGGAGTAGGCCGCGATGGCGATGGGCCCCAGGAACTCCGGCGCGAGCTGGGAGGACAGGAAGATGGCCGTCGGTCCGTCGGCGCCGCCGATGATGCCGATCGACGCCGCCTGGTTCACCTCGAACCCCAGGGCCAGCGCCCCGAAGAAGGTGATGAAGATGCCCGCCTGCGCCGCCGCGCCCAGCATGATCAGGCGCGGATTCGACAGCATGCAGGAGAAGTCGGTCATGGCCCCGATGCCCAGGAAGATCAGCGGCGGATACCAGCCCTTGCTGACGCCCTGGTAGAGGATGGACAGCACGCTGCCCTCCTCGTACACGCCGATGTTCATGCCCGGGGAGAAGGGGATGTTGCCGACCAGGATCCCGAAGCCGATGGGCACCAGCAGCAGAGGCTCGTAGTCCTTGCTGATGGCCAGGTAGATGAAGACGCAGCCGATGACCAGCATCACCAGGTTGCCCGCGGTGAAGTTGCCGAAGGCGCCGACCTGCAGGAATTCCCAGATGACGTCCATGTCAGCCCAGCTCGACCAGCTGCTGGTTCTCGCGCACGCTGTCGCCGGCGGCCACCAGGACCGACTTGACCGTCCCGGCGCCGGGCGCGGAGATGGTGGTGTTCATCTTCATGGCCTCGATGACCAGCAGCTCCTGGCCCCGGGTCACCGGATCGCCGGCCTTGCACTTGATCTCGACGACGGTCCCGGCGATGGGCGAGACGACGCCGCCCCCGG
>CAZSNA010000050.1:0-25703 GCA_964607825.1 uncultured Fibrobacteraceae bacterium | reverse complement strand
GTTCGATTCCCGCCGCCTCCACCATTTCTCCGCGCGCGGCGGCCGCTCCCGGTCCGCCGCCGTCTCCCGAACTGCCTTGACTTGACCGAGCTTCCCGACGTAGTTTGACGTCGGAATCCGTACCACGGCCACGGCCGTATTCTGCCCAAGATCAAGGGGATTCAGGCATGCCCAAGCTCTTTATCGTCGTCACGTTGGCGGCGCTGATCATGGTCGCGGCCGGTTGCGACGACGACCCGGCGAGCAGCATCGAGATGGCCACGGTGATCATCGATCCGACGCCCGGCAACGCGTCCGTGACCTGGCGCCTCGAGGGCGTCACCGAGGCGAGCGGCTCGGGCGGCCGTTCGGTGAGCGTCTATCCCGGCCGATACGTCATGCGCTGGATCCCGAACGAGGACTGGGTCAACGTGACCGGCGAGGAGTACGTGTACTTCGAGGTGCAGGGCGGGGACACCTACCGTCTCGAGAGCACCTTCTTCGAGGATGCGCCGGCGACCGTGGTGATCGACGTCACGCCCGACGACACGCCCTCGATCTGGTACTGCACCGCCGCGGACGGCACCCTGACCACCGGCGTGGGCGACGCCCAGTTCCAGATCGACCACTCCGGTCCGGTGGACGTCCTCTGGCAGGGGACCGACGAGCTCTGGGCGCCCGTGCCCTCCGGGGTCACGCAGATGGCCCTGGGCAACACCGTGACCTTCGAGGCCGTGTTCCAGCCCCGCGTCGACGACGAGTTCGACCGCGGCGTGATCCTGCCCGTGGGCAGCTACTTCATGGGGAGCCCCGAGGACGAGCTGGCCCGCGAGGGCGACGAGACGCTGCACGAGGTGGCCTTCACCTACAACATCGTCTGCGACCAGTACGAGGTCTCGAGCCGGAGCTTCCTGGGGAGCGCGATCGCGGCCAGCCTGCTCGACGCGGCGAGGCTGGAGATCTACACCACCAGCTTCAACTTCGACACCTACCGCGATACCGTGGAGTTCGCCAACAACCCGAACGCCATCGTGATCGTCGACCACTCGCCGAACGCGATGCCCGGCGCGACGCCCGCGGTGCGGGTCGACGTGTTCGATCTGCTCGACGGCAACACGGGCCTGCTGCAGGTCACGGCGCCCTCGAACATCAGCGTGAACGTGTCCCCCAACAGCGGCGACAATCCGCTGAACTTCTACGACAACGTCTCCCTGAGGGCCATCAGGGGCCTCACCTGGTTCTCCGCCGCGGCCTATTGCGACTGGGTGAGCCTGGAGAACGGTCTCGAGCGCGCCTACGATCACTCCACCTGGGAGCTGACGGGCGCCGATCCCTCGCTGCTCGAGGGCTACCGTCTGCCGACCGAGGCCGAGTGGGAGTACGCCTGCCGCGCCGACACCCGCACCGCCTACGCGTCCGGCCCCATCCTGATCGCCACCGTGGGCGACGTGAACCTGGAGCGGGTGGCCTGGTACGGCGGCGAGGGCATCCCCCGCATCAGCGGCCAGAAGGATCCCAACGACTTCGGCCTGTACGACATGCACGGCAACGTGTGGGAGTGGTGCCACGACTGGTTCGCCAGCGAGGCCTACGACGACCACGCCGCCGAGAATCCCGTCGGTCCGGCCGATGGAATCCTCCGTTGCGTGCGCGGCGGCGACGTGGACGCCTACGCCCGGGCCTGCCGCAGCGCCAACCGTCACGCCTACGATCCCTTCCTGAACGGCCCCGTCGGCTTCCGTGCCGTGCGGTCCCTGATAGACTAGAGGAGACGAGACATGCCGCTGGTACCCATGCGCGTCCTGCTGGACCATGCCGCCGAGAACGACTACGGCGTCGGCGCCTTCAACGTCAACAACATGGAGCAGATCCAGTCCATCATGATGGCCGCCGTCGAGACCAACTCGCCGGTCATCGTGCAGGCGTCCCGCGGTGCCCGCTCCTACTCGCAGGACAACTACCTGCGCCACCTGATGCTGGCGGCGGCGGAACTGAACCCCCAGGTGCCCATCGCCATGCACCAGGACCACGGCAACAGCCCCGAGACCTGCTTCTCGGCCATCGACCAGGGCTTCACCTCTGTGATGATGGACGGCTCGCTCCAGGCGGACGGCAAGACCCCGTCGAGCTACGAGTACAACGTGGAGACCACCAAGCAGGTGGTCGACCGGGCCCACGCCCTGGGCGTGACCGTGGAGGCCGAGATCGGCTGCCTGGGCGGCATCGAGGACGGCCACGGCGCCGGCCTGACCGGCGACGAGGCCCTGGCCCATCTGACCGACCCCGACGAGGCCCAGCGTTTCGTGGCCGACACCGGCTGCGACGCCCTGGCCGTGGCCATCGGCACCAGCCACGGCGCCTACAAGTTCACCAAGAAGCCCGGCGGCGACGTGCTCAAGATGGACCTCATCGAGGAGATCCACGGCCGCCTGCCCAACACCCACCTGGTGATGCACGGCAGCAGCTCGGTGCCCAAGGAGCTCATCGACATCATCAACCGCTACGGCGGCGACATGCCCGAGACCTACGGCGTGCCCGTGGAGGCGATCCAGAAGGGCATCCAGCACGGCGTGCGCAAGATCAACGTGGACACGGACAACCGCCTGGCCATCACCGGCGCCATCCGCAAGGTCTTCGCCGAGACGCCCGGCAAGTTCGATCCGCGCGACTATCTCAAGCCGGCGCGCGTGGCCATGGCCGAGGTGGTCAAGGCCCGCATGATCGCCTTCGGGCAGGCGGGCTGGGGCGACAAGATCCCCCTGAAGACGCTCGACGAGATGAAGAGCTTCTACGCCTAGGCCGAACGTTCGCGAAGGCCCCCGGATCCCAGCGGGTCCGGGGGCTTTTCACGTTCGGATTCCTCCTGGACACGGCCGCCTCCGTCCCCCTGATTACCGGTCGGAGGGACGGTCCGGCCACGAAAGGGGCGCGTCATGCACGAGGGATTGATCCGACACCTGGGCGCGGCACTCGACGTCCTGCACGCCGCCGATCTCTACAAGTCCGAGCGCGTGCTCGCCGGTCCCCAGGGGGCCGAGGTCGAGGCCGACGGCCGCCGCCTGCTGAATTTCTGCGCCAACAACTACCTGGGCCTGGCCTCGGATCCGCGCGTGGTCGAGGCGGCCAAGCGAGCCCTCGACGACTGGGGCTACGGCCTCTCCTCGGCCCGTTTCATCTGCGGCACCACCGAACTCCACAAGCGGCTCGAGGCCGAGCTGGCCGATTTCCTGGGCTGCGAGGACGCCATCCTCTACGCCGCGTGCTTCGACGCCAACGGCGGCCTCTTCGAGCCCCTGCTCGACGCCGACTGCGCCCTGATCTCCGATCGCCTCAACCACGCCTCGATCATCGACGGCGTGCGGCTGTGCAAGGCCCGTCGCCTGGTCTACGACCACGGCGACCTGGACCAGCTCGCGGCCCGTCTGCGCGAGAGCGCCGACGCGCGCCTGCGGCTGGTGGTCACCGACGGCGTCTTCTCCATGGACGGGGACGTGGCGCCGCTGGCCGAGCTCTGCGACCTGGTCGAGGCCCACGACGCCGTGCTGGTCGTCGACGACAGCCACGGCACCGGCGTGATCGGCGCCACCGGCCGCGGCTCTCCCGAGCACTGCGGCGTGCAGGGCCGCGTCGACATCGTGACCACCACCCTGGGCAAGGCCCTCGGCGGCGCCATGGGCGGTTGCACCGCGGGCCCCGTTCCGGTGATCGACTGGCTGCGGCAGAAGAGCCGGCCGTACGTGTTCTCGAACACCCTGCCGCCGGCGGTCTGCGGCGCGGCCCTGGAGGTGCTGCGGATCCTGCGGGACGACCCGTCGCCCCTGCGCCGGATGGGGGAGAGCCAGCGGCGCATGCGCGAGGGGCTGCGCGGCCTGGGCTTCGACGTGGAGACGGGCGAACACCCCATCATCCCGGTGCACCTGCGGCGCCACGCGGACGACGCGACGCGGGCGGCCCGCCTCGGCGCGGCGCTCTTCGAACGCGGCGTCTACGCGGTGGCCTTCGCCTTCCCGGTGGTGCCCCGGGGCCAGTCGCGCATCCGGCTGCAGATCTCGGCGGCCCACACGCCGGAGATGATCGACCGGGCGCTCGAGGCCTTCGGCGACGCGGGCCGCGAGCTGGACCTGATCCCCCCGGGCGGCTAAAAAACCACGAATCGGTTTGCAAAACTCCGGTTTCGGCGTATATTCCGCGCGGCGCCCACCCGAGACGGTGGGCGTCCGCATTGTTCGCCGGGCCCGGTTGCGCCCGGTGATCGGACTCGTTCAGGGGGCGGACGGACCGCCCGGAGAGAACCATGGCCAGAGATATCGCCAAGCTGCGGAACATCGGGATCAGCGCCCACATCGACTCGGGCAAGACCACCCTCACCGAGCGCTTCCTGTACTACACGGGACGCATCCACGCCGTGCACGAGGTGCGCGGCAAGGACGGCGTGGGGGCCACCATGGATTCCATGGAGCTCGAGCGCGAGCGGGGCATCACCATCGCCTCGGCGGCCACCCACTGCGAGTGGGACGGCCACGCCATCAACGTCATCGACACCCCGGGGCACGTGGACTTCACCATCGAGGTGGAGCGCGCCCTGCGCGTGCTCGACGGCGCCGTGCTGGTGCTGTGCGCCGTGGCCGGCGTGCAGTCCCAGTCCATGACCGTGGACCGCCAGATGAAGCGCTACAAGGTGCCGCGCGTCGCCTTCGTCAACAAGTGCGACCGCTCCGGCGCCAATCCCCGCCGCGTGACCGACCAGCTCCGCGAAAAGCTGCACCACAACGCGGTCATGATGCAGATCCCCCTGGGGCTCGAGCAGGAACACGAGGGCGTGATCGACCTGGTGCGCATGCAGGCCTGCCGCTTCGGCGGCGAGATGGGCGAGGACCTGGTCTGGGAGGACATCCCCGAGCGCTACCTCGACGAGGCCGAGGCCCGCCGCGAGATCCTGATCGACGCCGCCAGCATGTTCAGCGACGAGCTGATGGAGGCCGCCCTGGAGGACGAGGTCACCGAGGAGCTGATCCACGACGCCGTGCGCCGCGGCACCCTGACCCGCGAGCTGACGCCGGTCTTCATGGGCAGCGCATACAAGAACAAGGGCGTCCAGCTGCTGCTCGACGCCGTGGTGCGCTACATGCCGGATCCCACCGAGGTGGAGAACGAGGCCCACCGCATCGACGTCGAGGGGAACGAGGAGGTCTTCACGATCCGCGTGGACGACGAGGAGCCCCGCCTGGCGCTGGCCTTCAAGCTGGAGGACGGCCTCTACGGCCAGCTCACGTACATCCGCATCTACCAGGGCACGGTCGCCAAGGGGGACACCCTCCACAACACGCGCACGGGCAAGCGCATCAAGGTGGGCCGCCTGGTGCAGATGCACGCCGACGAGATGCAGGACATCGAGCAGGCCCACGCCGGCGACATCGTGGCGCTCTTCGGCGTGGACTGCGCCTCGGGCGACACCTTCACCGGCGGCGACCCGATCTCCATGACCTCGATGCACGTGCCCGAGCCGGTGGTCTCCCTGGCCGTGGTGCCGGTCGACAACAAGGCCCAGGCCAACCTGGCCAAGGCCCTCGGCCGCTTCACCAAGGAGGACCCGACCTTCCGCACGCGGAAGGACGAGGAGACCGGCGACACCCTGATCATGGGCATGGGCGAGCTGCACCTGGAGGTGTACCTCGAGCGCATCCGCCGCGAGTACAAGGCGGAGGTCGAGGTGGGCGCGCCGAAGGTCTCGTATCGGGAGTGCATCACCACGCGGGTGCCCTTCGACTACACCCACAAGAAGCAGACCGGCGGCTCGGGCCAGTACGGTCGCATCAAGGGGTACCTCGAGCCCAACGACGAGGGCGACTTCGTCTTCGACAACCGGGTGGTGGGCGGCAACATCCCCACCGAGTTCATCCCGGCGGTGGAGAAGGGCTTCCTGGCCATGCTGCCCGAGGGCGCCTACGCGGGCTATCCCGTGCAGGGCCTGAAGGTGGTGCTGGAGGACGGCGCCCATCACGCCCAGGACTCCTCGGACCAGGCCTTCCAGGCCGCGGCCCGCGCCTGCTTCCGGGAGTTCTACGGCAAGGGGTCGCCGATCGTCCTGGAGCCGCTGATGCTGGTGTCGATCGAGGGGCCCACCGAGTTCCAGGGCGAAATCCTTGGCACGGTGATGCAGCGCCGTGGTATCGTGATCGGCACCACCGAGGACGAGGGCTTCGTGCGCATCGACGCCCACGTCCCGCTGGCCGAGATGTTCGGGTACGCCACCGTCCTGCGGTCGAGCACCCAGGGCAAGGCCGAGTACACCATGGAGTTCGCGCGATACACGCCGGCGCCCGCCGAGGTGGCCAAGACGCTCGTCGAGGCCTACCTGGAGAAGCGCGCGGCCGGCAACAAGTGACGGAAGGATCGGGTGATGCCGACGAACGACACACAGATCCGCAGTCCGCTGCGGATCTTCGAGAAGGCGACCGACGGCGGTCTCGGCGCGGGCAATATGGGCGTGGTGCTTTCGCGGAACGGCGTGGGCAAGACCGCGTTCCTGGTGGGGCTGGCCGTCGACGCCCTGCTGCGCGGCCGCAAGGTCCTGCACATCTCCACCCAGGAGTCGGTGGAGCACCTGCGGGCCTTCTACTTCGAGATCTTCCAGCTGATCTGCGACCGCCAGCAGCTCGACAACCGCCTCGAGCGACGCCTGGACCTGGAGCGCAACCGCCACATCCTCGTCTACAACCCCGAGACCTTCTCCCTGGACAAGCTGCGCCAGTCCGCGGAGTTCCTGCGCGAGAACGCCCATTTCTCGCCGGACGTGGTGATCATGGACGGCACCCCGCGCTTCGAGCACAGCGAGGACTGGGAGATCGAGGGCGTGCGGGGGCTGGCCGGCGAGTGGGACGCCGAGATCTGGACCTCGTCCCGCCTCCATCGCGACGACCAGGACCACGACGCACGCGGCGTGCCGCACAAGGTGGCCCGGTTCGACGACCAGATCGGGGTCATCATCCTGCTCGACCCCTGCGAGGACCACGTGCGCGTGCGGCTGCTGAAGAGCCACGACCGCGTCGAGATGCCCGACCTGAACATGGAGCTGGATCCCCGGACCCTGCTGCTGCGCTGGCGCTGATCGGGAGTGACCGTGAGTCGAGTGGCGGACAACCTGGCCCGCGTCCGGGACCGCATGGCGGCCGCCTGCGACCGCGCGGGCCGTCCCCACGACGCGGTGCGGCTGGTGGCCGTCTCCAAGCGCATCCCCCTGCCGGCCCTGGTCGAGGCCGCCGCCGCCGGACACGTCCTCTTCGGCGAGAACCGCATCCAGGACGCCCTGCCCCGTCCCGATGAGCTCGGGGCGGCCCTCTCCGCCGCCGGCGTCGACGCGCCCCCGCCCGCCTGGCATTTCATCGGACACCTGCAGAGCAACAAGGCCCGCAAGGCCGTGGGCCGCTTCGACCTGATCCACGCGGTGGATTCGGCGAAGCTGGCGCGGCGCCTCTCCGACGTCGCCGTCGAGCAGGGCCTGCGACAGGCCGTGCTGCTCGAGGTCAACGTGACGGGGGAGGCCCAGAAGCACGGGCTGGCCCCGGCGGAGGTCCCGGAGGCCGCCGCCCTCGCGGCCGGGCTGCCGGGCCTCGACCCGCGGGGCCTGATGTGCATGGCCCGTTTCGGCGCGCCGGAGGCCGAGCTGCGCGACACCTTCGCCGCCCTGCGCCGCCTGGCCGAGGCGGCCCGTGCCGACACCGGCCGGCCCCTGCCCGAGCTGAGCATGGGCATGTCCGACGACTTCGAACTCGCCATCGAGGAGGGGGCCACCCTGGTGCGGGTCGGCACCGCCGTGTTCGGGCCCCGGACCCCACCGGAGGCGCGGCCATGATGCTCCGGCTCCTGCTGGCCGTCTGCCAGGTCTACAGCTGGCTGATCATCGCCCGCGTGCTGATCGGTTGGATCAGCCCGCGGCCCACGAACGCCTACCTGCAGATGGTCTGCCGGGTGACCGACCCGTTCCTGGCCCTGTTCCGGCCCCTGATCCCCCTGCGGGGCATAGATCTCTCGCCGATCCTGGCCCTGCTGGCCCTGCGGCTGCTCTGCGCGCTGCTGATCCGGATCGCGGCTTGACCCCTGGCCCTGACTATTTGGCGGCTTTTCACTTTATAGGGCCGGGTCCGCGTGTTACTTTATCGCGTTTCCAGGAATTTTCTGGCCGCCGCGAGGCGGCGCGGAGGTGCGGAGTGAGCGATTATCGTCGTCAGATCGAGGAGGCTGCGGCCTTCCTGCGCGAGCGCTGCGACCTGGTCCCGGAGATCGGCCTGATCCTGGGCACCGGCCTGGGCGCGCTCGCCGAGCGGATCGACATCTGCTGCGAGATCCCCTACGGGGACATTCCCCACTTCGCGAGCTCCTCGGTCGTGAGCCACGACGGCACCTTCGTGCTCGGAACCCTCGGCGGCCGTCCGGTGGCGGCCATGCGGGGGCGGGTCCACTTCTACGAGGGCCACTCCATGCAGCGGATCACGCTGCCGGTGCGGGTCATGCGCGCCCTCGGCGCCCATACCCTCGTCTCGTCCAACGCGGTGGGCGGGATGAACCACCAGCTCGCGCCGGGCGACCTGACCGTCGTGACCGACCACATCAACATGATGGGGGACAACCCCCTGATCGGTCCCAACGACGACGAGCTGGGCGTGCGCTTCCCCGACATGAGCGAACCCTACGCCCGCGACCTGGTGTCCCTGGCCGAGACCGCCGCCCTGGAGCTGGGACTGCCCCTGAAGCGGGCGGTCTACGTGGCCGTGGCCGGTCCCAACCTGGAGACCGCCGCCGAGTACCGCTTCCTGCGCGGCGTGGGCGCCGACACGGTGGGCATGTCCCTGGTGCCGGAGTGCCTGGCGGCCGTCCACGGCGGCATGCGGGTGCTGGCCCTGTCGGCGGTGACCGACGCCTGCTTCCCCGACACCCTGCAGCCCGCGAACGTGGACGAGATCATCGCCATCGCCCGGGGCGCCGAGCCCGACCTGTGCCGTCTGGTGGAGGAGGTGCTGCGGCGACTGCCCGCGGCGGATTCCGACGAGAGCCGTCATGACTGAGACCCGCACACGCTACCGGCCCCTGGCCCGCAAGTTCCACGACGCGGAGTCCGAGCGCCTGATCAGCGAGTTCTGGCGCGAGCACGACGTGTTCAAGCGCAGCGTCGCCGAGCGCGAGGGCGGACCGGACTGGGTGTTCTACGAGGGCCCGCCCACGGCCAACGGCCTGCCCGGCGTGCACCACGTCATGGCCCGACTGACCAAGGACCTGGCCTGCCGCTTCAAGACCATGACCGGGCACCGGGTGGTCCGCAAGGCCGGCTGGGACACCCACGGCCTGCCGGTGGAACGCTCGGTGGAGAAGCAGCTCGGCATCCAGGGCCGCAGCGCCATCGAGGCCTACGGCCTGGAGCCCTTCAACGAGGCCTGCCGCGAGAGCGTCTGGTCCTGCAAGTCCGACTGGGACGAGTTCACCGAGCGGCTGGGCTACTGGGTCGACCTGGACGATCCCTACATCACCTACGACAACAAGTACATCGAGTCGGTGTGGTGGATCCTCAGCCGCTTCGACGCCGAGGGCCTGCTCTACCGCGGGCACAAGGTGGTGCCCTACTGTCCGGTCTGCGGCACGCCCATCTCGTCGCACGAGATGGCCAACAGCTACCAGAGCGTGGACGACCCCAGCATCTTCGTGAAGCTCAAGGCCGCCGACGCCGACGAGTCCTTCCTGACCTGGACCACCACGCCCTGGACCCTGCCGTCCAACGTGGCCCTGGCCGTGGGCGAGGACTTCGACTACGTGCGGGTGCGCCACGGGGACGAGGTGCTGATCCTGGCCGAGGCCCGTCTCGGCGTGCTCGACCCCGAGATCGACACCGAGGTCCTGGACCGCTTCAAGGGCCGTGACCTGCTGGGCCGCCGCTACGAGCAGCTCTTCCCGTTCCTGGCCCCGGAGGAGGGCCGGAACGCCTTCGTGCTGGTGCCCGCCGACTTCGTCACTCTCGACAGCGGCTCGGGCATCGTCCACATGGCGCCCGCCTTCGGCGAGGACGACTACAGGATCGGCCGGCAGGAGAACCTGGCCTTCTTCAACCCCGTCAGCGCCACCGGCGAGTTCGTCGACGAGGTCGAACCCTACGCGGGGCAGTTCGTCAAGGCCGCCGACCGGCAGATCATCCGCGACCTGCGCGACCAGGGGAAGCTGCTGGCGGAGGCGACCTACCGCCACGACTACCCCTTCCACGACCGCTGCGGCAACCCGCTGATCTACTACGCCACGCCCTCCTGGTTCATCCGCACCAGCGAGATGCGCGACAAGCTCGTGGCCGCCAACCGGGACATCACCTGGGCGCCGCCCGAGGTGGGCAGCGGCCGCTTCGGCAACTGGCTGGCGGGCAACGTCGACTGGTCCCTGAGCCGCAACCGCTTCTGGGGCACGCCCCTGAACGTGTGGATCTGCGACGACTGCGGCGAGACCCACCTGCCCACCTGCCGCGCCGACCTGAGCGAGCTGACCGGCGACGACCACGCCGAGCTGGACCTGCACCGCCCCCACGTGGACGCGGTGACCTTCCCCTGCACGGCCGAGGGCTGCGGCGGCGTCATGCGGCGCTCGCCGGAGGTCATCGACTGCTGGTTCGACAGCGGCTCGATGCCCTACGCCCAGTACCACTACCCCTGGGGCGACCGGGAGCTCTTCGAGAGCCAGTTCCCCGCCGACTACATCAGCGAGGGCATCGACCAGACCCGAGGCTGGTTCTACACCATGCTGGTGATCGGCACCTTCCTGTCGGGCCGCAGCAGCTACAAGAGCTGCCTGACCCTGGAGCTGATCCTCGACAAGCACGGCAAGAAGATGTCCAAGAGCCTGGGCAACACGGTCGATCCCATGGCGATCATGCGTGAGAGCGGGGCCGACCCCCTGCGCTGGTACATGCTGACCGCCTCGCCCGTCTGGACGCCGACGCGCTTCGACGGCGAGGGCGTCAAGGAGGCCCAGCGCAAGCTGCTGGCGACCCTGGAGAACGTCTACTCCTTCTTCGCCCTCTACGCGAACCTGGACGACTGGGCCCCCGACCCGGACGCGCCCGCCGAGCCCACCATGCTCGACCGCTGGGTGCTGAGCCGGCTGGCCAGCGTGACCGGCGAGGCCCGCGCGCACCTGGAGGCCCTGGACTTCACCCGGGCCGCCAAGAAGGTCGGCGCCTTCGTCATCGACGACGTGAGCAACTGGTACGTGCGCCTCTCGCGCCGCCGCTTCTGGCAGGGCGAGACCACGCCCGACAAGACCGCCGCCTTCGCGACCCTCTTCGAGGTGCTCGACGGCGTGACGCGGCTGCTGGCCCCGGTGATCCCGTTCACCACCGAGGAGATCTACCGCGGCCTGCACGGCGGCGGCGACGTCTCGGTGCACCTGGTGTCCTATCCCGAGCGGGACGACGCCCGCGTCGACGCCGCGCTCGAGACCGCCATGGCCGCCACGCAGCAGGCCGTGGGCACCGGACGCGCCCTGCGCCAGGACGCCAAGCTGCGCACCCGCCAGCCCCTGGGCCGGCTGCTGCTCCACTCGGACGACGCCCGCGCCGACGACCTGATCGGCGATCCCCGTCTGAGCGCCATCCTGGCGGAGGAGCTCAACGTCAAGTCGGTCGAGCGCCTGGACGATCCCCGCAAGGTGGCCGAACTGGCCGCCAAGGCCAACTTCCGCGCCCTGGGGCCGCGCTTCGGGAAGAACGCGCCCAAGGCCGCCGCCGCCATCACGGCCATGTCGCCCGACGAGATCCTGGCGCTGCGCCGCACCGGCGAGGTGGAGCTGCAGGTCGAGGGGACGGCCGCCGCCTTCGGTTTCGAGGAGATCCAGGTGGTCGAGGCCGGCATCGCGCCCTACGCGGCGGGATCGACCGACGGCCTGACCGTCGCCCTGGACACGACCCTCACCGCGGAGCTCCGCGACGAGGGCCTGGCCCGGGAGATCGTGAACAAGGTGCAGAACCTGCGCAAGAAGAGTGGATTTGCGGTCGAGGACAGGATTGTGTTGCATGTCGACGGCGGCGACGACGTGCGGCGCGTCCTGGCGGCCCATGGTGAGCGGGTGACGGGGGAGACCCTCGCCGCCCTGGTCGAAGAGGGGACGAATCTGCCCCATCAGGACAGTTTCGCGGTGGACGGAATCGACGTGTCCATCGCCATAGACCGGCGCGGCCGGGAGTAGGAGGAGCCATGCGCAAGACAGATCTGGTCCGTTTCCGCAAGCTGCTCGAGGAGGAGAAGGCTCGCGTGGAGAAGTCGCTGCTGAAGCACACCAAGATGATCCACCACGAAGGAGAGGACTTCGGCGGCGATCTCGCCAAGGCCCACTCCAACCACATGGCGGATCAGGGCAGCGACGAGTTCCAGTACGAGACGACCATCCACTTCGCGACCACCGAGGGCCGGTACCTCTACCAGCTCGACCAGGCCCTGCGCCGCATCGAGGACGGGTCCTACGGCAAGTGCAGCGGCTGCAGCAAGCAGATCGCCATGGCCCGTCTGAAGGCCAAGCTGGACGCGCGCCTCTGCATCGAGTGCAAGGAGCGCGAGGAGAGGGACAAGTATTGAGCCGTGCGACCCACGGTCGGCCCTGGCTCTGGACGCCCGTCGTGCTGCTGGTCGACTTCGCGACCAAGCGACTGGTGCTCGACGGCGCCGACCGGCTCATCCCGCCCGTCGAGATCCTCGGCGAATTCGCCCGCTTCACCTACGTCCGCAATCCCGGCGCGGCCATGGGGCTCTTTCTCGGCGGCCGCACGCCGCTGATCGTCGTCAGCCTGGTCGCCGCGGTCGCCCTGGTCCTGCTCTACCGGCACACGCAGCCCCGGCTGACCGTGCGTCGCTGCGCCGTGGCGGCCATCCTCGGCGGCGCCCTGGGCAACCTGATCGACCGGATCTTCTACGACGGCCTGGTGGTCGACTTCATCGACCTGGGCATCGGCGCCTCGCGCTTCTACACCTTCAACGTGGCCGACATGGGCGTGACCCTCGGCGGTACGGTGCTCTTCCTGAGCCTGTGGCGCGAGAGCCGCGCGGAAGAGGCCAAGACGCCGTCGCCATCGGACCAGACGCCGCCGGCGGACCCGACGGACGCTCCCGCGCCCCCCACCGAAGCGGCCGGCGATGAACGCTGAGCCCGACGCCCCCCGCGTGTTCGTCGTCGCGGACGACGAGTCCGGCCTGCGCCTCGACCACCTCCTGACCGCCCGCTGCGACGATCTCTCTCGCAGCCGCGTGCAGCGCGCCGTCGAGGAGGGCGGCGCCCGCGTCGACGGGCGCCCCCGGCCGAGCCGCTTCCGCGTGTCGGCGGGCCAGACCGTCGAGTTCACGCCGCCCGCGCCGCCGCGGACCACCGCCGAGCCCGAGGACATCCCCCTGGAGGTCGTCCACCAGGACGCCCACGTGCTGGTCGTCGACAAGCCGGCGGGCCTGGTGGTCCATCCCGCGCCGGGCCACCCGTCCGGCACCCTGGTCAACGCGCTGCTGCACCGCTTCCGCGACCTGCCCGGCGGCGACGGCCTGCGCCCCGGCCTGGTCCACCGCCTGGACAAGGACACCAGCGGCCTGATGGTGGTCGCCCTGGACGCGTCCTCCCTGGCCGCGCTGCAGGACCAGCTCCGCGACCGCACCCTCGGTCGCGTCTACGAGGCCCTGAGCTGGGGGCAGTGGGACGCCGACGCGGGCGAGCTGCACGGCGCCATCGGCCGCCATCCGACCCGGCGCCAGCTGATGGCGGTGGTCGAGCACGGCGGCCGCGAGGCGACCACCCGCTACGAGGTGCTGGAGGACTTCGGCTTCGTCCAGCGCTGCGAGGCGCGCCTGGAGACGGGACGCACGCACCAGATCCGCGTCCACTTCGCCCATCACAACCACCCGGTGGTGGGGGATCCGCTCTACGGGGACGACGCCCGCGTCAAGGGCGTGCATCCCCTGGACCGCCCGGCCGCGCTGGCCATGGACGCGGCCGCCGGGCGCCAGCTCCTGCACGCCCGCGAGCTGCGTTTCGTCCATCCGGCCACCGGCGAGACCCTGGAGTTCGCCGCGGCGCCGCCGGACGACTACGCCGCCGCCCTGGGCGCCCTGCGCGACGCCGCCCCGTCGGCGTGAACGGGGCTGGACACGAACGGGTGCGTTCACTAGACTCCCCGGCATCCGCGTGATCCGGGACACCGCCAAGGAGGCTGGCTTGAAGATCAAGGAGCGCACGCGCGACGGCGTCGTCATCCTCGAGCTGCACGGCAAGCTCATGGGAGGGCCGGACGCGGCCGCATTCAACGACACCCTGAAGACCCTGCTCCACGAGGGGTACAAGAACGTCCTGGTCGACCTGGGGCGGATCAACTGGGTCAACAGCACCGGGCTGGGCATCCTCATCTCGGGCTACTCGACGGTCAAGAAGAGCGGGGGCGACCTGAAACTCCTCAACGTCTCCGACCGTATCGAGAGCATTTTCATGGTCTCCAAGCTGCACACGGTGTTCACGTCCTTCGAGGACGAGGACGAGGCCGTCGGCAGTTTCGCTTGACGACGGGACGGTGAGATGACGGGTCGCGGGGAACACAGCCAGCGGATCGAGCTCAAGGTACCCAGCCAGCTGCTCTACCTGGGCGTGCCCGACGCCATCCTCATGGAGCTCGCGGGCGATCTCCCCTGCGAACAGAAGGAGATCGACGAGATCAGCACCTCG
The DNA here is from genome assembly GCA_964607825.1 of uncultured Fibrobacteraceae bacterium. Lineage (GTDB taxonomy): Bacteria > Krumholzibacteriota > Krumholzibacteriia > LZORAL124-64-63 > LZORAL124-64-63 > JAHIYU01. The sequence goes on along the minus strand of CAZSNA010000050.1, from coordinate 11,006 downwards.
GTCATCGAGGCCTGCACCAACGCCATGGAGCACGGCAACGGCATGGACGAGGAGCGCTTCGTCGAGGTCCACTTCGAGATTGCGCCCGACCGCATCGTCATCACCGTGCTGGACAACGGCCCGGGCTTCGACTACGCGTCCTGGCGCCCGCCCGAGGACCTCATGCGCGAACGGGGCCGCGGCATCACCATCATGCGCGAGTTCACCGACGAGCTCACCTTCGACTTCGCCGAGGACGGCCGCTTCCGGGTCCGGCTCCTCAAGAATCTCCACAGACAGGAATAGGATCGTGACCGTGGTGCTCGGTCTCGACTACGGGCTCCGCCGGATCGGTCTGGCCGTCAGCGACCCCACCGGCTCGCTGGCCACCGCGGCGGGCTGCCACGACGACCGCGTCGACGGCTCGGTGCTCGATCGCCTGCGCGCGTTGATCGCGGAGCGCGGGGTGGAGGAGATCGTCGTGGGACTGCCCCTGACCGCGGACGGCCGCGAAGGCGACCTGGCGAGACAGGCCCGCCGCTTCGCCGAGCGCCTCGCGGACGAACTCGGCCTGCCCGTCAGGCTGGTGGACGAGCGCTACAGCTCCCAGGAAGCCGACCGCTGGCTGCGCGACTCCCGCAGCCGCCGCCGCAAGGGGACCCGCGACGCCGTGGCCGCCGAACTCATCCTGCAGCAGTACCTGGACGCCCGCGCCACCGGCGGGGAGGACCGCCCGTGAAGCGGCGTCTGGCGCTGGCGGTCGTGGCGCTGGCCGCGCTGGGCCTCGGCCTGGCGGCCACCGCCTGGATCCTCTGGTCCACCCCCGGGCGCGAGGCCGGACCGGATGGCCGGGATACGATCGTGCGCATCCCTCCGGGGTCGTCGCTGCGCGCGGTGTCCGACACCCTGGCGGCGCACGGCCTGCTCCGGCATCCCCGCGTCTTCCGCTGGGGCGCGCGTCTGAGCGGCCGCGACCGCGACGTCCAGGCCGGCCGTTACGCCCTGCCCCGGGGACTGTCGCCGCGGGACCTGCTGGAGCGGCTCGCCGCGGGCCGCACACTGCCGGTGCGGGTGACCCTGGTGGACGGCGAGGGCGCCGTCGCCATGGCCGACGTGCTCGCCGGGGCCTTCCCCTGGTCGGCCGGCGACTTCCTGGCCGCCGCCGACAGCGTGCTGCGGAGCGGCGCCTCGGATCCGCCCCTCGACCTGGCCGGCGCGGGGCTCGAGGTCTACGACGCGACCCTGGCCGCCGAGCGCGCGCGCACAGGTCGGGTCTTCCCCTTCTGCGAGGGCTATCTCTTTCCGGAGACCTACCACTTCGCCGAGGGGCTCGGCGCGGCGGACGTGGCCGCCTCGGTGATCGGGGAGGGGCGCCGCCGCTGGCGCGAACTGCTCGACGGCGCGTCCCCCCGTGCCGACCTGGGCGGCTTCCACGCGGTGCTCACCCTGGCGTCCATCGTCGAGGCGGAGACGCCCCGCGAGGCGGAGATGCCCCAGGTGGCGGCCGTCTATCTGAACCGGATCGCCCGGGGCCGAAAACTGGAGGCTGACCCCACAGTCGCGCACGCCGTCGACAAATGGGGCGATCGCATCCTCTACGTGGACCTGGAGGTCGACTCGCCCTACAACACATACCGGCGCGCGGGCCTGCCCCCCGGCCCCATCTGCAGTCCCGGGCCGGCCGCGGTGGCGGCGGTGCTGGCCCCGGAACCCGGCTTCGACGCCCTCTACTTCGTGGCGGACGGGCTCGGCGGGCACGTCTTCTCTCGCACGCTGGCCGAGCACCAGGCCGCCGTCCGGGCGTATCGGGCCCGCCGGGGGCGCTGATCGGCCCCCATTCCGGCACGCGCCTTGACGCCGCCCGGGGGCGGCACTATGCTAGTCCGCCGGTGGAATTTTTACGGTATCAACGGCTTCGAACCTGAGAGGACGCGCATGGGGCAGCTGAAAAGATACGCCTGGCTGGCCGGCGGATTCGCCGCCATCGTCGTCGGATACGCGATGCTGGGCTCCGGCGACGTGACCCTGGCCCCGTTGCTCCTGGTCCTCGGTTATTGCCTGTTGATCCCCATGTTCCTGCTCCAGTCCTTCCTGCAGGGAAAGGGCGAATAGCTCAGCCGGCTAGAGCGCCTGCCTTACAAGCAGGAGGTCACAGGTTCGAGCCCTGTTTCGCCCACCATACCGAGGTCCGCGCCCCCGTCTGGCGCGGGCCTTGCTTTTTGATCCCAGGTTATGAGGATGATGTTCAATCACATCATGAATATTGGGCTAATGCTCAGTATTCCAAAAAAATGGTATTGCATGGGGAGCGGGTGTGTGGTATCCTCATTGAGTCAAGTTATGGACTTATGAAGAGTGGAAGGGAGGGTCAACGTAGTTGCACTCGTTCTCGCTTGGGTTTGCCGCCCTCGCATGGAAATGCCTTTTAGGAGGTGTCCTAATGCTTCGTAAGAACATTGTAGGTCTGTTGATCTGCATCGCGGCTGTGGGTGTCGCATCCCTCAGCTTCGCCGGTATCCCCGATATCGATCGGTGTTCCGCCGAGACCCTCGCTCTGACTGCTGCGCCCGTCAACGTGTTCAACACGCCCGACGGCACCGGCTATCTGATGACCGAGGCTCGTGCTTTCGACACGCCGGCCGGTACCTGGCAGGACGCTACGATTACCGTCACCCTGCTTGACGGTACGGGCGCCACCGGCAACCCTGTCTTCGCTTATCCTTTCGAGGACATCTGGCTCGAGAACAACCCGGCCGTTCCCCCTGCCGTGCAGGGTGATCCGGCGGGTCTGGTCGCTTGCACCAACGGTACCCTGGCTGATGCCAGCACCGACATCAACGGCCAGACGACCTTCACGGGTCCGTTCTATGCCGGCGGTCACGTGACGTACGACGAGGTCCTCGATACGGGCGACCAGAGCTACGTCATGGTGAGCGGTCAGCCGATCGCCGATGCTCTTGACATCCTGTTCAACAGCGCTGACATCGACGGTGACGGCCTGTGGTCCTCGGGTGTGGACGTGATCCTGTTCTCGCAGCGGTACCCCGCTAGCGCGGGTTATTCGTACTCCGTCGATTTCTACTTCGACGAAGTCAACGACCTGTCGGACCTCGTGCTGTTCTCGGCGGCGAGGAACGTGACTTGTCCGTAACCCCAGCGTTGTGAGGTTCTGGACGCAGAACAGGTGAATACAAGTCCCGCGATCCAGCGGGATCGCGGGACTGTCGAACCTGACGTGTCACAGGAAGCAACAACAAGGAGACGCAACATGAAGAAGATGTTAGTTCTGATGGCCGTTCTTGCAATCAGCAGCATGGCCGTCGCCCAGATCGACCCCGATCCTGATGGCCTGAGCGTGTACCTGGACGAGGAAGCCACCCAGTACTGCCTGCTGGAGGCTCCTGTCTACGTCGCGGTCCCCGTCTACATCGTGCTCACCAACTCCACCGAGGTCGGCCAGGCCGTCCTGTCGTGGGAGCTGCGTGTGGAGCTCGATAGCAACGCCGCCTTCGGCGTTGACGGCGAGGGCAACTGCCAGTGGACGCTGTCGACCAACGCCATCTCCATCGGTGACGCTGTCGACCTGATCATCGGCACGGCCTCCGGCCCGGTCTCGATCGACGGAACCACGACGATCCTGGCTTCCGGCGGCCTGGTCTATGGCGCCCCCGGCGGCTATGCGAACTTCAGCGTGGGCCGTACCACCGGTTCGACCACCTTCGGTTCCTACGGCGGCTACTCGATTGGCGTCGGCCAGTCGGTGGAGTGCCAGCATCCGTTCGGCATGCCCGGTGGCGAGGCTGCCTGGATCGGCTCCTGCCCCGACGTCGTTGCCAACGAGGACAAGACCTGGGGTGAGGTGAAGGCTCTGTACTAGACCTCGGTCTGGTTTGCGGATTCGCCCGCAGTGGGGGACGCTCTTGAGCGTCCCCCGCTTTTTTTATGCCCGGCCGGACATTCCTGTGGACACCACGACCGGCCTCATCGACAATGCGTCTTGACACGACAACCGTTTGCGCGGATATTGATTCACCCGAACGTGCGGCGCCCGCTCCCCGCTTGACGGGAGCCGCCTGCCCGCCGACGCGTTCGAAGATGTGACTGGTTCATGTCTGATCGTGTCTGAACGAGGTGGCAATCCTTGAGTACCGGCCGAACCGGCTCACGTCGAGGGGCCCGCGACCGGTCGTTGAGAACTGGGACCCAGGGAAAGGGGACAGGAACGATGAAGAAGATGTTACTCGTGATGTGCGTGATCGGTCTGGCGGCGTCCAGCGCCATGGCCTACCCCGGACCGAACAGCATCGGCATCTACATGGACGCCGAGGCCGCCTCCGGCCCGATGCAGATCTGCACCGATCAGGCTCCCTTCCAGCAGCTCGATCTCTACCTGCTCATCTCCGGTCCGACCGGCACCCAGGTCGCGGCCTGGGAGGCCCAGGTGGCCATGGAGACCACCGTCGGCACCTTCGGTGACTGGAGCATCCCCGCCGGCGGCATCAACGTCGGTTGGGAGGACTACTACATCATCGGTCACGGCTCCTCGCCCCTGCAGCCCAACGGCGTGGGCAACATCGTGCTGATGACCCTCGGGCTCGTGCCCACCGCGGACACTTCGCCCATCGAGTTCTACATCCGCCCGATCCCCGACTCCACGCAGGCGAGCCCCGGCTACGCCGAGGACGTCGGCGTCGTGTACCAGCTGTACAGCAACACCGGTGGCCCGGACACGCCCGTGTTCGTCGTCAACGGCGGCGGCGGTCCGTGCCCCGTGTCCAACAACGACATGACCTGGGGCAGCGTCAAGGCGCTGTACTAGATCTCGCAGGGTTTCGGAAAGAGGCGGACCTCCGGGTCCGCCTCTTCGTTTTTCCAGTGGGGCAACCCCGCATCGTTGACCCACTTGCCGGCTTCGCCTATACTGTATCCAGCTTCCCCTGAGCGATGAATTCACCGACCGACGCCGCCGCGCCGCCGCGGGCGGCGTCCCCGGTCCACGGCCTATCGTTCACGGCCCCCTGGAATAGGAGTTCGGCATGAGCCGGAACCGTTTCGCCTCTCGTCTCGGCCGGGCCTCGCTGCTCGCCGCGACCAGCCTCCTGATCACGACCGCCGCCCTCGCCGCCTTGCCCCTGGAGGTCGTCTCCAGCTCGAGCGAGAGCCTCCGTCTGCGCCTCGAGACGGGCGAACCGGACTGGGAGGTCCGGGAGCTGCCCGCGCTCGGCGTCACGCGCCACAGGCCGAGCCTGTCGGGCTTCGTGACCACCGGCGGGCCGCTCGCGCCCCAGACCCCGGGCCACGGCGCCTGGATCCTGGTGCCGCCCGGCGCCGAGCCCGTGCTGGAAGTCGTCTCGGAGACCTGGCGCGCCCTGGACGGCCGCGCCCTGCTGCGCGGCGCCGTGCCCGTGCGCATCCCCGATCGCGAGGGCGGACGCGACCGTCTGGGGGAGGAGTACGTGCTGCCGGGCGGGACGCCCCGCACGGGGGAGTCGGTGCTGTCGACGGCCGAGCTGGCGTCGGCCGCGCTCAAGGGCGCCGCGGGCGCCGTACTGAGCCTGGGCGAGGTCGTCGAGTGGCGCGGCCGGCGCATCGCGCCGCTGACCGTGCGGCCGCTCCAGGCGGGCGCCGACGGACGCGCGCGACGGCTGCTCCAGTCCGGCGAATGGCGGATCCGCTTCCAACGCGACACCGCGGTCCGTTCGTCCGGCGGCCGCATGGAGCGCCGCGACGCCCGTTTCGCCTCGCGCTTCCTCAACGGCGACCTGCTCTCGACGACGCCGCGCGAAGCGGCGCCCGACCGCGACGTCGTGCGCACCCGCGCCGCCGACAAGGCCCTGCTCGCGCCCGAGGTGCGTCTGCCCGTGGCCGCCACGGGGCCGGTGGTCATCGAGGCGCGCGCGCTGATCAACGCCAGCCTGCTGCCGGGCTCCGGCATCCCCGAGACCAGCCTGCGCCTCTACCAGCGACGCTGGACGGCCGACCAGGATCCGCCCTACGTGGAGATCGAGGTGCCCATCCTGATGCTGGGCGACGGCGGCGACTTCGTCGGCGACGACGCCTTCCTGTTCTACGGGCTCCGCCCCCGCGACGACGGGGCCTTCAGCCTCGGCGGCACCGACTACCCGGGCTGCGGCGACCCGCACGAGATCTTCAATCCCAGCAACTCCGACCCGGTGAACAACGGCAACATCTACTACCTGGCCGCGGTCGATCCGGAGGGCGAGCCCTGGGCGCGGATGGAGACGCTGAGCCTGCCGGCGGCCGCCGGCGCCCCGGAAGCGAGCTACCGGCGGACGGACTACCACGAGGAAGACACGCACTACGGTTTCTTCCCCTACGCCCACGAGTCCGACCGCAACTTCTGGAACTCGTACCAGCAATACGACTGGGTCCTCCGGGACCTGGGCCTGGTGTCGCCCGCGGCCGGCGGCGCCGATGCGCGCGTCCGCGTCGGTCTGGCGGCCTACGGCAACATCAATCGCGACTTCGACATCGCCCTGACCCGCGACGAGATCGACACGCCCCTGGGCACCTTCTCGACCGGCCTCGCGGGCGGCACCTACGATTCCGGCGCGGTGATCCCGTCCGCCGACCTGATCGGCTCGGAGCTGAAGGTCGCCAACGGCGTGTACAACCGGCTGTACGGCTACCTGGACTGGTTCGAGGTGGAATACGACGCCGCCTACGCGGCCCCGGACGACGTGCTCGAGTTCCACGCCGGCGAGGGCACGGGCGCTCGCGACCTGGAGATCACGGGCTTCACCTCCGACCAGCTCGTCCTGATGGACGTCAGCGACCATCGCGCGCCGCGCCAGGTGCTGCTGGACGCCGCCAACCTCGTGGACGACGGCGGCGGCACGACCCTGTCGCTGAGCGCCGAGCAGGACGCCCCGCGCGCCCGCCGCTTCCTGGCGCTGGCCGGGAATCCCGTCTACACCCTGCCGACCTTCCCGTACTTCAAGGCCAGCCGCGTGACCTATCCCGACGATCCGGCCGACGCGGCCGAGGCGCCCGACGTGCTGGTGATCACACATCCCACCTTCCGGTCCGAGGCCGAGCGGTGGGCCGAGTACCGCGCCGGCAGCTGGCCGCAGGATCTGAGCATCCACATCGCCGACGTGCACGCGATCTACGACTGGTATTCCGGCGGGTTGAAGAACCCCGAAGCCATCAAGCGCTTCTGCGCCGAGGTCCAGTCGCGCCACGGCGCCTGGGCGTTGCAGATCTTCGGCGACGCCAACGAGAACGTGAAGGGGCTGAGCGATCCCCACAACCTGCGCGACTGGGTGCCGAGCCGCTGGCATTGCTGGGAGCGGGGCAGCTACCAGAACGCCATGCTGCCCTCGGACAAGTGGTTCGTGAACCCGGGCGCCGGCGACGACTACCCCAAGGACACCATCTCGCTCCCGGAGATGGTCGTGGGCCGCTTTCCCGCCAATTCCACCGCGGAGGCCGCCAACCTGGTGGACAAGGTCATCGCCTACGAGGCCGCCGACGGGGACTGGAAGAAGCGCGCGGTCTTCATCGCCGACGACGCCTGGTCGGACGGCTACACCTCCAGCGCCGACGAGCAGGGCTACAAGTCCCTCGAGGAGGACTTCGAGGAGACCCAGGAGATCGCCGCGGCCAACTGGGAGACCTTCGCCCTGCCGGGAACCCACGGCGTCGGCGACGACGGCTTCACGGCGGATCGCATCTACCTGAGCACCGACCTCGAGCCCCTCTCGCCGCCCCACAACGAGGTGCGGTCGCGCTCCCTGTTCCGTCAGCATTGCGAGACCCTCTGCCTGCCCCGGTTGCTGAGCGCCGCCAACCAGGGCGCCACCTTCGTCCACTACCAGGGACACGGCAGCGGAACCCTGCTGGCCCACGAGCAGATCGTCGAGGACATCCGCAACTCGCCCTTCTACCGCGAGGACGCCGACAGCTTCGACAACACCGGCCGTCCCTGGGTCTTCGTGGGCCTCGGCTGCCACATCGCGACCTGGGCCCTGGACGGCTCCGACGAGACCGACGCCCAGGGCGTGCCCTCGCTGGCCGAGAAGATCCTGCAGCGCGTCAACGCCGGTGCGGTGGCGACCTACGCGAGCCCGGGCTACGAGTTCCTCACGCCCAACGCCGCGCTGGTGCAGCTCCAGTTCCAGCAGATGCTCCAGCGGCCGCCGCGCGGAGAGGTCGCCGGCGGGGACGTCCGCTCGCGCTGGGTGCTGGGCGAGCTGATCCTGGCCGCCGAATCCGAGTTCCTGGCGCTCAGCCCCTACGACGACACCTACCGCCTCGCGGTGGCCCAGTACGCCCTGCTCGGCGACGGCCTGATGATCATCGACACCGGTCCGCCCGACGTGGACGTGTTCCTGGACTGGGAGCCCATCGCCGACGGGGCCGAGCTGACCGCCCTGGACGCCAGCAACGAGCTGGTCTTCACCGTGCGGGCCTTCGACGAGGCCGGCGTCGACCGGCTGGTGATCTCCGACTCCGAGGGCGCGGACCTGTCGTCCCTGGCCGTGGGCGGTCCCCTGCCGGGCAGCGAGAGCGACCAGCGCACCGAATGGGAGGTGCGACTGCCCATCGAGCCGCGCGACTACAGCGTGACCTTCGAGGTCTACGACACCAACGACGGGCCGGACGCCGACGCCCCCTTCCGCCTGACCGCGCACCTGCCGGTCACGGTCGCCCTGCGCTACGACGGCCGGGTGTTCGTGGCGGGGGAGACGGACCTGCCGGCCGGCGCCGACTGGGCCTTCACGGGCACGGCGGTCGCCGCGGCCCACCTCGGCGCCGACGTCGAGCTCGACCTGCTCGGTCAGAACGTCGAGCTCTCGGGCGTGGCGCTGAGCCGCGTCGACGAGCACGAGATCGACCTGGCCTTCACCGCCCGCGCCACCGGCGCCGGCACGCCGGCGGTGGTGCTGACCATCGACGGCCACGGCACCGAGATCCCCCTGCAGACGGGGGGGAGCGCCGGCGACGCGGAGGGCATCGACAGCCTGATGGCCTTCCCGAATCCCGTGCACCGCGAGGCGCACTTCCTCTTCGAGACCGACGCGTCGCCCTCGCCGGGCCGCATCCTGATCTACACGGTCGCCGGACACGTGGTGAAGGAGCTGCCCGTGCGCGCGGCCCACTTCGGCTGGGGCGGCGGTCGCGTGCGGGTGCCCTGGGACGGGCGCGACACCCGCGGCGAACCGCTCGCCAACGGCGTCTACGTGTATCGGGTGGTCCTGGACGCGCCGGGCGGCGCCCTGGAGAGCGGGATGCAGCGTCTGGTGGTCATGCGTTGAGGTCCTCGACCCGGTGGGCGCTCCCGGCGCTGCTGACCGGACTGGTCGTCCTGACCGGGCTGGCCGGCTGCGCCGCGCGCAACCGGGGACCCGTCGCGCCGCGGGACGACGCGGCCGGGGTCGAACGGCAGCGGGTCGTCGTCCAGGAGGGGCCCCGCCTGCTGCGCATCGGACTCGCCACCGACGCGGACGCGCTCACCCTCGAATCGGATGTCCCCTGCCTGCTGCTGGCCGGCGTCGAACGACGCCGCGCCGCCCGGCTCGAACCGGGAGTCCGCCTGCGCCTGGAGCCCGACGGCGGGGCCGTGATCTGGCGCGCGGGCCGACGCACGGGCCGCGCCGCCCGCCACCTCTTCGTCCAGCCCGTCGATCCCGCCGGCACCGTCGTCTGGGAGGACGTGCCCTATCCCGGAGAGCTGCGCGCAGACGCCCGCGACGGGCGCCTGACCCTGGTGAACGCGGTGGAGCTGGAGACCTACCTGCGCGGCGTGGTGCCCTGGGAGATCGGGCGGCCCGGCCCCGAGGGACAGGCCGCCCTGGCGGCCCAGGCGGTGGCGGCACGCACCTACAGCGTCAGCCACCTGGGCGAGCGGGAGGCCCTGGGCTTCGACATGTGGTCGACGGTCACCGACCAGGTCTACCGCGGCCTGCACGGCGTCGACGCCCAGTGCGACCTCGCCATCGAGGAGACCGCCGGCCTGGTGCTGCGTCACGGCGGCCGGGAGATCGACGCCTACTACAGCTCCACCTGCGGCGGCGTCTCGAGCGGCATCGACGCCGTCTGGCCTCGTCCGGCGCAGCCCTATCTGATCAGCCGGCCGGACAGCGAGCGCGGCGGCGCACCCTTCTGCGCCGGTTCGTCCCACTTCGCCTGGTCGACGGCCTGGTCGGTCGGCGACATGCAGCGGCTCCTCGCGGCCACCCTGCCCGAGTATCTGAACTGGTACGACGCCTCGCCCGCGCGGCAGCGCTGGGCGGGGGAGGCGTTCCGTCCCGCCCGGTCGGGAGCCGATCCCCGCAGCCCCGGCCGCCTGCTCGACCTGCGCGTCACGCGCCGCACGCCGTCCGGGCGCGTGGCCGCCCTGGAGATCGTCGCCGAGGCCGGGGTCTACACGATCCGGGGCGACCGCGTGCGCTGGGTCCTGGCGCCGGTGGAGGGCCGCTTCTCGATCCTCAAGAGCGCCTGGTTCGACCTGGAGATCCGCCGCGACGGCGACGGACGGCCGGAGCGGATCGAGGCGTCCGGGCGCGGATTCGGCCACGGCATCGGCCTCTGCCAGACCGGCGCCCTGGGGATGGCCCGTCTGGGCTACGACTTCCGCCGCATCCTGGCCCATTACTATCCCGGCGCGCGCCTGGAACGGGTGTGGTCGCGGTGAGCGGCGCCGCCGGACTCGCCACGCGCCTGGTGGTGGGACTGGCCGGATTGCGGCTCGATCCCCGCGAACGCGACTGGCTGGAGCGCTGGCGTCCCGCCGGGGTCATCCTCTTCCGCCGCAACGTCAGTGACGCGAGGCAGTTGGAACGCCTCTGCGCGGATCTGCGCGAGGCGCTGCCGCCCGGCGCCGAGATCATGGCCGACCACGAGGGCGGGCCGGTCTCGGTGCTCGACGCCGTCTGCGGCCGCCCGCCCGCTCCCTGGACCCTGGGCGAGCTGGACGATCCCGAGCTCACCCGCGCCGTCATGCGGGACGCCGCGCTCGAAGGCGATCAGGGCGCCGATGCGCTCCTTGGCCATGCGCTGGG
>CAZSNA010000049.1:5545-25785 GCA_964607825.1 uncultured Fibrobacteraceae bacterium | reverse complement strand
TCCGAACAAAAAGAATCCCCGATACGCTAGGTATCAGGGATTCTTTCAAAGTGGTAGCGGGGACAGGATTTGAACCTGTGACCTTTGGGTTATGAGCCCAACGAGCTACCAGACTGCTCCACCCCGCATCCATATTCGTCTGTCTCGGCGGGGGCCAATATAAGAGGCGATCGCGGCGGATGTCAAGTTGCTCGCCGCGTTCATTCACTCCACGGCCGTGACGGCGGCCGGCAGCTCGTCCTCGCCGACCACCTCGATCACCGTCTCGCCGGGGCGGTGCATGCGATATCGTTCCCGCGCCACGCGTTCCAGCGCCTCGAGATCGCCGGTCTGGGGGTCGAGCGCCGCCAGCCCGGTCTCCAGCTCGTCGTGATGCATCTGCAGGCGGTCCACTTCCGTCTCGAAACGGACCCGTTCCGATCGCAACCCCAGATAGGTCCGCAGACCGTTCTCGCCGGTCAGGGCCACGCCCACGAGCACGGCGGCCGCCGCCAGGCCCAGGAACAGGACGGAGCGCAGCGCGCGCCGGCCGGCGGGCGGCCGGGCGCGCAGGTAGGAACCGCTGGAAGCGCCTGTGGTGCGACGTGGGACGTTCATGAGTTCCTCCTTGAACTCCTATCTCGTCCGCCCGATCGGGCTCAGGTCAGGTTGTAGAAGCAGCCCCGGCCGGGATAGACGGCCAGATCGCCCAGCTCCTCCTCGATGCGCAGCAGCTCGTTGTACTTGGCGATGCGCTCGCTGCGGCAGAGGGAACCCGTCTTGATCTGGCCGGCGTTGGTGGCCACGGCCAGGTTGGCGATGGTGACGTCCTCGGTCTCGCCGCTGCGGTGGCTGACCACGTTGGTGTAGCCGGCGCGCTTGGCGATCTCGATGGTCTCCAGGGTCTCGGTCAGCGACCCGATCTGGTTCAGCTTGATCAGGATGCTGTTGGCGCTGCCGGCCTCGATGCCGCGACGCAGCCGCTCCGGGTTGGTCACGAAGAGGTCGTCGCCGACGATCTGGATGCGGTTGCCCAGGGCGGCGTTCATCTCGCCCCAGCCCGCCCAGTCGTTCTCGTCCAGGCCGTCCTCGATCGACACGATGGGGTAGTTGTCCACCAGCTCCTTGTAGAAGGCCACCAGCCGCGCGGCGTCCCAGGGGCCGTCGCCCTCGGCGTCCAGGTGGTAGGCGCCGTCGCGATGGAACTCGCTGGCGGCGGCGTCCAGGGCCAGGGTGATGTCCTCGCCGGCCTTGTAGCCCGCCTTGTCGATGGCGAGCATGATCATGTCCAGGGCCTCGCGGTTGCTGCCCAGGTCCGGCGCGAAGCCGCCCTCGTCGCCGACGCCCGTGGCCAGGCCCTTCTCGCCGAGCACCTTCTTGAGGTTGTGGAAGATCTCGGCCCCCATCTGCAGGGCCTCGGAGAAGCTCCCGGCGCCGGTGGGCATGACCATGAACTCCTGGATGTCCACGTTGTTGTCCGCGTGGGATCCGCCGTTGAGGATGTTCATCATGGGCACCGGCAGGGTGCGGGCCGAGACGCCGCCGAGGTACTGGTACAGGGGCAGGCCCACCGCGCTGGTGGCGGCGTGGGCCGCGGCCAGCGAGACGCCCAGGATGGCGTTGGCGCCCAGCTTGCCCTTGTTGGGGGTGCCGTCCAGCTCGCAGAGGATGCGGTCGATCAGCACCTGGTCGGTGGCGTCGATGTCGAGCAGCTCCGGCTCGATCACCTCGTTGACGTTCTGCACCGCCTTGAGCACGCCCTTGCCCAGGTAGTGGTCCTTGTCGCCGTCGCGAAGCTCGATGGCCTCGTGCTCGCCGGTGGAGGCCCCGCTGGGCACGGCCGCGCGCCCGACCACGCCGCCGTCCAGGTACACCTCGACTTCCACGGTGGGGTTGCCGCGCGAATCCAGGATCTGACGCGCCGTGATGGATTCGATATTGGTCATGGCCGGGCCTCTCTGTCGGTTGGGAACGGGTCTGTGCGGAGTCGGGGGGAAGTCTAGGCGGGCCCCTGGGGGGTGTCAAGGACAAGGGCTTCCGTGCTATAATCCTGTGCAGCTTTTCGTCCCCGCACCGCACCGTCGCTTCCCTCGGAAGGGTCCGTTCCATGTTCCGTCGCCTGATGCCGTCCTGTATCCTGTCGCTGCTGTTGACGACCACCCTGCTCGCGGCCCCGGCGCCGGAGCGCGACGTGGACGATCTCGAGGACCTGCTGCCCCGGGCCGAGACCCTCGCCGAACGCGAGGCCTGGCGCGGCCGGGAGCACCTCATGCCCGTGCGGACGACCCGCGCCGACCCCCCGCCGCTCGCGCCGGTCCGCAACGTGGCCGAGTGGGAACCCGCCACCGGCGTGCTGATCCGCTATCCGCTGGGCCTGCCCTACGACCTGCTGACCGACTTCGACGACGAGGTCACCCTGCACGTGGTCGTGTCCAGCGGCTATCAGTCCCAGGCCGAGACCAACCTCGCCGCCAACGGCGTCGACATGGGCCGGGTGGAATTCCTGGTCCGCGCCAACGACTCCATCTGGACCCGCGACTACGGCCCCTGGTACGTCTTCGACGGCAACGGCGACCTGACCGTGGTCGACCACGTCTACAACCGGTCCTGGCGTCCCAACGACAACCTGATCCCCGTGTACTTCGCCCAGCAGCAGGGTCTGCCGGCGGTCAGCCACGACATGTACCACACCGGCGGCAACTACATGACCGACGGCACGGGCGCGTCCATGTCCACCGAACTGGTGTTCGACGAGGCCTGGTCGTACAACGGCCTGAACGAGACCGAGGTCCGCCAGCTCATGCTCGACTACTACGGGGTCGCGGACTACGCCGCCCTGGAATACATCGAATCCGGCGGCATCCATCACATCGACACCTGGGCCAAGTTCCTGGACGAGGAGACGATCCTGCTCAAGGAGGTCTGGACCGGGCACCACACCTACGGCACCCTCGAGCAGCGGGCCGTCCTGCTGGCGTCGCTGACGGCCTCGACGGGGCGTCCCTACGCGGTTCACCGGATCTACTGCTACGACATCGGCTGGGGAGACCCGGCCTCCTACACCAACAGCCTCATCCTCAACGACAAGATCTACGTGCCCCTGTTCGGCGACGCGACCCACGACCAGGCCGCGCTCGACGCCTACGCCGCCGCGGCGCCCGGCTACCGCATCGAGGGATACCAGCACTCCGGGTTCCTCACCGACGACGCCCTGCACTGCCGCACCAAGGGCGTCTACGACCGGGACATGCTGCGCGTGGCCCACACGCCCATCCGCGAGGCCCTGGAGGGGCCGGTCGCGGTCACGGCGCAGGTGGTCGACCACAGCGGCGACGGCCTGGCCGACGTCAGCCTGTGGTACCGCCTCGACGGCGGGACGTGGACCGACGTGCCCATGACTGCCGCGGGCGGGGACATGTACGAGGGGATCATCCCCGCACCGGTCGCCGACGCGACGGCCGACTACTACATCGTGGCCGAGGACCTGGGCGGCCGGATCGCCGGCATGCCGCGCCCGGCGCCGAACGCCTGGTACACCTTCCCGCTGCTCGAGCAGGTCAGCGACGTTCCCGCGGCGGCGTCCGGGGCGCGCCTGCTGCCCAACTATCCCAATCCCTTCAATCCGTCGACGACCTTCGCCTTCGAGCTGCGGGATCCGGCCCCGGTGCGCCTGACCGTCCTCGACGCCCGCGGCCGGGTCGTGCGCCGTCTCCTGGACGGCGAGACGCGCCCCGCGGGGCGCACCGAGATGCGCTGGGACGGCCGCGACGACGCCGGCCGGGCCCTGCCCTCGGGGGTCTACCGCTTCGTCCTGGAGGCGGCCGGACTCCGCTACGGTCGCGCGGCGGTCCTGGTGCGCTGATCCGCACGGGACAGCCCCGGGTTGACCGGACACGCCTGATCGGCCTATCTTCGCCGCAGCCGGCGGCACGCGCCGGCTTCGCGCATACGGGCCGGAAGGGCGGACATGTTCGACCGCAAGCAGGACCTGAAACTGATCAAGCGCTGCAAGCGCGGCGAGGAAGCGGCCTTCGGCGAGCTGCTCGCCCGCTACCGCAGCGCGATCTTCGGTCTCTGCTATCGCATGACCCACAATCCGGAGGAGGCGCGGGATCTGGCGCAGGAGGTCTTCATCAAGGTCTTCTCGCTGCTGGACCGCTACGACGAGAGCTACGCGTTCTCGAGCTGGATCTTCCGGATCGCGACCAACCACTGCATCGATCACCTGCGGCGCAACCGGCTGCGGTTCCTGTCGCTCGACGGGTTCACCTCGCCGGACGGCGACGCGATCGAGATGCCGGTGCCCGACAAGGCCCACGGTCCCGATCGCGTGTTGGAGCTCAAGCAGGCCGTGGACAAGCTCGAAGAGGTGGTGGCGGACCTGCCGCCCCACTACAAGGCCATCATCCTGCTGCGGCACGACCAGGAGCTCTCGTACGAGGAGATCGCCACCGTGCTCGACCTGCCGCTGGGCACGGTCAAGGCCCGGATCCACCGCGCCCGGGCCATGGTGCAGCAGATGTTGAAACAGCGGTCGTATGATATAGGATAGAAGACCGAAAAAGGTCGCAACACAGTGCAACCTCCAGGGGGGCAGCACGTACGAACGCGGGTAAGGGGTAGTCAGGGAAGGCGCTGACGGAATTCAGGCGCTCGACTGTCGCGAACCCGCATCGTCCGGCCTCCGTACCGAGGGAAGGAGACCCTGGAGGGATCACATCATGAGCGAGACCATGAAACAAGGACCGACCTGCGCGGAGACGCGCACCCAGCTGCAGGATTACCTGGACCAGACCCTGGACCGCAAGGCGTCCATGGCCCTGTTCCTGCACGTGCGCGAATGCGACGGCTGTCGCCGGGAGCTGGAGCGGCTCGAGGGGCTCTACGCCCTTCTGGACGCCATGCCCGCGGTCGAGCCGCCCGCCGATTTCGACGCGCGCATCCTCGAGTCGGTCCCGTACGAGGCCTACAAGGCCATGGAACCCCTGCGCCGCGATCGCATGCCGGTCATCCTGGACGAGGCGGCCCTGCCGGCCTTCGTCCGCGCGGGGAGCACACGCGTCGTCGGCGGCCTGGTCGCCGTGACGACGGCCGTCGGCCTGGCGACCGACCTGCTGCCGGGAGGCATGACGGCCCTGGGGCTCGTCGGCGCCCTGCCGGAAGCCCTGGTTCGTCTGCAGGACGCGTCCCGGAGGATCTATACCGGTGTCATTCACCGCTCGTCCAGCAGCTGACCGGCGGACCGATCCGGTCCGACCGCGCGCGGAAACGGCACGCCGTGACGTCCGCGCGCCGGCGCTCGTCTGGATGTGCCTGTTCTCCGTCCTGACCGTCCTGGCCGTCCTGGTCGTCGGCATCGAGGCCCGGTCCGAGGAACCGCGCGCCGAGGCCCCCGCCGCCAGCCGCACCGACTCCCTGCGTCGCTCCATCGAGACCCGCCTCCAGCGCATCGACGCCCTGCGCGATTCCCTGTCCGGGGTCCGCGACGCCGACTTCGACGCCGCCATCGAGGATCTCGGCTCGGTCTTCGAGGAGATCGAGTCGGAGCTGCGGGACATCGACGTCACCGTGAACGACGAGATCCTCAAGTTCTCCAGCCAGGGCGGCGAGCTGAGCATCAACATCCCCGAGAACTGGGAGGAGAAGGTCAGCCAGGGGCTGAGCGCGATCACCGCCACCATCCTGTCCGAGCTGCCCGACTCCCTGGAGATCGAACGGGGTCTCGACGAGTTCCGCGAACAGGCCCGCTCCTGGCAGATCGACATCTTCGACGACGAGCCCGCGCGGGCGCCCGAGCCCAGGGTGGTCGGCGACGACGTGGTCAGCACCGGCGACGACGTCGTGATCGGCGACCTCGAGCGGGTGACCGGCAGCGTGGTCGTCTTCGGCGCGGACGCCACGATCATGGGCACCGTCGACGAGACCGTGTTCGTGCTCGGCGGAACCCTGAACCTGGGCCGCGACGCCTGCGTCCACGGCGACGCCGTCACCCTCTTCGGATCGCTGCGTCGTCACGAGGACGCGACGGTGGACGGGTCCGTGATCTCCATGGGCGGCGACGGTTTCGACGGCGACGTCTTCGGCCTGCCCGACCTGAGCGACGGCATCACGGGCGTCCTGATCAAGCTGGCCGGACTGCTGGTGCTGGGCCTGCTGATCCTGCTGATCTTCGCCTTGCTGCCGGGCGAGCGGCTGAGGCGGGTGGAGTTCCACCTGATCTCCCATCCGGGCCAGTCCTTCGCGGCCGGCCTGCTCTGGACCACGGTGGGGCACCTGCTGCTGCTGCTGGTGCTCGCGCTGCTGATCGTGACCGTGATCGGCATCCCGGTGGCCGCCCTGCTGGGGCTGTCCTATCTGCTGCTCGGCGTGATCGCCATGGGCGTCGTGGCCCGCGTGCTGGGCGACCGCTTCTGTCGATGCGCCCGCGCCGACTGCGAGTCGCGCGCCGCCTGGTGGGCGTTGCTGGCGGGCCTGTTCCTGATCCTGCTGCCCGGTCTGATCGGGACCATGCTCGGCGGCTTCCACGCCCTGAGGCCCCTGTCCAACTTCTTCGACGTCATCCACGTCACGGTCCTGTTCGCCGTCTATTGCTTCGGCACCGGCGCCGTGCTGAGCAGCCGCCTGGGCGGTGGGCGCGGCCGTCGCGTGGAGCAGGCTGGGGATAATCCCCCGGCATAGCTGGGTAAAATCTCCCACTCGGTGCACGTCTGGTCTCCGTCCCGATCGGGACACCGCTGTCAGCTCCCCTCATAACTGTCACCAATACAACACCTTGCGGTGCGTGATGCCGGGCGGCCCGTCGGCCGATCCGGTACGGGCCCATCTCGGCACGTTCCCTGCGGCATTGATACGTGTTACGGGGGACCTGCCCCAGGAGGGGGCAAACGCACCGAAAGAGGAAGCTGATGTACAGTCGTGGCAACTACTTACCGGTTCTTACCCGTTGCGGTCTCGTCCTGGCGATCCTGGGGATCCTCGCGGCCGTCGCCACGGCGTCCCCGGTCGCTCGCTTCACGACCGACAGCGGCTTGAACGTCAGGATCCACGCCGGTACGACTCTGGCGGCCCATCTCCACGACGACGGTGCGGCCCTCACGCTGCGCCACCCCTCCATCGGCGAGGTCGAGCTCTACCGCGGCGCCGACGATCCCCGCTTCACCCGGACCGACGTGACGGCCTTCCACCCCGTGTCGGTCGCGGCCGTCGAGCGCGCCCTGCACGAGGTGCATTCCCTGGATCTGGATCTGGACGTCGAGGTGTTCATCCTGCCCGCGCCGCCGGTCCTGACCGGCTGCAGCTTCGCCCGGCGCAACGCCATCCTGCTGTCGCCGGCCTACGGGCCGGTGGACGACAGCACCGTGGCCTCGGTGACCGTCCACGAGCTCGGCCACGTCCTGACCTGGGCCTACTTCGATCGCGACGCCCGACGCTGGGACGACTACTACGAGCTGCGCGACCTCGATCGCGAGACCACCGGCCCCACGGCGCCTCACGCCTGGCGCGCCCGGGAGATCCTGGCCGAGGACCTGCGCTACCTCTTCGGCGGCCGCTCGGCCAACCTCTACGAGGCCATCGAGAACGCCGAGCTGGCGACGCCCGACGTCGTCGAGGGTCTGTCGGTCTTCCTGAAGGAGACCGCCAAGGGGGCGCCGACCACGGCCGCGACCGCCGCCTGCACCGCCTTCCCCAATCCCTGCAATCCGCGGACGACCGTCGAGATGGCCCTGCCCGAGGGGCTCGCGGCTCCTGACGCCGGCTCCGCCCGCCTCGAGGTCTACGACGCGCGCGGCCGTCGCGTCGCCGTGGTGCGCGGCGGCGACATCGCCAACGGCCGGCTGCTGCTGAGCTGGGACGGGTGCAGCGACACCGGCGCGCCCCTGGCCAGCGGGCTCTATCACTACGTCGCCGTCTGGTCCGGCCTGACGGGGCGCGGTTCGGTCACCCTGGTCAAGTAGACCGCCCGCTTGCCTCTGACATCACGACCCCCTAAGCTGAGCAGGGGCGGGACCGTTCGCCCGCCCGCACACACGCCCCATGCCGTACGGGAGTCGAGATGCTGTTGCGCCTGTTCCCGCTCCTGCTGGCGACGGCCTGCGCCACGGCCCTGGCCGCACCGCCCGTCGACAGCCCCGAGGCCCGGTTCCAGTCCGTCATCGCCCTCGTCGACTCCCTCATGGCCCGCGAGGACTACGACGACGCGGCCGACGCGGCGATCGAACACCTGCAGCACGGCACCATCTTCCAGCGTCATCGCTGGCGCCTCCACCAGCGGGCCGGCCTGGCCCTGCAGGCGCTCGGGCGCTACCGGGAGGCGCTAGACCACCTGGAGAAGGCGGTGCTCTGGGCCCAGACCGAGGCCGTCAACCATCGGAACCTGGCCACCCTGATGATCGACATGGACCGGCCGGGCCGCGCCATGTCGGAGTATCGCGAGGCCTGCGAGCTCGATCCCGGCAACCAGGCCTATCTCGTGGAGTACGCCCACGTGCTGATGGTGTACGGACAGCACGAACTCGCCCGGCGCGCCCTGGAGGACGCCTCGGCGCTCTGCGAGGACTGTCCCGAGGTCCGCCACGCCTGGAGCCGGCTCGCCCTGGATCTCCAGGATCACGCCGCGGCGCGCCCGCACCTGGAACGGCTCCTCGTCCTGCGGCCCGACGACGCGGAGGTGCGATCCCTGCTGGCGCTCGTCCGCCTGCGCACCGACGACGCCGACGGCGCCCTCGGCCTGCTCGCGGGGGAGTGGGAGGGGGGACTGAGCGATCGCGACATGCGCATCGTCCTGGAGGCCGACCGCGTGCTCGGGCAGACGGGACGCGCCGTCGCGCTGGCCCTGTCCCCGGGCGAGACGGCCCTGGGCACGCGCGAGCCGGCGATCTGGGCCCAGGCCGCCCTGATCTGCATCGACGCCGACCGCGACGCGGAGGCCCTGGTCCTGGTGGATCGGGCCCTGGCCCTGGCGCCGGACGACGTATCCGCCCTCAACAACCGCGTCCTGCTCCTGCGCCGGCTCGGCCGCGACGCCGAGGCCGACCGCGCCTGGGAGCGCCTGCTCGAGCTGGATCCGTCGCGCGAGGAGACGCCCTGACGCGGCCCGCGAAACCGCCCTCGCTCGGCTCCCGGGAACTGACGGTTGATTTCGAGGCGCGGGTGGCCTTATTTTAACTGAGCTCAGGCACTTCTCGGGCCCAGTCAGCCCAGGCGGCGGCAGAGCCGCGCCCTGCGTGACGCCCGCACGGAACGTCGCGCCCAACGGAGGTCAAGGACTTGAAGAGACACCTGGTTCATCGTCAGCTGGTCGTGACGGGTATCGTGATCGCCCTGCTGGCCGTCGTCGGTTGCACGGTCCGGCCGCAGGAGTCGGAAACCCTGAACCTGTGCGGCAATCATACCTGCGGCGATCTGTACATGGTGACCGCCGACACCTCGTCGAGCGGCTTCCAGTATCATTCCCCCGATCTGTCGCCCGACGGCACCAAGGTGGCCTTCTCTCTCGACTGGACCGCGCTGGTGCCCTCGGGAATCCTGCCCGAGGTGCCGCCCCTGATCCGCCAGCTCGCGGTCATCACCCTGGAGGAGCGCTTCGGGGCCCAGCCGTCGCTGGGTTCGGAGGGCGCCGCCCTGGTGGACCTCAACGACTACTTCTTCCAGTACGCCGACACCCAGGAGCGCATGCATCCCAACGAGGATTGGCAGAAGGGCGCGCCCTGCTGGCTGGACGACGACTGGCTGCTGTTCTGGATGGAGACCTCCCGCGGCGCGCGTCTCTTCCGCGCCTACCTGGGGCCCAGCCACAGCCCCGGCGACCCCTCCGACGCCGAGATGGTGCTGCGCGAGCCCGACGACGACCTGCTCCTCGACTGGCTCTACTGGGAGCACCTGAACCCGAGCGTCTCGCCCGACGGCCGCTGGGTCGCCTTCAGCCGCTACGGACACGCCGACGCCGACTCCCTGCACCTGGCGACCCAGCAGAGCATCTGGGTGTGCGCGGTGCCCGAGCCGGGCGAGCTCTCCGAGGTCGCCTTCGCCGTGACCGAGGAGGCCTCGACCTGCGATTGGCCGTCCTGGTCGCCCGACGGCAGCCGCCTGGTCTTCGGCGCCTCGCTGGATCTGGACGAGGGCGCCTACGACGGCTACTACACCCAGGAGATCTTCACGATCGACTTCGACAGCACCGGTTACGCGGCCAACGGCGTCGTCGACCTGAACAACAATCTCGAGCGGCTGACCTACTCTCCGCCGGCGGAGGGCGGCAACTTCGTGGTCCGCAACCAGGAGCCGAGCTTCTCCGCGGACGGGACGATCGTCGCCTTCGTGTCGGATCGCCGCGTGCCGACGATCACGCTCACCGAGCGGAACATCTGGTACATCCCCTCGGACGGTTCGCTGGATCCCCAGATCCTGTTCTTCACCCGCGAGGACGATTACGCGCCCCAGTTCACGGGCGGTCCCGGCCAGGAGTTGATCCTGACCAGCTCCTTCGGCTTCCCCACCTACATCCTGGACGAGATCTGGCAGATCCACTACGACGAGATCGCCGCTGAGAATCCCGACATGAACGATCTGCAGGTGCAGGCCAAGGCCGACGAGCTGCGCGAGGAGCTGGCCTTCTTCGAAGGGGTCATGAACCACATCTACGTCCTGTCCGACTGGTAGGACGATGCCGCGCCATCCCGACGCCCGACCCGCGGACGAGATCGTCCGGGTCGGGCGTCTTCTTGCCGAGGGGCGCTACGTGGTGGCCGGGGAGGGCAACCTCTCGGTGCGGCTCGACGCCGGACGATTCCTGATCACCCCCGCCGGCGCCCGCAAGGGCGAGCTGGCGCCGGAGGACGTCGTGGCGGTCGACCTGGACGGCCGCGCGGTGAGCGGCCCCCGGCGCCCGAGCAGCGAGTGGCGTCTCCACGCCGAGATCTATCGTCGTCGCCCGGATGCGGGCGCCGTCTGCCACGCCCATCCCCCCAACGCCACCGCCTTCGCCTGCGCCCGGCGGACCCCGCCTCCGAGCCTGCTGCCCGAAGCCTTGCTGCTGCTGGGGGACGAGGTGCCCCTGGCGCCCTACGCCACGCCCGGCACGGACGAGGTGGCCGCGTCGCTCGCGGGCCGTCTGGACCGCGGCCGGGCCCTGCTGCTGGCCAGCCACGGCGCGGTGACCTGGGCCGACGACCTGGCGGAGGCCTTCGGTCGGATGGAGGTGCTGGAGCGGCTGGCCGAGATCGCCCTGGGCGCCGAGCGGTTGGGGGGCGGCGTGCGCCTGACGCACTCGGAGGCGCTGCGCATCCGGGAGGCTCGGCGGGGCGGATAGCGCGGAGATTCGTGGCCGGGGAAACGAAAGGGGAGGGCCGAGGCCCTCCCCTTGAACGTTTCCGGACGTCGGGGCTAGAAGCCGACCCGCGCGCCGGCCCAGGCGAAGTAGGTGGAGTCGCCGGGATCCATGTACATGGCGCTCGCCTCGTCGGCGGAGAACATGCCGAAGCCGCCCTCGAGGTCCACGTCGCCGTTCAGCTCGTAGTCCAGCGCGACGTTGATCTCGTTGCCGATGGCGTCCTCGCCGCCGACCGACTCGGCCATGTTGAACACGTAGAAGTCCACCGACACGTCCAGGCCCTCGGTGGGCATGAAGCCGCCGGCGAAGCGCAGGGCCGCGATGTCGGTCCAGCCCACGGAGTTCATCAGGCCCAGGTAGGTGCGGGTGGAGCCGAACAGCGGGCCGAAGCACTCGTCCTCGGCCGTGGTCGGATCGTCGCCGCTGGCGTAGTTGTACTCGAAGCCGATGTAGGGCTGCACCGGGCTGTCGAAGTCGTAGAACAGGCCGACGTAGTAGGCGTAGGCCGAGAGGTCCATCTCGGCGACGTCCTTGGCGGGCGCCGTCGAGAAGAAGGTGCCGGACTGGACGACCATCTCGCCGTAGAAGTGGATGCCCTGGTGGACGTAGTCGAACAGGCCGCCGAAGACGAACATGCGGTCGTTGTCGTAGTCGGGGTCGGCCCAGTTCTCGGCCGTGTACACGATCGCGTAGGGCTCGAAGAAGAAGTCCTCGGACGCGTCGTAGTGCATGTACAGGCCCATCAGGTCGGTGTCGCCGTCGCCGGTGAGGTACTTGCCGCCGAAGGTCTCCACCAGCTTGAAGTTGAAGTAGTCGAGCCAGCCGTCCTCGAAGCCGTAGCGGCCGTGCACGCCCTCGAAGACGATGTTGCGGGCCAGGTCCCAGTCCTCGACGCCGACCACGCGCTCGCGGCCGTAGGCCACGGGCATGCGGCCGATGGTCACGTCGAAGTCCTCGAAGAGGAAGTCGGCCATGGAGAAGGTGGCCTGGTGGATGGAGTTGGCCTCCATGGCGGGCGCGCCGAAGACCTGGTAGTTCTCGACGGTCAGCTTGTACGAGGCGTTGCCGTTGACGTCGCCGCCGAAGCTGACGCGGGAGCGCATGTGGCTCATGGCCTCGGCGTCGTCGGTGTCGCTGTTCTGGTCGGCATTGTTCATGCCCTGCCAGCGGTACCACATCTCTCCTGTGGTGTCGCTGGCCAGGGCGTTCGCCGTCACGCCCATGCCGATCAGCAGGGCCAGGGCGAACGTCAGGAAAGCGATTCTCTTAATCATCTGTCCACTCCTCCGTGAAGAGACAAGATCAGGTCACATCGATCCTTCTCGGCCGACGGGCGGCCGTGCAACCAGGTCAGATCGATATCACCTCCTCTCGAGCGTACGGAACAATTCCGTCATGCGTCCGGCGATCGCGGGCCAGCCGAAGCGGTCCTCGATGATCGTCCGGGCCCGGGCGGCGCGTGCGGCCGCCTCGGTCTCGTCGTCCAGCGCGGCCTTCACGGTAGCGGCGAAGTCCGCGTCGTCGCGTGCGATCCACAGGGCGCGCTCGTCGGCGCGCACGATGCCCTCGGCGCCCAGGGGCGTGGTCGCCACCGGGAGGCCGCGGGCCATGGCGTCGAGGATCTTGATCTTGATGCCGCCACCCTCGGTGAGGGGGGCGACGAAAAGACGGCTGCGTCGGTACAGATCCGTCAAGTCCTCGACGAAGCCCAGGGCTTTGATGGACCGGTCCCCGCCGCGGTGCGCGTCCAGAAACGCGCGTGAGCCCCGGCCGGCGAGCACCATTTCCATGTCCTGCCGATATTTGGCAACTTCCGGCCATACGTTGTCAACGAGAAATTTGGCCGCTTCACGGTTGGGACGGTGGGCGAAACTGCCCACGAAGAGCAGGCGCGGGGGCGTCGCGGGCTCCCAGTTCGGCGCCACGGCCTCCACGTCGATGCCCAGGGGCATGGTGTGGACCTCGCGGCCGCCGTCGGACCGCAGGAGGTCGCGGTCCTGGTCGGTGACGCAGAAGGTGGCGTCGGCCCAGCGGGTGCCCTGGACCTGGATGCGGCGCCAGGATTCGGCCTGGTGTCGCAACATCATCTTGCGCAACGGGTTGCGGGCGACGGCCAGTCGGCGGAGCCGGGGCAGGGAACTGAGCTCGTCGCTGCCCAGGACCAGGGCGGCGTCCAGGTCGCCGGCCCGGCGGCGGCGGTGCAGGTCGCGCAGGTAGAGGATCATCTGCATGCCCTCGACCAGCACCACGTCCGGGCGCGTGGCGACGACCGCGTCGCAGAGCGCCTCGGAGCGGCCGGGCGACCAGTACTTGGCCAGGTAGTAGGGGTGTCCGGCGAGCCATCCGCGCGCGCCCGCCGCGAGCCGGTCGAACACCAGGCCCAGACGGGCGGCGCCGCGGGCGCCGGCGTCGGGGAAGGGGAGCGTCGCGACCTCGACGCCCAGGTCCGCGGCGGTCCGCGGCCCCAGCCCGGCCTCGGCCGGTCGTTCCAGGGACACCAGCGTCGTCGCCGCGAGACGGCCGAGGTGACGGACCATATGGCCGATGGAGACGCCGCCGCCGTGGCCGACGCGGCGATGGGGCAGGTAGGGGGAGACGACGGTCACCCGCATGGGCGTCCGATCAGTAGAGGACGTAGCCCTTGGAGTCGGCGAGGTCCTTCTTGACCTTCTCCATCTCCACCTCGAACTCGGGGGAGCCGTCCTCCAGATAGGGCTTGTGCTGATGGAGCCAGGCCGCGGCCTCCTCGTCGATCTCGTCCTCGATGCGCAGCAGTTCGGTGAACCTGCACTCGACCAGGAAGGCGAAGCGGTCCTCGGCGATCTCCAGGTCCACGTGCTCCTCGTCGAGCAGGGTGTTGGCGATCTCCGACGAGATCTTCGCGATGCGTTCCTCTGACAACCTCATGATCCCGCTCTCCCGCTCAGAGGATGAAGCCCTTCTGCTTGCACAGTTCACGCTTCATCTTGGCCCTCAGGGCGCCGTAGTCCATGTCCATGGCCCGGATCTCGGTGTTGTGGGTCTTCAGGAGCTCGTCCACCTCGGCGTCGATCGCCTCCTCGGCGAGCATGTCGTCGTAGATGGTGTCGGCGATGACGCGGTACACCAGATCCGGGTTGGTCTGGATGTGGACTTCGGGGGCCCGTTCGACCATTTCCAGGACCTTCTCGGCGATGAAGTCGATCTTGTTCTGCGTTAGTCTCACGACCGCGCTCCGGGGCTGAATGGACCGATGAGCTCGTTGCGCACCATACAAAGCCCTTTTCCGCCACTTGGCAAGGGCGATTCCATGTCTTACCCTAACGTGCCGCGGCGGGCCTGTCGACCCGGAACCGCATCCGGAACTACACCCGCCGCCGCGGGTTGAACCGCGTTTCATCCTTCCCGATCCACCATCAGCGAGGAGAACGGACCCGTGACCGAGAGCCTGGATACCGCCCGCGTCGAGGACGTGTCGCTACGACTGGAGGAAGTGCTCGCCGAGGCGGGCAAGGTGGTGGTGGGGCAGCGCCCCATGCTCGAGGGCCTGATGCTGGGGCTGTTGACCAACGGCCACATCCTGCTGGAGGGCGTGCCCGGCCTGGCCAAGACCCTGGCCGTGCAGACCCTCGCCGGGGTGCTCGACACCGGTTTCCAGCGCATCCAGTTCACGCCGGACCTGCTGCCGGCGGACATCGTGGGCACGACCATCTACCGTCACGAGACCGGGGCCTTCACGGTCAAGAAGGGGCCGGTGTTCAGCAACGTCGTGCTGGCCGACGAGATCAACCGCGCGCCGGCCAAGGTCCAGAGCGCCCTGCTGGAGGCCATGCAGGAGCGGCAGGTCACCATAGGCGACGAGACCTTCGCCCTGGACGATCCCTTCCTGGTCCTGGCCACCCAGAACCCCATCGAGCAGGAGGGCACCTACCCGCTGCCCGAGGCCCAGGTCGACCGCTTCCTGCTCAAGCTGCACGTGGGCTATCCCACGCGCGAGGAGGAGCGGGTCATCCTGGAGCGCATGGCGGGCCGGACGCCCCCGCGCGTGAACCCGATCCTGGGCGCCGGGGACATCCGCGAGCTGCGCGCGGCGGTCAACGGGATCTTCGTGGACGAGAAGATCAAGGACTACGTGCTGGACCTGGTCTTCGCCACCCGCGATCCCGCCGCCAGCGGCCTCGACGCCGCGCATCTGATCGCCTACGGCGCCTCGCCGCGCGCCACCCTGGCCCTGACCCAGACGGCCCGGGCCCGGGCCCTGATGTCCGGCCGCGCCTTCGTGGTGCCCGAGGACGTCAAGTCCTGCGCCCACGCGGTGCTGCGCCATCGCGTGCTGGTCACCTACGAGGCCGAGGCCGAGCAGCTCACGAGCGACGACGTCATCGACCGCCTGCTGGACCATGTGGAAGTTCCTTAGAGGACCCGATCCCGACGCGACGACCGCGGCCCGCGAGGACCGCGGCGCCGTCACGTCCCGCATGATCGAGGCGGTGCGGCGCATCGAGATCCGCGCCCGCCGCCTGGTGGACGAGACCTTCTCCGGCGAGTACCACTCGGTCTTCAAGGGCCGCGGCGTGGAGTTCCGCGAGGTGCGCGAGTACGTGGACGGGGACGACGTGCGGACCATCGACTGGAACGTCACCGCGCGCGCCGACACCCCCCACGTCAAGCAGTTCGACGAGGAGCGCGAACTGACCGTGATGCTGGCGGTGGACGTGAGCCGCTCGGGCCGGTTCGGCTCGGGCGCCCAGACCCGACACGAGGTGGCGGCCGAGCTCTGCGGCGTGCTGGCCCTGTCGGCCACGGCCAACCGGGACAAGGTGGGGCTGGTGCTCTTCTCCGACCGCGTGGAGCTGTACATCCCGCCCGCCCGGGGACGGGGCCACGTGCTGCGCATCATCCGCGAGCTGCTGGCCGCCGAGGCGGAGGGGACGGGCACCGATCTGGTCGCCCCCCTGGAATTGCTCGGCTCGGTGCTCAAGCGCAAGACCACCGTGTTCCTGGTCTCGGATTACTGGGCCGGGGACTTCGAGCGGCCCCTGCAGGTGGTGGCGCGGCGACACGACCTGGTGGCCGTCCGGGTCCGCGATCCGCGCGAGACCGGCCTGGCCGACGCGGGCCTGGTCCGCTGGGTCGACGCCGAGAGCGGCGAGACGCAGGTGCTGGACACCTCGCGTCCGGCGGTCCGCGACACCCTGCGCCGCAACGCCGACGCCCACGACGCCGGCCTGGACGACCTGTTCCGTCGCTCGCGCCTGGACGTGGTCGACGTGGACGTCACCGAGTCCTACGTGGATCCCCTGCGACGGTTCTTCGAGCGCCGCGCGCGCCGGGCGGGGAGGGCGCGGTGAGGGCCGCGCGCATGCAACTCGTCGTCGGCCTGACGCTGTGGTTCGGCGCGGCCGTCGCCTCGGCGCAGGTCATGCCGAACCCGGTCATGCCGAACCAGGCCCGGACCGCCCCGGCGTCCGCCCCCCCCGACACCCTGACGCTCACCCTCGCCGGCCCGCCGGGCGTCCCCGAACCGGTCCTGCGCTCGGCCGGTCCCGATTCGGTGCTCTTCGGCGGGGAATTGACCGTGATCTGCGACCATGCGGCGGCGGGGAGCACCCCGGTCGATTCGGTGACCGTCGACGCCGACTGGGCCGAGATCGTCGCCGCCGAACGGGGCGACGGGGATTTCACCCTGCGCCTGAGGCTGACCCGCGCCGGGCCATTCCGCCTGGCCTGGTCGGGCGGCCCGCCCACGCATCAGGTGCTGCACGTCGTCGGGCGGCTGGGGCCCGCGGACCAGCCCGATCCGCTGCGCGATCCCCGCGGCCTGGGCTGGCGGCTGGGGCGCCTGCTGGCGGCGTTGCTGATCGCGGCGGCGCTGCTGTGGCTCTGGCGCCGCCTGCGCCGGCGCGGTCCCCCCGAGACCGGCGAGGACGATCCGCTGCTCCCGCCCGCCTGGTTGCGCGCGGCCGTGGATCTGGCCGCCCTGCTCGACGAGGGGCTGGCGTCCCGCGGCGAGGGCCGCGCCTTCCTGCACCGGCTCGACCTGGTCTGCCGCCGCTTCCTGGCCGACCGCTACCACGTGGGCGCCGTGGAGATGACGCCCGACGAGATCCGCGCCGCCCTGCGCGACCGCCATCATCCGCCGGAGCTGGGCGAGCGCTTCGCGTCCCTGCTCGACGATTGCGACCGTCTGCGCTTCGCGCCGGGCGAACCCGCCGCCTCCGTCTGCCACGACCTGCTGGCCGCGGTGGTGGCGGCCGTCGCCGAGGTGAGGATCGAGGCGCGCTGGACGCCGGTGCCGCCCGCGCTCGAGCGCGAGGCCGCCCTGGCCTGGAACCGTCTGCGCGGCCTGGTGCCGGCGCCCGCGGGGGAGGGAGCGAGCGGTGTTTGAGCTGGCCCATCCCGAGGCCCTGCTGCTGGCGATCCCGGTGATCGCGGCGGCCGTGCTGCTGCGCCGCCGCCGCGCCGACACGGCGGTCCTGCGCCATCCGCACCTGGCCCTGATGGCGGGCGCCGACGCCGGATTGCGCGTGCGCCTGCGGGCCGCCCTGCCCTGGCTGCGCCTGGCCGTGCTGCTGCTGCTGGTCGTCGCCCTGGCGCGACCGCGCGACGTGCACCATCTGCGCGAGGTGGAGGGGGAGGGCATCGACATCGTGGTGGCCCTGGACATCAGCGGCAGCATGCGCGCCCTGGACTTCCAGCCGGACAACCGGCTCGGGGTGGCCAAGTCCATCATCCACGACTTCGTGCTGGGGCGCCGTCACGACCGCATCGGCCTGGTCGTCTTCGCGTCGCGCGCCTTCACCCAGTGTCCGCTGACCCTGGACCGGTCCATCCTCACCGGCTTCCTGGACGAGGTGCGGATCGGCCTGATCGAGGACGGCACCGCCATCGGCCTGGGACTGGCCACGGCCGTCAACCGGCTGCGCCACTCGGAGGCCGCCAGCCGCACGGTCATCCTGCTGACCGACGGCAGCAACAACATCCCGACCCTGGAGCCCGAGACGGCCGCCGAGCTGGCGCGCACCCTGGGCGTCCGGGTCTACACCGTGGGCGTGGGCAAGCGGGGCAAGGTGCCCTTTCCCGACGACCGCGGCGTCTTCGGACAACGGACCCGCATGGTGGAGATGCCCCTGGACGAGGCGCTGCTCAAGCAGATCGCCGCGGCCACCGACGGCGCCTACTTCCGCGCCGTGGACGCCGAGGCCCTGGCGCGCATCTTCGCCACCATCGACGAGCTCGAGACCAGCCGCTACCGCACGACCGTGAGCACCTGGTACGAGGAGCGTCTGGCCTGGTTCGCGGTGCCGGCCCTGGCCCTGCTGGTCCTGGATCTTCTGCTCGGCGCGGCCTGGCTGCGCCGGGTACCCTAGGAAGACGGGCGCCCCGGACGGGCGGCGCCCCGAGAGGAGACGTCTTGCGATTCGCCGCCGGACACTGGCTCTACCTGCTGGCCCTGGCGCCGGTCCTGTGGCTCTGGCTGCGCCGGGGCGACGGCGTCGCGCGCCGTCGCCTGGGCGCGCTGCTGGGATCCCGCGCCGGCGAGCACGTGGAGGACCTGCCGCCGGCGGCCCGCACCTGGCGACGGTTCTTCGCCTTGGCCGGCCTGGTCTGGCTGGTGGTGGCCCTGGCCCGACCCCAGTGGGGCGCCAACGAGGTGGTGGTGCAGCAACGCGGCACCGACGTGGTGATCGCCCTGGACATCTCCAACTCCATGCGCGCCGAGGACGTGGTGCCCAGCCGTCTGGCCCGCGCCCGCGCCGAGCTGGGCGCCCTGCTCGAGGACTTCGACCGCGGCCGGGTGGGACTGGTGCTCTTCGCGGGGCAGGCCTTCGTCCAGTGCCCCCTGACCCTCGACCTCGGCACCGCGCAGCTCTTCCTGCGCATGGCCGATCCGGACATGATCTCCACCCAGGGCACGGCCCTCGGCGCGGCCCTGACCGTCTCCCTCGGCCTGCTCGAGAGCGGCGCCGACGCGGGCGACGCGGCCTCCCGCCGGGCCATCCTGCTGGTGACCGACGGCGAGGACCTGGAGGGGGGCTGGCAGGAGGCCGCGGCCCTCTGCCGCGAGCGCGGCGTGTCGGTGATTCCGGTGGGCGTGGGCGAGGAGACCGGCGGCCTGATCCCCCTCCCGGCCGACGGTCCGGACGCCGATCCGGCCGGCGCCGGCTATCTGAAGGACGAGCAGGGTCAGGTGGTCATGAGCCGTCTCGACGTGGCCTCGCTGCAGCGGCTGGCCGAGCACGGCGAGGGCGTGGTGTTCCGCATCGGCGCGGCCGGGCTGGACGTCGAAGCCGTGCGGGCGCTCATCGCGGGGCTCGGGGAGCGCGAGCTGGACGGCCGCCACGTCAGCCGCTATCAGGAACGTTTCGTCTGGCCCCTCGGCCTGGCTTTCGCCTGTCTCTGGGCCTGGACGCTGGTGCGGGCGCGTCCACCCCTGCGGACCGCCCTGGTCGCGCTGCTGTGCCTGGCCGCGGCGGCGCCGGGCGCGCAGGCGAACGTCCTGCGGCCCGACGGCGCGGCCGCCGCCGAACGGGGTCTCGACCACTACCTGGCCGGCGACTACGAGGCCGCCCTGGGCGACTTCCTCGAGGCCCGCGCCCTGGCGCCGGACGATCCCCGTCTGGCCCTGGCCGTGGGGGCGGCCATGTCGCGCCTCGGCCGGCACGAGGACGCGGCCCGCGAGTACGCCCGCGTGCCCGCCCTGACCGACGATCCGCAGCTGCACGCCGAGGCGCTCTACAACTCGGGCACCGACGCCCTGTCCGCCGGCGATCCGGCCGCCGCCATCGAGCAGCTGCGACGCGCCCTGTCGCTCGAACCCGACCGCCTCGACACGCTGCGCAACCTGGAGTATGCCGTGCGTATGATGGAACAGGCGCCTCCGCAGCAGCAGGAGCAGGACGGGCAGGACCAGCAGAACGAGGACCAGCAGGACCAGGATCAACAGGACCAGCAG
>CAZSNA010000049.1:0-5445 GCA_964607825.1 uncultured Fibrobacteraceae bacterium | reverse complement strand
CAGGACCAGCAGAACCAGGATCGGCAGGGCGAGGAAGAGCAGGGCCAGGAACAGCAGGACCAGGAACAGCAGGACGAGGCGCAGCAAGATCAGGAACAGCAGGACGAGGCGCAGCAAGATCAGGAACAGCAGGACCAGCCCCAGGAAGAGCAGGCCCAGGAGGAGCAGCCCCAGCCGCGCTCGGAGGAGGAGATCTCCAAGGAGCGGGCCCTGTCCATCCTCAAGGCCCTCGACCGGGACGAGGAGGAGTTGCGGCGCTCCCTCCAGAAGCGCCTGAAGGGCGCGCCGACCAGCAGCGGGAAGCGGTGGTAGGATGAGACGACGAGGTGGACGTTCGCTTCGGCTCGCCATGGTCTTCATGGTCGCCTGCACGGCGGGGCTGTCCGCGGGGGCGGCCGGCGCCGCGGAGCTGGATGTCCGCGTCGATCCCCGGATCGCCGCACCGGGCGATCAGGTGGTGCTGACCGTCACGGTGTCGGGGGAGGGCCGAGATCTGCCCGCGCCCGAGCTGCCGGCGATCCCCGGCGTCGAGATCCGCAGCGGCGGCAGCAGCGAAGGCGTGCAGATCGTCAACGGCGCGGTCTCCACCTCGCTGACCCGGACCTACTACCTGCGGATCGTCGCCGACAGGGACGTGACCGTGCCGGCCCTGGAGGTCGAGCTCGACGGCCGCGTCGTGCGCAGCGACCCCGTGGTGATCCGGGTCTCCGCGGCGACCACGGCGCCCGCGCCCGGTCCGGAGCGCGACGGATCGACGACGGCGTCCGACTCCGAAGGCCCCGGGCCCGGCGACGACCACTTCGTCACCCTCTCGGCGGATCGCGCGACGGCCTACGTGGGCGAGCAGATCGTCCTGACGTTCCGCTACCACGCCAATCCCTTCGCCCGCGGATTGGATCGGCCCGAGTACGCGCCGCCGCGCACCGAGGGCTTCTGGCGCGAGGACCTGCCCCGCCGCAACTTCCAGGAGATCATCGCCGGCCAGCGCTACGAGATCTCCGAGATCCGCTACGCGCTCTTTCCCACGCGGCCAGGCGTCCTGACCATCGAACCCGCGCGGGTGACCCTGCCGGTGGATCCCTTCGCCGACTTCTTCTCCTCCCGCCGTCGCCGCGCGCGCCAGGCGCCGCAGCAGCTCTCGACCCGGGCGATCCGCATCGTGGTCGCGGCGCTGCCCGAGCCGCAGCCGGCGGGTTTCTCGGGCGTGGTCTCGCGCCGGGTCGATCTGAGCGCGGAGGCCGCTCCGGACACCGTGCCGCGGGGCGAGCCCGTCACCCTGTCGATCGCCCTGGGCGCCGACGGCTCCCTCAAGAGCGTGTCGGATCTGGCGTGGACGCCGCCGGCGTCCTGCCGCAGCCACGAGGCGGGCGGGGGGCTGGACACCAAGACGGATCACGGCCGCCTCTTCAGCCGCCTGAGCCAGGAACGGGTGCTGGTGCCCACGGAAGAGGGGGTGCTGGCGCTGCCGCCGGTCGAGGTCGTCTACTTCGATCCCGCGAGCGAGACCTACGAGTCGGTCCGCCGCGACCTGGGCGTCTTGACGGTGACGCCCGGCGAGCGGCCCGTGGCCGGGGATTCCCCCACGCAGGTGCTGCGCGCCGAGATCGAGCGCCTGGCCCACGACCTGCGTTTCGTGCATCCGGTCGGCCGCGATCTCCGCACCCGACGCGCGACCCTGGCGGCCACGCCGCTCTGGTGGGGCGCGCTGCTGGCGCCGGCGCTGCTGCTGGTCCTGTTGCGCTGGCAGCTGACCCGGGAGGCCCTGCGCCGTCGTGATCCGATCGGTACGAGGCGGCGCGAGGCCTGGCGCCGCGCCCGCGGGCGCTTGAAGTCCGCCGCGCGCGGCGATGGGGATGCGGCGGCGGCCGCCGAGGTCGTCCAGGCGGTGCTGGGCTACGTGGCCGACCGCACCGGTCGCGCCGCGGCCGGTCTGACCACCGCCGACCTGCGCGCCTTCGCCGCCGCCGTCGGACGGGAAGAGTCCGGCCGGCGACTGGCCGACCTGGTCGGCCGCTGCGAGGCGTCGCGGTACGGTCGCGAAGGCGCGTCCCTGTCCGGAGCCGAGGCCGCCCGCGATGCGGAGATCCTGCTCTCCGACCTCGACGCCGCCGTACGGTCGGCGCCGGCGTCCGCCCTGCGCGTCCTGGCCCCCCTGGCGCTGGCGACGGGCCTGGCCCTGGGCGGCGGGGCCGCGGCCCAGGAGACCGGTCCGGGCGCCGATCCCTCGCGCCTGATGGCCGAGGGCGTGGAAGCCTACACCGCCGGCGATCTGGACCGCGCCGTCGCCCGCTTCACCGCCGCGGCCGCGACGACCCACGACGCGGACGTGTACTACGACCTCGGCAACGCCCACGCCCGCCGCGGCGAACTGGGCCTCGCCGTGCTGAACTACCTGCGCGCGCAGCGGCTCGCGCCCCGCGATCCCGACGTGCGCGCCAATCTGGCCTGGGTGCGCTCGCACACCCGCGATCTCGAACTGGAGGGGACGCCTCTGCCCGGCGGCCTGCGCCAAATCGGGGCGCTGCTCGGCGCCCTGTCCCTGGACGAGCTGGCCCTGTTGGTGGTCGCCGTGGTCTGGCTCGCCGCCGTCGTGGTGGCCTGGGCCTGGCTACGTGGCGGCTGGACGCCCGGCCGTCGCCGTCTCGGCCTGGCCGCGGGCGCGGGGCTGTTGCTGGTTTCGTTCCTGTTCGCCTGGCGCTGGTACGACGAACGGATCAAGGACACCGCGGTGGTGACGGCCGCGGAGGTCGAGGTGCGCAGCGGGCCGGACGTCTCGTTTCCGGTGGTCTTCGAGGTCCACGACGGCCTCACCCTGCAGGTCCGGGCCCTCCGCGACGGCTGGGCCCAGGTGACCCTCGGCGGCGAGTGGAACGGCTGGCTGCCGGCCGATGCGGTGCTCCACGTCGACGCCGCCCACGAAGGAGAAGGCGGATGAAGGCGCCGAGCGAGGGGGCGCGCCAGTTCCTGATCGTGACCGCCGTGGCGTTCGCCCTGCGCGCGGTCCACATCTGGTTCATGCGGGTCAATCCCCTCTTCGACCACCCCATCATGGACGCGGGCGTCCACGACGTCTGGGCCCGCGGCATCCTCGACGGCACCTGGCCCGGGCCCGAGCCCTTCTTCCGGGCGCCCCTCTATCCCTACCTGCTGGCGGGGCTGTACGCGGTCTTCGACGCGGCGCGCCTGCCCGTGCAGCTCGTCCACGGTCTGATCTCGGCCCTGGGCGCCGGCCTGGCGGCCCTCTGCGCGACCCGCCTCTGGTCGCGCGCCGCGGGCTGGTGCGCGGGCCTGCTGCTGGCGCTGTTGTGGACGAGCATCTGGTACGCGGGCGAACTCCTGCTGGTGACGGTGCCCGTCACCCTGAACCTGCTCTGGCTCTGGCTGCTGGTAAGGGGCGACGGGGAGATCCGGCCGCGCACCCTGGCTCTGGTCGGACTGGCCCTGGGTCTGTCGGCGATCGCGCGGCCCAA
The DNA here is from genome assembly GCA_964607825.1 of uncultured Fibrobacteraceae bacterium. GTDB lineage: Bacteria > Krumholzibacteriota > Krumholzibacteriia > LZORAL124-64-63 > LZORAL124-64-63 > JAHIYU01. Next base: position 1,975 of record CAZSNA010000049.1, on the reverse strand, counting down.
CGTGCTGATCGTGCTGCCGGCGGTGGCCTGGTTCCTGTGGCGCGAGCGGCGGCCGCGACGGAGCGGCTGGCTGATGCTGGCCGCGGGGCTGGCCCTGCCCATCCTGCCGGTGACCGTCTCCAACCTGGTGCGCGGCGGCGACACGGTGCTGATCGCCAGCCAGGGCGGCGTCAACTTCTACATCGGCAACAACGCCCAGTCGGACGGGCGCACGGCCATCGTGCCCGGCACGCGGCCCACCTGGCAGGGCGGTTTCGACGACGCGGTGGCCAAGGCCGAGCGGGCCGAGGGGCGCGCGCTGAAGCCCTCGGAGGTCGACCGTCATTACCTGAAGCGCGGACTGACGTTCTGGCTCGAGCGCCCCGGCGAGGCGCTGCGGCTCTACGGCCGCAAGCTCTACATGCTGCTCGGCGCGGGGGAGAGGTCCAACAACAAGTTCATCTACCCCTGGCGGGAGTGGTCGCCGCTGCTGCAATTGCCGGTGCTGGCCGGCTGGCCCCTGCTGCTGGCGTTGGCGGTGCTCGGCTGGAGCCGGCGCGACGGAGGGCCTGGCGCGCGGCGACTGCTGCTGGGGACGGTCGCGGCCTACGCCCTGTCGATCCTGCTCTTCTTCGTCAACGCGCGCTTCCGCCTGCCGGTGGCGGCCATACTGGCCATGCCGGCCGGTGCGGGCCTGGCGGCCCTGATCGCGACGGTGCGCGGCCGCGGCTGGCGGCTGGGGCTCGTGGGCCCGGCGGTGGCGGCGGTCCTGCTGGCCGTCTCGCTGAGCGACCTGCGCGGCTTCGACGAGCGCCGGACCGAGCTGAACCCCTTCTACCCCTTCACCCTGGGCAACGCCTGGGCCGCGGCCGGCGAGCCGACGCAGGCCATCGCCGCCTACCGACGGGCGCTGTCCATCCAGTCGCGCACGCACAATCTGCAGTTCGACCTGATTCGCGACAACCTGCACCGGTCCCTGGTGGACCTGTTGACGTCGGAAGGACGTGTCGAGGACGCCACCCAGGCGGCGGGGCGCTGGGTGCAGGCCGCGCCCAACCACATCGAGGCGCGGATGCGCTACGGGGACCTGCTGCTGGCGACGGGGCGGGTGGACGAGGCGGCCGTGCAGTTCGACATCGTCCTGCGCACCACGCCCGAGGACCCGCAGGCCCAGCTCGGCTCGGCCTGGGTGCTGCTGCGCCAGGGGGATACCGGGGCGGCCCTGCGCCGCTTCCGGAACCTGGAGCGCATCGACGCCGGCAACGTCCAGGCCGGGTTCGGGGCGGGGCTCTGCCTGATGTCCATGGAGCGGTACGAGGAAGCGGAGGCGGCGTTCCAGGGCGTGCTCCAGCGCGATCCGGGCTACTGGCAGGCCTGGGGCAATCTCGCCGACATCTACCAGCGGACCGGCCGCACCGATCTGGCGCGGCGGGCGTACCGGGAAGTGCTGCGGGTTAATCCGGGCGATCAGAGGGCGCGGAGCTGGCTTGCCGGGAATCCATAGGTCCGGATCAGGGCCGATAGACCGTCGAGGTGTTGGGCGTCTCCTTGACCGTGATGTCCGCCAGCGCGGGCAGCGACGGCTTCAGCCGCTCGTAGATCCAGCTGGCCATGTTCTCGGCCGTGGGATTCTCCAGGCCCTCCAGCTCGTTGAGGCAGTGGTGGTCCATGACGTCCAGCAACGGCTTGAAGGCCGACTTGATGTCGCCGAAATCCACGATCCAGCCCGTATCCGCCCCCACGGGGCCCTCCACGCCGATGATCACGGAGTAGGTATGTCCGTGCAGGCGTCCGCACTTGTGCCCTTCCGGCACGTTGGGCAGCCAGTGGGCCGCGTCGAAGGTGAAGGCCTTGGTGATGCGGTGGCTCATATCCTCTTCGATCCCGTGTTGAGGGCGGTCGCCGACTCCGGATTGCGGATCCCAGGATAACCGATCCGGTCCCGTTCGCCACAGATCAGACTCAAGATTCTCCCGTCGGCGGCCGATAACGGTGA
>CAZSNA010000048.1:0-26346 GCA_964607825.1 uncultured Fibrobacteraceae bacterium | reverse complement strand
CGGCCCGACGGCCGCCACGTTCAGGTCGAAGACCTTCACCGCCGTGGCGCCGCAGACGGGCGGGAAGGCGGCCGCGCGGCCGGCCAGGACGTCGGCCAGGGTCCGGCCCATGCGGTTGGCCAGCGAGCCCAGGGGCATGTGGGCGGGTTCGTCGTCGACGGCGCGGCGCACCTCGACGGCGTCGCCCGCGGCCCACACGTGGGGGACCGTGGTGGCCAGGCGTTCGTCCACGGCCACCGCTCCGGTGGGGCCCAGCCGGGCGCCCGCGGCGACGGCCAGGTCGGTCACCGGCTCCACGCCGATCGCCACCACGCAGACGTCGCCCGCGACGGGCTCGCCGCCGGCGATCTCCACGGTCACGCCGTCGTCGTCGGCCGCGATCGACTCGACCGGCGCGCCCAGGCGCAGCTCCACGTCCTCGTCGGCCAGGGCCTTGGCGACCAGGGCGCCGACCTCGGGATCGAGCAGTTCGGGCAGGGGGGTTGCCGCGGCCTCCACCAGCACCACCTCCGCGCCCCACAGGGCGGTGAAGGCCTCGGCCAGCTCGCAGCCCACCAGGCCCGCGCCGACGATCGCCACGCGGCCGATGCGGCCCGTCTTGAGCCCCTCGTGCAGGGGCTTCAGGTCGTCGGGCGTGTGGAACGACGTCACGCGCGGGTGGTCCGGCTGTCCCGGGAGGTGGCGGGGACGCGCGCCGGTGGCCAGCACCAGCTCGTCCCAGTCCAGGACCTCCCCGCCGCCGTCGCCGTCGCGCACGGTCAGGGTGCGGGCGGCGGGATCGACGTCCACGGCCTCGCGTCCCGCCAGCACCTCGACGCCCTTGACCCGGGCGAAGAAGGTCTCGTCGCGCAGGGCCTCGTCGGCGGTGCGGCGCAGGATCTCCACGTCGGGGATGTCGCCGGACAGCACGTAGGGGAGCCCGCAGGCCCCGTAGGAGAAGGTCTCGCGGGCCTCCACGACCCGGATCGACCAGCCGGGCCGCAGCCGGGCCAGCCGGCTCGCGCAGCGCAGGCCGGCGGCCGAGGCGCCCACCACCACGATCTTGCGTTCGTCGTCCGTCACTTGTCCGCCTCCATGAAGAGGAACAGGGACCTTCCGGCGAGCCGAAAGGTCCCTGCGCGCCGTACCGCGAAAGCTAGAGCAGTCCGCCCTTCTCGCGCACGGTGATGGTGATCTTGTAGAGCCCCGTCAGGATCAGGAACCCGATCCCGTACACGCCGGCGGTGACCAGCGTCTCCGGCAGCGTCGCGAAGTACTCGGTGATCGAGCCCAGCGTGTTGGGGATGAAGCCGGCCACGACCAGGCCCAGCCCCTTCTCGATCCACACGGCCACGATGATCGCCGCGCAGATGAAGGGCAGCACGCCCAGGTTGTAGCGCACCTTCGGCTGCAGCATCAGCACCGCCGAGACGAACGACAGGATCAGCGACAGCCACATCCACGGCTTGAGCGCCGCGTGGCCGTCGAGGCCCAGGAACAGGTACTGGAAGTGGTGCAGGTGATGGGGGATGTCCGAGTACACCCCGGTGAACAGCTCCACCGCCACGAAGAAGATGTTGACCAGCAGGGCGTAGGTGACGATGACCGACAGCTTGCGGATCGCCTCGTCGCCCGCGTCGAACTTGGTGAACTTCCGCATCAGCAGCGACAGGATGATCAGCAGGCTCGGACCCGACGCGAAGGCCGAGGCCAGGAACCGCGGCACCAGGATGGCCGTCAGCCAGAAGGACCGCGCCTCGAGACCCGAGTACAGGAAGGCCGTCACCGTGTGGATGCTGACCGCCCAGGGGATCGACAGGATGATCACGGGCTTGATCCACTTCGGCGGCGCGATCTCCTTGCGCTCCGCCCCGAACACCACCAGGCTGATCACCACGTTCAGGACCAGGTAGCCCATCAGCGAGAGCATGTCCCAGAACATCAGCGAGTTGAGCGTCGGGAAGCGGATCACGTTGATCACGCGGGTCGGCTGACCCATGTCGACGAAGATGAACAGCATGCACATGATCACCGCGGAGATGGCCAGGCACTCGCCCATGATGACCATCTTGCCGAACGGCTTGTAGCTGTGCAGGTAATAGGGCAGGACGACCATCACCGCCGAGGCGGCGACGCCGACCATGAAGGTGAACTGGGAGATGTAGAGGCCCCAGGGCACGTCCCGGCTCAGGCCGGTGATCTGCAGACCGTCGTTCAGCTGGCGCACGTACGCCAGGACACCGGCCGCGATCACCACGAGCAGGAACCCGACCCAGGTCCAGTACCTCCGACCTCCGCTAAGCGCTTTTTCCAGCATGCGTCCTCACGCTCCTTAGACGATGTAGAAGATGTGGGGCGCGGTGCCCAGTCCCGGCTTGCGGCGGATCGTGTTGTGCTCCCGCAGCGCCTTCGACACATCGGATTCGGGATCGTTCAGGTCACCGAACATGATCGCGTCCTCGTGGCCGGCGGCGGCGCAGGCCTCCACGCAGGCCGGACGCTTCCCCTTGGCCACGCGCTCGCTGCAGAAGTTGCACTTCTCCACGACGCCCTTGCAGCGCGTGGGGTAGTCTTCGCGGATCCCGTCGATGTGGGGGCGCGGGTCCTTCCAGTTGAAGCTGCGCGAGCCGTAGGGGCAGGCCGCCACGCAGTAGCGGCAGCCGATGCAGCGGTGCATGTCCATGGTCACGATGCCGTTTTCCGCCCTATACGTGGCCTGGGTCGGGCAGACCCGCACGCAGGGCGGACGGTCGCAGTGGTTGCAGAGGACGAGCACGTCGCGGTCCATCACCGACGGTTCGGTCCAGGGGTGGACCTGGTCGGGGAAGGCGTTGGCGTAGTGCTCTTTCCAGATCCACTTGATCTCGTGGTTCTTCTCCGGGATGTCGGGCACGTTGTGCGCCTCGTGGCAGGCCTCCCGGCAGCGCGCGTAGAGGTCGCCCTCCTCGCACTTGCGCGTGTCGATCACCATCGCCCAGCGCGGTCCCGCGTCGGGGTCGGGCTCGGCCCGGTGGACGGTGCTCGCCGCGGCCGGTCCGGCCAGGCCGAGGCCCACCAGGGACGTTCCCGTCAGCTTGAGAAAGCTGCGCCTAGTCTTGGCCATGAGTGGCGCCTCCTCCCGGTTCGACATGGCATTCCCAGCACTTGGGCGCGACGCCGACGTAGTTGTGACACCGGTCGCAGAAGGTGTCCTTGTTGTGGTGACAGGTCATGCAGGTGTTCTGCAGGCTCATCTCGTGCTCGGTATGGTGGGCCTCGGACGTGTAGGTCCGGATGCCCTTGCGCACGACGTCGTCGCGCCAGTCGTTGAGCAGGTCCATGTGCCAGGTGCGCATGAATTCCACGTCCTCGACGCAGACAGTCTCGCCCTCGGGCAGCACCAGCTCGGGCCGGTACCCGGTCTGGCCCTGGCTCGCCGAGTACCAGATCGGGAAGCCGACCAGCGCGAGGAAGACGATCAGGCCGAGCAGGGCCATGCCGATGTCCTTGCTAGTCATCGGTCTCCTCCTTTCCGGTCTCGTCGTCGTCCCCGACGCCGGGGAGCGGTTCGAGGCGCAGGTTCATCTCCCGTTTCTTCTCGCCCTTCATGATCATGGCGTTGGCGACCATTTCGTGGACGCCGGTGACCTTGACGCCGGGCGCCCAGTAGTCGCAGACGGTCTCCAGCGTGGCGCGGTCGATGGCGCAGACGCAGGCCAGACGGTTCACGTCGTGCTTGTCCCGCACGTGCCGCACCGCGTTGCCGCGGGGCAGGCCGCCGCGCAGGCGCATCTCCATGTTCTCGTCGGTGCCGAGTCCCGCGCCGCCGCCGCAGCAGAAGGTCTGCTCGCGGATGGTGTTCTCGGGCATCTCGTGGAACTCGTCGACCACGTTCCTGATGACGTACCGCGGTTCCTCGAACAGGCCCATGGCGCGGGCCGGGTTGCAGGAGTCGTGGAAGGTCACCTTGAGATCGGCGTTGCGGCTCTTGTCGAACTTGAGCTTGCCGTGCTTGATGAGGTCGGCCGTGAACTCGGTGATGTGCACCATCTTGGTCGAGCGGGCGTTCTCGAAGACCGTGCCGGTGATCGGCGACTTCGGCACCTCGAGGAAGTCCGCGGGACCGTTCATGGTGTCCATGTACTGGTTCAGCACCCGCCACATGTGACCGCACTCGCCGCCGATGATCCACTTCACCCCGAGGCGCTTGGCCTCGGCGTAGATCTTGGCGTTGAGCTTCTTCATCACCTCGTTGGAGGTGAACAGGCCGAAGTTGCCGCCCTCCGAGGCGTAGGTGCTCCACGTGTAGTCGAGCCCCAGCTCGTGGAAGAGCATCATGTAGCCCATGCACGTGAAGGTGCCGGGCTCGGCCAGGAAGTCGCCCGAGGGGGTCACGAAGAGGATCTCCGCCCCCTTCTTGTTGATGGGCGGGTCGATGTGGATGCCGGTCACGTCCTCGATGTCCTCGCAGAAGAACTCGAGGGTGTCCTTGAGGCCGTGGGGCTGGATGCCCAGGTGGTTGCCCGTGCGGTGGCAGTTGGCCACCGGCTCCATGACCCAGTTGACGCCGAGGCCCAGCAGGTGCAGCAGCTCGCGCGCCATCATGGTGATCTCGGCCGTGTCGATGCCGTAGGGGCAGAACACGGAGCAGCGACGGCACTCGGTGCACTGGTAGAAGTAGTAGAACCACTCCTTGATCACGTCGATGGTCAGCTTGCGGCCGCCGACCATCTTGCCGAGGATCTTCCCGGCCAGCGTGAAGTCGTTGCGGTAGATCGAGCGCAGCAGCTCGGCCCGCAGCACCGGCATGTTCTTGGGATCGCCGCCGCCGATGTAGAAGTGGCACTTGTCGGCGCAGGCGCCGCAGCGCACGCAGCAGTCCATGAAGATCTGGAAGGAGCGGAACTTGCCGAGCCGCTCCTTGAAGCCCTCGTGGATGATCTGCTGCCAGTTCTCGGGCAGCTTCCAGTCCTCGTCCGCCGGCGACCATTCGCGCGGGTTGGGCATGCCCAGGAACTCGAGGTGCTTGGGCTTGGTCGGGTAGATCCAGCTGCCCGGACGGAAGTCCGTCGGCGTGTCCATCCACCCCGTCTTGGGCGGGGCGAAGTCCGGCTTCTCCAGGTCGTCGCGCTGGTAGAACTCGATCTGGTCGAACTTGAAGTCAGCCATGCGCTACTCCTTCTCCACGGGGATGTCGGCCGACTTCATGCGATCGCGGAAGTCGTCCTCGTATTCCTCGTAGGTCCGGACTTTCACCGGGGGATTCCAGGGGTTCACGTGCCGCTCCATGCGGGTGTTGTTGGACAGGTTCCGCGTCGGGCTCATGAAGATCCCCGCCATGTGCATCAGCTTGCTGTAGGGGAAGACCGCGAAGAGCACGCAGACCAGGAAGAAGTGGGCGAAGAACAGCGGGTCGACGGTCGCGGGCACCACCGGCTTGAGGCTCAGCAGCCCCATGGCCAGGGCCTTGACGCCCTCGACGTCCGTCTTCGCGAAGTGCCGCATCAGGATGCCCGTGACGGCGATGCCCAGGATCAGGAACAGCGGGAAGAAGTCGTTGGCCAGCGAGATGTAGCGCAGCTGCGGCACGACGACGCGGCGCAGGAACAGGAAGCCCACCGCGGCCACCAGCAGCACGCTGGTCAGGTACATGACCGGCACGCCGATCTCGAAGAACCCGTCCAGGTTCTGCAGCGCCTTGACGAACCCGGGCACGGGCTCCGTGAAGAAGCGCAGGTGCCGCAGGAAGATGATCAGGAACGAGTAGTGGAAGGCGATGGCCGTCGCCCACAGCCACTTGCTCGGCCCGTAGACGACGTTCCCGCCCGGCTTGACCTCCGCCCGCGTGTTGCGGAACAGCGAACGGAAGAAGAGGACCTCCAGGGCCATCCTCACGATCACGCCGAAGGTGTTGTGCGGGTTGTCGAACCGGCTCGACTCGATCCAGGGAAGCGTCTTCTGCTGCCCGCACGTGGTTGGGATGCGGAAGGGCACCGGTATTCTCGCCCACTTCACCACCTTGTAGATGAAGCCGCCCAGGAAAAGGGCGATGGCGACATACGGCACGACCGTCCCGAAGATCGACACCAGGCCGGGCTGCCGGGCTCCCAGCAGCGGCAGGAGGATCAGGACGGCGACGGCAACGAGAGCTGCTAGAATGGTCATGGATCGCCACCTCGCGCGGAGTCGCTCCGGACGCGCTCCGCCTCCCGATTCGGTTTGGCAGGGCCACCTGTGCGCGACGCGGCGTCGGCCGCGGGCGCTCAGGCCGGCTTCACGTATCCCTTGCGGATCTCGTTCAGCCGGAGGGAGAAGACCTTCTCCCGGCACGTCACGTACACGTCGAACGCGAACAGGGCCAGCTGGTCCACGCGGGTCTCGATCGCCTGCAGCTCCCGCCAGGCGGCGGGATCGTCGAGGGCGTCGTCGGCCGCCTCGCGGATCGCATCCTTGAGGTGGTAGACGAAGGAGACCGCCTTGGCGGGCGTGAACTCCTGCACGGACCTGATCTTGATGATCTCCTCCAGCCGGGTGCAGAGGCGCACGGGATCCCCGTCTTCCAGGAACTCGTCCAGGAGGGCGCGGGTCGCGTGCGCCAGGGTCTGGCCCACCGGATTGGCGAAACGGTCGTCCTGCAGCGTGAGGAAGGGTTGGGCGTCGGAATGGTAGGTGGCGAGGATCAGCTCCAGCCACCGCCGTCCGATCGTCTCTTTCCGCTTGCGCAGCAGGTCCTCGAGCATGGGGACTCCCGTCGCGGGATCATCGATTGCGCGGGTGGGGGAGCATGGGCTCCCCCCGCCGCAGTCGGGACTAGACGCAGCCCGTGGGCTTGGGCAGGCCGGCGATCTTGCAGGCGCCCTTGGCCGGTCCCGAGGGGAACAGGTCGTAGATCTCACTGAGCTTGAAGCCCGTGGACTTGCAGAGCTTGCGGATCATGGGAGCGACACCGAACTCCAGGTAGTACTCGCGCAGGAAGTTGACGACCTTCCAGTGGTCCTCGGTGAGATCGTCGACGCCCTCGGTCTTGCCGAGCGCCCCGGCCACGATGTCGTTCCACTCGTCGGGATTCTGGATGAACCCGTCCTCGTCGATTTCCAGGACCTGGTCGCCAGCCTTGAATTCCGCCATGTTCGTCCTCCTCATCAAGGTGAAAGGTTGCTCAACTCTTCGTCTCGTTGTTCTGACCGGGCTCGGGCCCGGTTTCCTTCTTCTCCAGCGCCTTCAGGAACTCCGGCGCCGGAGAGTGGCCCAACGCCGCCGCCCGGTCGAGCGACGCGCGGGCCTCCTTCACGTCGCCGAGCTCCAGCAAGCCCACCGCGACGTGATAGTGCCCTCCCGCATGCCTGGGATCGATTTCCAGGACCCTGCGGAAGCTCGCCACCATCTCCTCCGCCTGATGCAGGTAGAGATGACAGAGGCCGATGTTGTAGTGGGCCTGGAGCAGGTCGGGCGTGCGCGCCACGACCTGGCGGTTGATCTCCAGGCAGCCCTCGAAATCCCAGCGGCCGAGCATGATGCCGGCCAGGTTGACCCAGGCCTCGTCGAACTCGGGATCCAGCTCCACCGCCCGGCGCAGGACCTTCTCGGCCTCGCCGGCGGCGCCGTTGAGCACCAGGGCGGTGCCGAGACGCATGTGCGCCCGCGGCGAATCGGGCTCCGCGGCCACCGCGGCCCGCAGCTCGTTCACCTGGTTCACCGTGTTCTTATTTCTTGCCGCAGCCGCAGCCATAGTCCCGTCCTCTTTTCCGCTTGCCGCCCTTGTCCGGCCGGAAGCGTGCGTTGAGCGAATCCTGGATCTCGTCGCCCACCTCGCCGGGCCGCGACGATTTCACGATCTCCAGGGCCTGCCTGAGCCGGGTCGCGAGACCCTGATCCAGGGACAGCCTCGTCAGGTCCGACACGAAGGGCAGCAGCACCTCGGGGCGCTCCTGCGCGATCGCGAGGACCACGTCCGGCGCCGTCAGGGCGTTGGTGCCGGATTCGTCGTTCATCGCCCACACCAGCCGGCGCACGACCTGCTCCACCTTCTTCGGGTGGTGCCGCGCCGCCAGGGCCACGCCGCGGCAGGCGCGCGCGCGGATCCCCTCGTCCGGATGGTAGGTCATGGACACCAGGTGCCGGATCGCCCGGGGCTCCACCGGCAGCAGGATGTCGAGCTCGTCGAGCTTGTCGTCGGACACCAGGCCGCGCACGTGCTCGTTCAGGTTCACGACGCCCTCCCGACGGCGGCGTCGACCAGGCCGGGCGCCCAGCCCGGCGTGCCCAGCGCGTGCAGATGGGTGTACGCGGCCACGGTGCGGCCGACCTGCAGCCCGTCCCGTCCGCCGCCCACGCCCACGCCGCGCTCGAGGCTCAGCACCGTCGGCACGCGGTCGCCGTTGTCGCGCAGGCGCGAGTAGTGGAACTCGTGGCCGCGGAGTTCGGTGCCCTCGGGCAGGACCGGGTTGGCCCGGTCCGAGCGGGCCCTCACGTAGCCGTGGCCCTGGGGCCGCGGCGTCTGCTCGACGCGGACCGGCAGGGCGCCGACCATCTCGTGCTCGACGCCGTCCGCGATCAGGGCCTTCGACAGGTACATCAGTCCGCCGCACTCGGCCCACGCGGGCATGCCCTCGTCCAGCCGGCGCGCGATGTCCGCGCGCAGCGACCGGTTGGCGGCCAGCTCGGCCGCGTAGATCTCGGGGAAGCCGCCGCCGGCGTAGAGGGCGTCCACCCCGGGCAGCGCCTCGTCGCCCAGGGGCGAGATCTCCACCAGTTCCGCGCCGGCGCGCTCGAGCGCCTCCAGGTTCTCCGGATAGTAGAACGTGAAGGCGCGATCGCGCAGGACGCCGATGCGCGCACGTTTCGGCGCCTCGGTCGTCGTCGTCGGGGCCTCGTCCAGCGGCGCCGCGCCCGCGGCCAGCGCGAGCAGGGCGTCCACGTCGACGTGCTCGGAGACGACGTCGGCGACGCGCTCCAGCACGGCCGCGGTCTCCGGATGCTCCAGGGCCGTCACCAGGCCCAGATGCCGGCTGGGCAGGTGCTGGTCGGCCAGGCGCGGCACGGCGCCCAGGACCGGCAGCTCCGCGTCGGTCTCGACGGCCTCGCGGATCACCGCCTCCTGCCGGCGCGTGCCCACGCGGTTCAGGATGACGCCCGCCAGGTTCAGCTCGGGGTCGAGCAGCCGGCAGCCCAGCACCTGGGCGGCCACGGTGCGCGTCGATTTCGTGACGTCCACGATCAGGACCGCGGGCGCGCCGATCAGCTTGGCGAGCTGCGCGGTGGAATGGGATCCCGACGCGTCCAGTCCGTCGAACAACCCGCGGTTGCCTTCCACGACGGCGACGGACGCGGCGCGTCCGCCCTCGGCGAGGGAGGGGAGCAGGGCGTCGGGACTCATCATGAACGTGTCGAGGTTCCGGCAGGGGGCTCCGGCCGCGGCGCCGAGCCAGGCGGCGTCGATGAAGTCGGGGCCCTTCTTGAAGGGGGCGACGGACAGGCCGCGGCGCCGCAGCGCCCGGATCAGGCCCAGCGAGACCAGGCTCTTGCCGCTGTCGCCGGCAAGTCCTGCGAGTACCAGTCTCGGCAGTTCGGCCCGGACCACTCCGTCACTCCCGCGTACGATCGGATGAACCGATCCCCTTCAACTCGTCCGCCGGGGCCGGCGGAACGTGGCGAGGGCGGTCGCCGGCGCGTCGCCGCGTCGGTGACCGCCCTCTGTCGTCGCGTCTACTCCTCGGGGGGCAGCACGATGTAGCTGCCGCCCACGTAGGAATAGGTGCACATGCCCGAATCGACCAGTTCGCGGATCGCCTTCTTGCACAACTTCTTGTCGCAAGCGTCGTCCCCGTACTTCTCGATCATGGCCTTCGTGAGATCCAGGGCTTTCAGACTCTTCTTGCCGTGGTACTCCTTGACCATCGCATACATGGCCTCGACCACTTCTTCCACTGTCGCCATGTGACTCACGTCCTTTTCTGACTACCCGTGCCGGAGCTGGGTGGTCCGCTTGAAGGTCTCACCGGCGTGCTTGAAGTCGTCGATGTGGTACTTGGTGAACTCGATGCCCGTCAGCTTGAAGAACTGGGGCCAGCCGATGCGCTCGATCCACTCGCCCATGCGCTCGTAGTTGCGAGCGTTGGCCGCGTAGACCTCCACCAGGTTCTTCACCGCTTCGACCGTCTCCGGCCAGCGCGGCGGGTTGTTGGGCAGGAACGGGATCGCCAGCTTCGAGAACATGGGCTCGCTGCGGGCGTTGCTCACCTTGCCGCCGACCCAGATCGACAGACCGTCGTTGACGGGATCGTTCAGGGTCATGGCGGGACACACCGTGTAGCAGTTCGCGCAGAACATGCACTGCTCCTCGATCACCTCGACCGACTCGTGGCCGTCTACGGTCGCCGGACGGATCGCGCCCGTGGGGCACGCCGACACGGTGGAGGGGATCTCGCACATGCCGTTCAGGTCCTCGTGCTTGATGTCCGGAGCGCGACGATGCACGCCCAGGATGGCGATGTCCGAGCAGTGCACGGCGCCGCACATGTTCAAGCAGCAGGCGAAGGCGATGCGCAGCTTGGCCGGCACCTTCTTGTCGCCCGTGAAGTAGTCGAACAGCTCGTCCATGACCGCCTTGCAGACGCCCGAGGCGTCAGACGCGGCGGAATGGCAGTGCACCCAGCCCTGGGTGTGGACGATGTTGGTGATCGAGGCGCCGGTGCCGCCCACGGGGAAGCCCTCGGCGGCCAGCTTCGCGATCAGCGGCTCCACGTTCGCTTCCTTGTCGGTCAGGAACTCGACGTTGTTGCGGCTCGTGAAGCGGAAGTGGCCGTCGCAGAACTCGTCGGCGACGTCCGCGAAGAGGCGGAGCGTCTCGATGCTCAGCAGACGGGCCGACGCGGCGCGCACCGAGTACAGCTTGTCGCCGGACTCGGCCGTGTGCACCAGCACGCCGGGCTTGGGGGTCTCGTGGTACTTCCACTGCCCGTAGTTCTTCTTGATGACGGGGGGCAGCATCTGATCATGATGCGGAGGGCCGATGTCGGTCGTCCGCTTGGCCTTCTCTGCCATGACTAGTCCTCCTCCTCGTCGAGTTCGAAGAAGATGTACGGATTCGTACGCGGGTGCATGATCATCTCGGGCTCGGGGTCGAGGCCGATCTGCTCGAGGAAGTTGCCCAGGCCGATGCGCTGGATGAACTCGCCGACGCGCTCACGGTTCATGCCGTGCTCGCCCCAGACGTCCCAGATCTCCTCGGTGAGCTCGTAGATGTCCTCGTAGCTCTCCTCGTTCATCTCGACGAAGGGCACCAGCACCGAAGACAGCAGGGCGCCGCCGATGATGGGAGCCTTGGCGCCGATCAGGATCGTCGCGCCGCGCTCGTCGCCGGGGGAGAGGGCCTTGGGCATCACGTTGATGCAGTGCATGCACTTGACGCAGTTCTTGTCGTCGATGCCGAAGGCGTTGCCGTTCCAGCTGATGCAGCCGGTGGGGCAGCGGTCCACGACGTCGGCCTGGATGTCGACCGTCTTCGCGTACTCGGCGAGGGCGTCCTTGTCGACCTTGATGTCGTCCGCCCACGTGCCGATGATCGCGCAGTCGGACCGGGCGATCGAGGCGACGCAGTCGTTGGGACATCCGGCCATCTTGAGCTTGTACTTGTACGGGAAGGCCGGACGATGCAGCTCGTCCTGGAAGTGCTGCGTCAGGGCGTAGGTGAAGCCCATGGTGTCGTAGCAGGCCCACTCGCAGCGCGACTGGCCGCAGCAGCAGCTCGGCGTCCGCATGTCGGAGCCGGAGCCGCCGAGGTCGAAGCCCATCTCGGTCAGTTCCGCGAAGATGGGTTCGAGGGCCTCGGTCTTGGCGCCGAGGAAGATGATGTCGCCGGTCGAGCCGTGCATGTTGGTCAGGCCCGAGCCGTGCTTCTCCCAGACGTCACAGAGCTTGCGCATGACGTCGGACGTGTAGAACCAGCCGGCCGGCTGGTTGACTCGAATCGTGTGGAACTCGGCACTCTCGGGGAACTCATCGGGCAGATCGCTGTAGCGTCCGATGACGCCGCCGCCGTACCCCATGACACCCACCAGGCCGCCGTGCTTCCAGTGACCGATCCTGTCCTTGTAAGAACGCTCGAGAATTCCCAGCTCGTCGTTGGCCATGGAATTCTTGACGGCGCTCTTCTTGATCTCAGTCACGAAGCTCGGCCACGGACCCTTCTCCAGCTCATCGAGCAAGGGCGTTTCCCGCAACTTCTCCGCCATAGCTTCCCCTTTCCACGCCTGAAGGCAGGCACCGAGGGAGTCCACGCGAACGACGCCGATGCGACGGCGGCCGTCCGCGGGGACAGCAATCTTGGGTCGGGCATCCGGGTGACGTCCCCGAGGGGGCGCTCGGTGCCCACTACTTGACACTACAGAGCCTTCCGAACGTCGATCCGTCAAACTGTGAGTTTCAATGACACTGATAAAGAGGGTTGATCACCAGGTAATCGCCGCCAAATGGCGCCTGCATAAGCCGGATGAAAAAGGGATATTAATGCACCCGCATGCCGCCCCCGCGCGCGAATCGATGCGACCGCCTGTATGGACGGGAGTTGCCGGAAGTCGAAGCTGTGCCTGCCGGGCGACGCGGGCCGGCGGTTCGGCGGGGGAGCGCGGGCCTATATGAATTGTCTTGACTTGCGATAAAAGGATTCGATAATTGGTCATAAATCGCTCGGAAATACGTGTCGGCGAATGGATAGGTTCTCTTTATCCCCACCCGGCAATCCCCGGTCCCTCGGGCCGTTCGACTCCAGCTCCGGCAGGTCTCCACTTGGAACTCCGACAGCTCCGCTGCTTCATGGCGGTCATCGAGGAGGGCGGCTTCAACCGCTCCACCACCCGCCTGCACATGACCCAGCCGGCCATCTCCTATCAGATCAAGCTGCTGGAAGCGGATCTGGGCACCCCCCTGTTCTACCGCCTGTCGCGGGGCATCAGCCCCACCGAGGCCGGCCGGGTGCTCTACGAACACGCCCTCAAGATCGAGGAGACCGTGCACCAGGCCCACCAGGCCCTGGAGCGCCTGTCCGACGGCGTCGCGGGAGAGGTGCGCATCGGCACGGTCAACAGCGTCGGGATCTACTTCCTGCCCCCGGTGCTGCAGGCGCTGCGCAGCAAGTACCCTTCGGCGCGGCCGACCGTCCTGTACCGCAACTCCTACGAGATCGTGGACGCCCTGCTGTCGAATCGCGTGGACGTCGCCCTGGTGGCCAACCCCCAGCCCGACCGCCGGCTGCATCTGGAGACGATCCTGGAGGAGAACGTCTCGCTGGTCTGCGGCCGCTCGCACCCCTTCTTCGGCCGCGACTCGATCCGCCCGGCGGAGCTGCAGGGCCAGCCCTTCGCCTCGCTCACGCCGGAGAACCCCACCGGCAGCATCGTGCGGGACCACCTGGTCAAGCTCGGGGTCAGCGTGGACCACGTGGTGTCCACCGACAACGTGGAGACCGTCCGCGAGATGGTCGAGGCGGGCCTGGGCGTGGCCTTCCTGCCCGACATGGTCACCAGCCGGGGCATGGCCTGCGAGGGCCAGCCCCTGGGCACCTTCGACCGGATCGACATCAAGCCGGCGCTCACCCGCCGCATCGCCCTGGTGAGCTGGAAGCAGGTGGAGCCCACGCCCGCCGTCCAGGCCTTCGTCAACGAGCTGAAAGCGCACGCCGCGGCCTGGCGCGGATGCATCGACGCGGAAGATATCTGATCTTTTTTCTAGGTCATGCCGTTCGGCCCTCTGAGGATATTATTTCAAGAGCATAAAACTCGTTATTATATATCCCCTTGCCTATGATTAGATAACAGCGCCTACATATTTATTTAACAACCTTGTCATTGGTGTATTTATATAATCCCTTTATGACTAGCATTTGAATATTCAAGTTGATTATCAGATAACAACCGCCAAACTTAGCATTGACTGGTGCCCTCGCCGGCAACCCTTCGACCCGGGGCGATTCGAATCAGGAGGTACCCTTAATGCCAAGTTTTGTGATTCCGGAGAAATGCGACGGATGCAAGGCGCTCGACAAGACCGCCTGTCAGTACATCTGTCCCAACGACCTCATGGTCCTGAACAAGGACACCATGATGGCGCACAACCAGGATCCCTCGCAGTGCTGGGAATGCATGTGCTGCGTGAAGATCTGCCCCCAGAGCGCCATCGACGTTCGCGGCTACGCCGACTTCGTGCCCATGGGCGCGTCCGTGGTCCCCATGCGGTCCACCGACAGCATCATGTGGACGGTCAAGTTCCGCAACGGCAACATCAAGCGTTTCAAGTTCCCCATTCGCACCACGCCCGAGGGCGAGGCCGTCCCCAGCGGTGGCTGGGACAACGATCCTGACCTCGAGGGTCCCGTGCTCTACACCGAGCCCGAATCCGCCGGGTTGGACCAGATCTGGACGAAAGGGTAGGTGAGGGCCATGAAAGAGTTCGAGACCATTGAAGTCCAGACCGATCTGCTGATTCTCGGCGGCGGCATGGCCGCTTGCGGCGCAGCCGTGGAGGCCGCGCACTGGGCCAAGAAGAACGACGTCAAGGTGACCCTGGTCGACAAGGCCGCCATGGACCGTTCCGGCGCCGTGGCCATGGGCCTGTCCGCCATCAACCAGTACGTGGGCCTCAAGGACGGCGAGAACACCATCAACGATTACGTGAACTACGTGCGTAACGACCTGATGGGCGTCACCCGCGAGGACCTGGTCGCCAACATCGCCCGCCACGTGGACTCGTCCGTGCACCTGTTCGAGAAGTGGGGCCTGCCCATCTGGCTGGACGACGACGGCGGATACGTGCACGAGGGTCGCTGGCAGCTGATGATCAACGGCGAGTCCTACAAGGTCATCGTCGCCGAGGCCGCCAAGAACGCCCTGGGCACCGACAACATCTACGAGCGCGTCTTCATCACCCATCCGCTGATGGACGGGGACCGCTGCGTGGGCGCCGTCGGCTTCTCGGTGCGCGAGGAGAAGTTCTACGTCTTCAAGGCCAAGGCCGTGCTGGCCTCGATGGGTGGTGCCGTGGGCGTGTTCAAGCCCCGCTCCTCCGGTGAGGGTGCCGGTCGCGCCTGGTATCCCCCGTTCAACTCCGGTGCTTCGGCCTTCTTCACGATCCAGGCCGGCGCGGAGATGACCTGTCAGGAAGTCCGCTTCATCCCCGTGCGCTTCAAGGACGCCTACGGTCCCGTCGGCGCGTGGTTCCTGCTGTTCAAGTCCACCGCCACCAGCGCGCTGGGCGGGAACTACATGGTGGAGCGTCGTCCCGAGCTGGAGAACTGGCAGCCGTACGGAGCCGTCAAGCCCGTGCCCGCCAACCTCCGCAACTACCTGATGATGCTCGACGTGATGGAAGGCAAGGGCCCGATCTACATGCAGACGGCCGAGGCCATCCAGCGCATCGCCGCCGAGGCCGGCGACGAGAAGGCCGCCAAGAAGAAGCTGAAGGAGCTCGAGGCCGAGGCCTGGGAGGACTTCCTGGACATGACGATCTCGCAGGCGATCCTGTGGGCTGCGACCAACATCCAGCCCGAGGAGAAGCCGTCGGAGATCGCCGCGGCCGAGCCCTACTTCATCGGTTCCCACTCCGGCGCCTCCGGCGCCTGGGTCTCGGGTCCCGAGGATCTGGCTCCCGCCGCCTACTTCTGGGGCTACGAGAACATGACCACGACGAAGGGTCTCTTCGCCGCGGGTGATGCTTCCGGCGCCTCTTCGCACAAGTTCTCGTCCGGCTCCCATGCCGAGGGTCGCATCGCGGGCAAGGCCGCCGTGCGGTTCTGTGTCAAGGAGAGCCACGACGGGATCAACTACGACGACGGCCTGATCGCGGAGCTCAAGGAGCGCATCCTGCGCCCCTTGAAGATCTACGAGGAGAACCAGGACAAGTCCTCGCAGCCGGACGTGAACCCGGCTTACATCCTGCCCAAGTCGTTCATGCAGCGTCTGCAGAAGCTGATGGACGAGTACGCGGGCGGCGTGAGCGCGCAGTTCATGACCAACAAGCCGCTGCTCGAGAAGGGTCTCGAGCTGATCGGCATGCTGCACGAGGACTCGGAGAACCTGGCCGCCAGCGATCTGCATGATCTCATGCGTTGCTGGGAGAACATCCACCGCAGCTACCAGGCCGAGGCCCACGTCCGGGCCATGCTGTTCCGCGAGGAGACCCGCTGGCCGGGCTACTACTTCCGGAGCGACACCCCGGAGATGGACAACGACAACTGGAGCTGCTTCGTGAACTGCACCTACGACAGCGGCTCGAAGGAGTGGAACTTCAAGAAGGTGGACATCGAGCACATCTTCTAGTTCCGTCGAGGGGGGCTCGCAGGAGCCCCCCGACATCACGCAGGACTGCGAGGCGGTTATTGTGCGATGAGGGAGGCCCCAGGTGCAATTCGCCTGGGGCCTCCTGACCTCCGGCTCGCGACACTGAGCTTTCGAAATCACTCCGCGCGACGACAGGAAGCGAGGCCCGACATGACCAGCAGACCGAGCGCCTTTCCAGATCCCACCTCCGGCGGCGACGCCTCGGCGGTGCCCGACATCCTCAAGGACCGCCGGCGCATCGAGGCCGGTGAGACCTTCGCCTTCGGCTGCCACAAGGGCCTGAAGTGCTTCACCGACTGCTGCGCGGACATCAACATCATGCTCACCCCCACGGACGTGCTGCGGCTCGCGCGGCGCCTCGACATGACCACCGAGGCCTTCCTGGACAAGCACACCCAGATGCCGGTCACCAAGGATCTGCACCTGCCGGTGGTCATGCTCAAGCTGGGCGCCGAACCCGAGCACCGCTGCGAATTCGTCACCGAGGACGGCTGCGGCGTGTACGAGGACCGGCCCTGGTCCTGCCGCATGTACCCCCTGGGCATGGCCATTCCCCCGGCCCGGGCGGGCGAGGAGCCCGAACCGATCCACTTCCTCTTCGAGGACACCTTCTGCCACGGTCACGGCGAAGCGCAGGAGTGGACGGTCGAGAGCTGGAAGGCCGACCAGGGACTCGAGGCCCAGGAGGAGCTCGAGACCGGCTTCCGCGAGATCGTCTCCCATCCCTGGTTCATCGGCGGCACCCGCCAGCTCGATCCCAAGCGGATGGAGATGTTCTACACCGCCTGCTACGACCTGGACAACTTCCGCCGCTTCATCTTCGAGTCGTCGTTCCTGAAGCGGTTCGAGCTGGAGGAGGATCTCGTCGAGCGCCTGCGCGTCGACGACGAGGAGCTGCTCCGTTTCGCCTTCCGCTGGCTGCGCTACGCCCTCTTCGCCGAGCCCACCGTCACGGCGACGGACGACGCCACGCGCAAGGCCACGGGCGCGACCATGGAAAGGGAATCATGAACGCATCCGACACACCCCTGTTGGTCGTGGGGGCCGGGATCGCCGGTGTGACCACCGCGCTCGAGGCGGCGGAGGCCGGCCGCGAGGTCGTCCTCGTCGAACGCGAGGAGGCCATCGGCGGCCGCGTGCTGCGCAACCACAACTACTTCCCCAAGCTCTGTCCGCCGAGCTGCGGCATGGAGCTGAACACGCGCCGCCTGGAGCGCAACCCGCGCATCCGCGTGCTGACCGCCACCACGGTCGTCGCCGCCGCGCGCGTGGGGGAGGACTGGACGGTGACGCTGCAGACGGCGCCGCGCCACG
Organism: uncultured Fibrobacteraceae bacterium; assembly: GCA_964607825.1. Classification (GTDB taxonomy): domain Bacteria; phylum Krumholzibacteriota; class Krumholzibacteriia; order LZORAL124-64-63; family LZORAL124-64-63; genus JAHIYU01. The sequence continues at coordinate 8,743 of CAZSNA010000048.1, read as the reverse complement.
TGAACGCGCGCTGCACCGTGTGCGACGACTGCGCCGCGGTCTGCCCCGCCAAGGTGCCCGATCCCTACAACCTCGGCCTGACCGAGACCGCGGCCATCCGGCTGCCGCAGCTGGACGCCTGGCCGGCCCGCTACGCCCTGGAGCGTTCGGCCTGCCCCGAGGGCTGCCGCGCCTGCGTCGACGCCTGCAGGTTCGACGCCATCGACCTCGACGCGCAGAAGACCGAGGAGACCCTGACCGTCGGCGCGGTGGTGCTGGCCACCGGCTGGAGTCCCTATCCCCTGGAGAACCTGGACGAGCTCGGCGGCGGCGTCCTGCCCGACGTGATCGCCAACGTCGCGCTCGAGCGCCTGGCGGCTCCGGCCGGTCCGACCGGCGGCAGGATCCTGCGCCCCTCGGACGGCGAACCGCCCCGCAAGGTGGCCTTCGTCCAGTGCGCCGGCTCGCGCGACGTGAACCACCAGGCCTGGTGTTCCGGCGTCTGCTGCCTGGCCTCGCTGAAGCAGGCCATGTACGTCAAGGAGCAGCTGCCCGAGGCCGAGGTGACGATCTTCTACATCGACCGCCGCACCCCGGGGCGCAACGAGGAGCTGCTGGTCCGCGCGGCCGAGCTCGACGGCGTGCGCCTGGTCAAGGGCAAGGTGGGCAAGGTCGAGGCCGGGCCCGACGGCGGCCTGGTCCTGCGGGCCGAGGACGTCGAGGGCGGTCGCCTGCTGGAGGAGACGGCCGACTTGGTCGTGCTGGCCACCGGCATGGCCCCGAACCTCGCCGCGGATCGCCTGCCCTTCCCCGTGAACCGGGACCAGGACGGCTTCGGCCTGGACGACCCCGACGCCCGGATCTTCATGGCCGGCGTCGCCCGGCGGCCCGAGGACGTGGCCGCCTCGGTGCGCGACGCCACCGGCTCCGCGGCCAAGGCCATCGTCGCAACCAGCGGAGGTGCGAAATGAACAAGGTCGGCGTGTTCGTCTGCACCGGCTGCGACATCGGCGCGGCCGTGGACATGGAGAACTTCGAGGACATCGCCAAGGAGTTCGGCGCCCAGAGCTATCTGACCCACGAGTGCCTCTGCGGGCCCGAGGGACTGGCGGCCATCGACGCCGCCGTCGCCGACGGCACCGACGGAGTGGTCGTCGCGGCCTGCTCGCACCGCGCCAAGATCGAGGAGTTCAGCCAGGAACGCACGAAGGTCTACGTGGAGCGGATCTGCCTGCGCGAGCAGGTGGCCTGGTCCATGGGAGGCGAGGCCGAGGACACCCGCATGCTGGCCGAGGACCTGCTGCGCATGGGCGTCAAGCGGGCCTCGGTGGTGCATGCGCCCCAGCCCCTGCAGCTCGAGGTGGATCCCACGGTGCTGGTGGTGGGCGGCGGTCTCGCCGGTCTCCACGCGGCCCGCGCGGCCGCCGGCATGGGCAACCCCGTGGTGCTGGTCGAGGCGGCCGACGAGCTCGGCGGCTACGTCGGCGGTCTGAAGGACGTCGTGCCCGAGGCGCCGCCCTACGACCGTCTCCACGACAACGACATCGCCGCGCTGATCGACGAGGTCGAGGCCGAACCCGCCGTCACGGTGTTCAAGTCGACCCGCACCCGGAAGATCGACGGCATGCCCGGGCAGTTCGAGGTCGTCCTCGAGGGCCCCGCCGGCGTCGAGACCCGGACGGTCGGCGCCATCGTGCAGGCCACCGGCGCGCGGCCCTACGACGCGGCGAAGCTGCCCCATCTGGGCTACGGCGTGTCGGCCGACGTGGTCACCACGCAGGACCTGGAGTCCATGCTGGCCGACGGCCGCCTGGCGCGGCCCTCGGACGGCGAACCGCCCGAGCGCGTGGTCTTCGTCCAGTGCGCCGGCTCGCGCGATCCCGAGCACCTGGCCTACTGCTCCAGCGAGTGCTGCGCCGCGTCGCTGAAGCAGGTGGCCGCCATCCACCGCGACTTCCCCGACGTGGAGACCGCCGTCGTGTACCGCGACCTGCGGGCTCCCGCCCAGCTCGAGCACTTCTACCAGGGCGTGCAGGAGCTGCCCGGCAGCCTGTTCGCGCGCGGAGAGGTCGAGACGGTGGTGCCCGAGGGCGACGGCCTGCGCGTGGAGATCCGCGAGAGCCTGCTGGGCGACGCGGTCTCTATCGACGCCGACCTGGTCGTGCTGGCCACGGGCCTGGTGCCCAACGCCGCCGACGGCGAGTCGATCCGTCTGCTGATGGACGCCCACGGGGTCGTGGCCAAGAACGAGTCCGAGGCCCAGGTGGCGAAGGCCCGGGAGAAGATCGAGACGCTCGCGGGCCACGAGGGCACCGAGATCCTGAACCTCGGCTACCGCCAGGGCCCCGACCTGCCGGCCCTGAGCTACGGCTTCAGCGACTCGCACTACATCTGCTTCCCCTACGAGACCCGTCGGACGGGCGTGTACGCGGCGGGCGCCGTGCGCGCGCCCATGGATCCGGCCCAGGCGGTCGAGGACGGCCTCGGCGCCGCCATGAAGGCGGTCCAGTGCTTGGAGATGGCCGTCCGCGGCGAGGCCGTGCACCCGCGCGCCGGCGACATCTCGGTGCCCGAGTTCGCGCTGCAGCGCTGCACGCAGTGCAAGCGCTGCACCGAGGAGTGCCCCTTCGGCACCCTGAACGAGGACGTCAAGGGGACGCCCGAATACAACGAGCTGCGCTGCCGCCGCTGCGGCATCTGCGTCGGGTCGTGTCCGGAGCGCATCATCAACTTCCCGGACTACACGGTCCTGTCGGTCGCCGACATGATCAAGTCCATGGAGGTGCCCGACGAGGAGGAGGAGAAGCCGCGGGTCATCGCCTTCCTCTGCGAGAACGACGCCGTCCCGGCCCTCGACGAGGCCGCCAAGCGCGGGCTCAAGTGGAACCCGTGGATCCGCATCGTCCCCGTGCGCTGCCTGGGCGCGGTGAACGTGGTCTGGATCGCCGACTCCCTCTCCAACGGCATCGACGGCATCCTGCTGATGGGCTGCAAGAAGGGCGACGACTACCAGTGCCACTACATCCGCGGCTCCGAGCTGGCCGAGTACCGCATGGAGAACGTGCAGGAGACCCTGGACCGCCTGTCCCTCGAGTCGGAGCGGGTCCGCATCGTGGACATCGCCCGCAACGAGTACGAGAAGATCCCGACGACCTTCGACGATTTCCTGGAGAAGCTCGAAGAGGTGGGCCCCAACCCCTACAAGGGCTTCTAGGGAGGAGAACGACGTGTCACAGCCGATCATACCGTCGAAGGATTTCCGCCGGCGCCTCCGGGAACGCGGAGGCGACTCGGCGGCGCGCTGCTACCAGTGCGCCACCTGCACCGGCGTCTGCGACCTCGCCGGGCAGGGCGCCCTCTTCCCGCGCGCCCAGATGCTCAAGAGCCAGTGGGGCCTGGCGGACGACCTGGCCGGCGATCCCGCCGTCTGGCTCTGCCACCAGTGCAACGACTGCTCCGCCCGCTGCCCGCGCGACGCCAAGCCGGGCGACGTGCTGCAGACCGTCCGCGCCCTGGCCATCGAGGAGCTCGCGGCGCCCCGCTTCATGGGCCGCCTGGTGGGCGCCGCCGGCAAGACCTGGCCCCTGCTGATCGGGTTGCCGATCCTGCTGTGGGTCGGCATCATCTTCATGGACAACGGCTTCACCGTGCCGGAGCCGACGAACATGAAGATCATCCACGCCAGCGCCGAGCTCTCGCTGGTGGACGCGGCCTACGCCGCGGAGGACGCCCACCACGGCGTACAGCACGTGCCCGGCGAGGAGACGCGCCTGATCTACGAGGAGCTGGTGCCGCACAAGTACATCTACGTGGTGTTCTCGACGGCCTTCTTCCTGGCCATGTTCGCGGCGCTCGCGAGCGGCGCGAAGTTCTGGAAGCTGATCGGGCGCGGCGGCGACCGCAAGGGCTCGTTCCTCGGCGCCTTCGTGCCGGTGCTGGGGGAGATCGCCTCGCACAAGCGCTTCGGCGACTGCGACGCCGCGAAGCCGCGCAAGTGGGCGCATTTCTGCTTATTGTGGGGCTTCCTCGGGGCGGCCTTCGCCTCGGGACTGCTGGTGATCTCGCTGTACGTGACCAAGGATCCGCTGCCCCTGGCGCAGACGCATCCCTACAAGATCATCGGCAACCTGGCCATGGTGCTGCTGCTGGTCGGTTCGGTGTGGCTGATCGTCAACCGGCTGAGCGAGTCGCAGGTCACCGGCGAGTCGAAGGTCTATGACAACTTCTTCCTGGCGGTGGTGGTGACGGTGGTCGTGACCGGCGCGTTGACCGAGCTGGGCGCCTTCGTGCTCCCGCCGCTAGTGGCGTCGGTGATCTACGTGGTGCACCTGGGCACCGTCCTGACGATGTTCCTGACCGTCCCCTTCTCCAAGTTCGCCCACATGGTCTACCGTACGCTGGCCATGGTGCACGAGCGCATGGTGCGGGCCTAGGGGAGGGACGGCGGACGCAATAGAGAAGTGAACGATCCCGGCGCCGCACGGCGACCGGGGCGAAAAACGGCAACCCTTCTCGGAGGTAGAGAAGCATGATCAAGCCGCACGGTTCCGATACGCTGAATCCCCTGTACGTCGCCGACGACGCCAAGCGCGCCGAGCTGCTCGCGGAGGCCGAGGGCCTGCCCAAGCTGCTGGTCTGCTCCCAGGCGGCGGCCAACGCCGTCATGATGGGCAGCGGCTACTTCAACCCGCTGACCGGCTACATGAGCCTGGCCGACGCCCTGTCGGTCTGCGCGACCATGAAGACCGGCTCCGGCCTGTTCTTCCCGACGCCCATCGTCAACGTCGTCGAGGACCCGAAGGGCGTCGCGGCCGGACAGCGCATCGCCCTGCTCGACCCCAACGTCGAGGGCAACCCGGTCATCGCCATCCAGGACGTGACCTCCGTCGACGAGGCCACCGACGAGCAGATGGCCGCCATGACCCAGCAGGCCTACGGCACTGACGACCAGGCCCACCCGGGAGTCGCCGCTTTCAACGGCACCGGCAAGTTCTTCCTCGCCGGCGACATCCAGGTCCTGAACTACTCGTACTTCGCCACGGACTTCCCCGGCACCTTCAAGACCGCCATGGAGATCCGCGACATCATCGAGAAGAACGGCTGGAACAAGATCTGCGCGTTCCAGACCCGCAACCCCATGCACCGCGCCCACGAGGAGCTCGTGCGCATCTGCATGGACCGCGTCGGCTGCGACGGCGCCGTCATCCACATGCTGCTGGGCAAGCTCAAGAAGGGCGACATCCCCGCCGACGTGCGCGACGCCGCCATCCGCAAGATGGTCGAGCTCTACTTCCCGCCCAATACCTGCGAGATCACGGGCTACGGCTTCGACATGCTGTACAGCGGTCCCCGCGAGGCCGTGCTGCACGCCCTGTTCCGCCAGAACATGGGCTGCACGCACCTGATCGTCGGCCGCGACCACGCGGGCGTGGGCGACTACTACGGCGCCTTCGAGGCCCAGGAGATCTTCCACACGGACATGGTGAAGGGGCAGATGGAGATCGAGATCTTCGAGGCCGACCACACCGCGTGGAGCAACGTGGTGGGCGAGGTCATCATGATGCGCGAGGCTCCGGAGGGCCACAAGAAGGAGGACTTCGTGTTCCTGAGCGGCACCAAGGTGCGCGAGATGCTCGGCGCCGGCACGGCGTTGCCGCCCGAGTTCGCGCGTCCCGAGGTGGCCGAGATCCTGATGAAGTACTACCAGAGCGAGGCGGCGCAGGCTTAACCGCTTGCTCCGATCCGGCGGGGACCGGCGCTTTCCGTGAGGAGGCGCCGGTTCCTATTCGTGTCACTGGCCCTCGCCGACCAGGTGCACCGTCCGCGTCGGGAACGCGATGGACAGCCCCAGCTCCTCCACGATGTCCATGATCGCCAGGTTGACCTCCTGCCTCATCTGCAGGTGCTCGGTCCAGTCCGTCGTCACCGTGAAGCAGTAGACGAAGAGGTCCAGGCTCGAGGCGCCGAACTCCGTGAACTTGATCAGCATGAACTCCTGGTCGATGCCGGGCTTGGTCGCGAGCATGGCCTCGACCCGCTCGACCAGGCTGCGCATCTGGTCCGGGGTGGCGTCGTAGGTCACGCCGACGGTCATCTTGATGCGGCGCTTGGGCATCAGCGAGTGGTTCTCGATGGTGGCGTTGGCCAGGGTCTGGTTGGGGACCGAGGTCAGGGTCTTGGCGAAGGTGCGGACGCGGGTGCTGCGCAGCCCGATCTCCTCGATCACACCGTCGGCGCCGTCGAAGGTGATCCAGTCGCCCACGCGGAAGGGCCGGTCGACCAGGATCGTCACGCCGCCGAAGAGGTTGGCGATGGTGTCCTTGGCGGCCAGGGCGAAGGCGAAGCCGCCGAGGCCGAGACCGGCCAGCAGGCCGGAGATGGAGTAGCCCAGGTTCTGGGCCGCCAGCAGGAAGGCCATCACGCCCACCAGCACCTTGGCCGTCTTGCGCAGGATGGGGATCAGCTGGTCGTCGAAACCGCTCTCGGTGCGGCCGGCCAGTTCCGCGGCGACGATGGCGACCGCGTCCACCAGGCGGAACAGCCCCCAGGCCACGATCAGCGTGGCCAGGACCCGGAAGATTTTGCCCGCCCACTCGTCGGCGTGCTCGACGTCCACCGCGAGCACCCGGAACGCCATGTAGACGCCCACCACGATCACCAGCGAGCCCACGGGGCCGAGGATGGCGCGCACGGCCACGTCGTCGGCCGTGGTCTCGGTGCGTTCGGCCAGGGCCTGGAGGCGCCGTCCGATCAGGGTGACCGCCACCGCCCGCACGATGAAGGCCCCGAGCAGGAACAGGGTGGCCAGGCCGATCTGGCGCAGGGTCCAGGGTCCGATCTCGTTCTGCAGCAAGGTCGTCAACGATTCCACGTGATCTCCGATCGAGAGGTCGAGCTATAAAGAGGGTCTATCGATTATTGCGTCCCCGGGCTTGCAAGTCCACCCATGGGATACCACATTTGGAATCCCCGGATTTCCGCCGGGTGATGCCGGATCTTCACCGCCAACAAAGGGTGCAGGTAGACCATGGGTCTGATCAAGAAGAACAAGAAGAAGAAGCAGCTGACGATTCGCGGCGGCGCCGGCGCGGAGCAGTCCCCCTATCGCCCGCAAGCGGTCGAGAAGCACCCGCCCTGCATCGGCACCTGCCCGAGCGGCAACGATATCCGCGCCTGGCTGACCACCATCGCCCAGCGCGAGACCCTCGGCCTGAGCGTCGAGGAGGCCACCGAGAAGGCCTGGCAGATCGAGATGGAGACCAACCCCATGCCCTCGGTCATGGGCCGCGTCTGCCCCCATCCCTGCGAGAGCGGCTGCAACCGCAAGGAGAAGGACGGCGCCGTCGCCATCAACTCCGTCGAGCGGCACTTCGGCGACTTCGCCATCGAGAAGGGCCTCAAGGCCCCCATGCTCGACGCCGGCGGCCCCTTCGACCAGAAGATCGCCGTGATCGGCTCCGGTCCCGCCGGCGCCAGCTGCGCCTACCAGCTCGCGCGCCGCGGCTACAAGGTGACCTGCTTCGAGAGCCTGCCCCACTGGGGCGGCATGCTGCGCTACGGCATCCCCGAGTACCGCCTGCCCCGCGACATCATCGACGCCGAGTACCAGCGCATCGCCGACGTGGGCGTGGAGTTCAAGATGGGCGTGACCATCGGCGACGAGATCAAGATGGAGGACCTGCAGAAGGACTACGACGCGGTGTTCGTGGCCATCGGCGCCCACAAGGGCCGCCTGCTCGGCTGTGACGGCGAGGACGGCCCCGGCGTCTACACCGGCACCGATTTCCTGCGCCTGGCCAACGCCGGCGACGATCCCGAGATAGGCGAGAACGTGGTCGTGATCGGCGGCGGCGACACCGCCATCGACGCCGCCCGCGTCTCCCTGCGCCTGGGCCGCGACGCCGCCGGCGTCGCCAGGACCGGCGGCGCCAAGAAGGTCGTCCTCCTGTATCGCCGCACCCGTGAGGAGATGCCCGCCATCGACCGCGAGATCGAGGAGGCGCTGGAAGAGGACATCATCATCGAGTTCCTGGCCGCGCCCGCCAAGATCAACCGCGACGACGACGGCAACGTGGTCGGCATGACCGTCCAGCACATGGAGCTGGGCGAGCCCGACGACTCGGGCCGCCGCCGCCCCGTGCCCATCGAGGGCAAGCTGTCGGACATCCCCTGCAACACGGTCGTCAGCGCCATCAGCCAGGCGCCGGACACCGACAGCCTGGGCGCCTTCCAGGAGACCGGCTGGATGGACTCGGACGACTGGGGCAAGACCGGCCTGGACAAGGTCTGGACCGGCGGCGACAACCTGAACCTGGGCATCGCCACCACCGCCATCGGCCAGGGCCGCATCGCCGCCGAGGGCATCCACGCCTCCCTGCGCGGCGAGGAGCCCAAGAAGGTACGCAAGGGCCCGGACATCGGCCCCGACCGCCTGCTGCTGAACTTCTACGAGGAGTCGAAGCCGGCCGAGCGCGACATCATGTCGGCCTTCGACCGCCTGGCCAATCCCCTCGCCGAGTGCGACAAGGGCATCTCCGCCGAGGCCGTGCTGGCCGAGGTGGACCGCTGCTTCTCCTGCGGGCTGTGCTTCGGCTGCGAGCGGTGCTGGATGTACTGCACGCCGGGGTGCTTCAAGAAGGAGAAGGAGCCGGTGCAGGGGCAGTACCTCAGCATTCACCTGGAGACCTGCAACGGGTGTAAGAAGTGCGCTGAGGAGTGTCCTTGCGGGTTCCTGGACATGGTGTAGGCCGACCTGCAGGTGATC
>CAZSNA010000047.1:0-26633 GCA_964607825.1 uncultured Fibrobacteraceae bacterium | reverse complement strand
CTGGCGTCGGGCCACGACCACGCTGCCGGGACGCGGCACGCTCGGCGGCGGCAGGCGGCGCCGGTCGCCCACGGACCAGCCCCAGCCGTCCCAGCGGCAGAGGCGCCCGTCGGCGGCGTCGCCGCGCTCGAGCAGGAAGTCGCTGGTGGAGCCCACCTCGTCGAGCAGGTAGAGGAAGCCGCCCCGGCGCAGGCGCTCGGGACCGGGGTCGAAGCCGGCCACGCCGAACCAGTCGCGTCGTCGCGGCGGGATCATCGCGGGTCCGGGTCGGGGCGCAGGTCGGGCCCCGGGTTCAGATCGAGAGACAGGTCGAGGGCGGGCACCGAGTGGGTCAGCCGCCCCACCGAGCAGGCGTCCACGCCGGCCTCGGCGTAGGCACGGACGGTTTCGAGGTCCACGTTGCCGCTGGACTCCAGGCGCGTGCGCCAGTCGTCGGTCTCCAGCTCCGCCCGCAGCGCCACCGCCTCGGCCGTGCGCTCGGGGGTGAAGTTGTCCAGCAGCACCCACTCCACGCGCAGGGGCAGCACCTCGCGCAGCTGATCGAGGGAGTCGACTTCTACCTCGATGGCCAGGCCCGGGTGACGCTCGCGGCCGCGGCGGACCAGCTCGGCGAGGCTCGCGTCGCGCGAGGCCCAGTGGTTGTCCTTGAGCAGGATGCGGTCGTAGAGGCCCAGGCGATGGTTGTCGCCGCCGCCGCAACGCACGGCGTACTTGGCCAGGGCGCGGTAGCCGGGCAGGGTCTTGCGGGTGTCCAGGACGGCGCAGCCGGTGCCGCGGACGGCGTCCACGTAGCGGGCCGCCAGGGTGGCGATGCCGCTCAGGTGCTGCAGGAAGTTCAGGGCCGCGCGCTCGCCGGTGAGGATGGCCGCGGCGGGGCCGGAGATCCGGGCCGCCGCATCGCCGGCGTCGAGGCGGGCGCCGTCGTCGACCAGGAGCTCGACATGGACGGCGCCGGAGAGACGCGCGAAGAGGGGCGCCAGCAACGGCAACCCGGCCACGACGCCGGGCGAGCGGGCGACGATCTCCCCCGTCGCGGTCCGGTCGGGCGCGACGGCCACGTCGGTGGTCACGTCGCCGTCGCCCACGTCCTCGGCCAGGGCGGCGTCGAGCAGGACGTCCAGCCAGGGATCGGTCGGGAAGCGCAGCGCGTTCATGCGTCCTCTCCTTCGGCGCCGAGACCCCACTGGGCGCGCAGGTCCTCGATGCGATCGCGCAGGGCGGCGGCCTTCTCGAACTCCAGGGCGTCCGAGGCCGCCAGCATGGCCTCGTGCAGCAGGGTGACGATCTCGCGGGGCGGCAGGTCTCGGTCGACCACGTCCTCCCAAGGTCGCGCCTCGACCGCCCGCGCGCCAGAACCGTCGCCGCGCTCGCCGGCGGCCAGGGTGGCCTGCATGATCTCCTCGCGGCTCTTGTGGATCGTGCGCGGCGTGATGCCGTGCTCCTCGTTGTAGGCGAGCTGCTTGTCGCGGCGGCGATTCATCTCCGCCAGGGCGCGTTCCATCGATCCGGTCAGGCCGTCGGCGTACATGACCACGCGGCCGCCCACGTTGCGGGCGGCGCGGCCGGCGGTCTGGATGAGGCTGCGTTCGGAGCGCAGGAAGCCCTCGCGGTCCGCGTCGAGGATGGCCACCAGCGACACCTCCGGCAGGTCGAGTCCCTCGCGCAGGAGGTTCACGCCCACCAGCACGTCGAACTCGCCCAGACGCAGGCGGCGCAGGATCTCGACGCGGTCCAGGGCGGCCACGTCGGCGTGGAGGTAGGCCACCTTCAGGCCCACGTCGCGCAGGTACTCGCTGAGGTCCTCGGCCATGCGCTTGGTGAGGGTGGTGACCAGGACGCGCTCGCCGCGGCCGACGACCTCGCGGGCCCGGCCGATCAGGTCGTCCACCTGGCCCGAGGCGGGCAGCACGTCCACCGGCGGGTCGACCAGCCCGGTGGGCCGGATGACCTGCTCCACGATCTCGCCCTCGCACCTCTCCAGCTCGTAGTCGCCGGGGGTGGCCGACACGAAGATGGTCAGGGGCATGAGCGCCTCGAGCTCGTCGTACTTGAGCGGCCGGTTGTCCAGGGCGCTGGGCAGGCGGAAGCCGTGCTCCACCAGGGTCTCCTTGCGGGAGCGGTCGCCGCGGTACATGGCCGCGAGCTGGGAGACGGTCACGTGGGACTCGTCCACGATCATCAGGTACTCGTCGGGGAAGTAGTCGAGCAGGCACGCGGGGCGGTCGCCGGGACGACGGTCGTCGAAGTAGCGCGAGTAGTTCTCCACGCCGTTGCAATAGCCCACCTGCCGGATCATCTCCATGTCGTAGCGGGTGCGCGAGGCCAGGCGCTGGGCCTCCAGGGGCTTGCCGGCGGCGTCCATCTCGCCCAGGCGGGTCTCCAGGTCGCGGCCGATCTCGTCGAGGATCTCCTCCTGGCGCTCGCGCTCGGTGACGAACTGGCGCGCCGGGTAGATCTGGGTCTCACGCACGCGCAGCAGGGGCTTGCCGGTCAGGCCGTCGGTGTAGGACAGACGGTCGATCTCGTCGCCGAAGAACTCCACGCGCAGCACACGCTCGTCGAAGGCCGCGCAGACCTCCACGGTGTCGCCGCGCACGCGGAAGGTGCCGTAGCCGCCGGTGTCGTCGCGCTGGTAGTGCACTTCCACCAGGCGGCTCAGCAGCTCGTCGCGGTCCAGGACCTGTCCCTCGGCCAGGGAGATGATGTTGCGGTGGAAGGTCTCGGGATTGCCCAGCCCGTAGATGGCCGAGACGCTGGCCACGACCACCACGTCCCGCCGGGACATCAGCGAGGAGGTGGCGCGCAGCCGCAGCCGCTCGATCTCGTCGTTGATGCTGACGTCCTTCTCGATGTAGGTGCCGGAGCTCGGGATGAAGGCCTCGGGCTGGTAGTAGTCGTAGTAGGAGATGAAGTACTCCACGGCGTTCTCGGGAAAGAACCCCTTGAGCTCTCCATAAAGCTGGGCCGCCAACGTCTTGTTGTGGCTGAAGATGAGAGCGGGCAGGCCCGTCTCGGCGATGACGTTGGCCATGGTGAAGGTCTTGCCGCTGCCGGTGACCCCGAGCAGGGTCTGGAAGGGGCGGTCGTCGCGCACGCCGCGCACCAGGGCGCGGATGGCGTCCGGCTGGTCGCCGCGGGGCTCGAAGGGCGCGTGGAGCTTGAAGTCGCCCATGATCAGGGCGCCAGGCGCGTGCGGTCGAGCACCCACTCGCGGCCGACGCTGCGCGGGGGGATGTCCAGGGGACGGCCGTTGAGGGTCACCGACACGCCGTCGGCGCTGGAGAGCCTGAGCAGGAAATGGTCGGCGGCGCCCCAGTAGGCCACGTGACGGCCGCCCACGGTGTAGACGCGTCCGGGCACCACGTCCTCGGCGGGCACGCCGTAGACCGGGCGGTCGGGCCAGGGGACCGGCCGGGCCTCGCGGTCGCCGTCGCTGCCCACGGCCAGGTCGACGCGCGCGTCGAGCACCACCCGCAGCACCAAGGGCCAGGTCTCCCCGCCCGCGAAGACCAGGCGTCCGTCGCCGACGGGCAGGGCGGCCGCGTCCTCGTCCCCGGCGTCGTCGGCGCGGACGATGGGCGCCTCCTCGACGACGGGTTCGACGACCGCGGGTTCGTCGCGGGTCGGAGTGTCTTCCTCGATCGGGGTCGACGCGGGCGGCTCGGTGTCCGTCGGTCGCCGCTCGTCCGTGGCCTGGTCGTCCTGGGTCCGGTCGTCGGTCGCCTCGTCGGACGCGGCCCGATCGGGCGTCTCGTCCCGTCCGGACTCGGCCCCGCCGCCGCCTTCGCCGGTGTCGGGCCGCGTCGTCTGTTCGGCGACGGGACCTGACGACGGCGCCTCGTCCTCCCCGTCCCCGAAGATCGCGATACCGCCCCAGACCAGCAGGACCAGCAGGACCAGTCCGCCCGCCCCCAGGGCCACCGTCTTCCACGGCACGCCGCCCACGCGCTGCACCGCGGTCTCGGTCTCCCAGGTCTGGTCGGCCGGCACCTCGGGCGCCTGCTCGGTGAGCATGCGCTCGTAGGCGTCCAGAAGGTCGGCTGGGTCGAGACCCAGGGCCTGGGCGCAGTTGCGCAGGAAGCTGCGGGCGTAGAGGGCGCCCGAGAGACGGTCGAAGTCGTCCTGCTCCATGGCCGTCAACAGACGGTCGGGGATGCGGGTCTCGGCCGCGAGGTCGTCGACGGTCATGCCCCTGGCCTCGCGTGCCGCCCGGATCAGGGCGCCGGGCGTCCGGTAGGCGGACAGATCGTTGGCCATGGCGCTCCTTTCTAGCCCAGCGCCGCGAGACGCTCGCGCAGGGCCTCGGCACTCGCCTCGTTCTCGGCCAGCTGGGCTTGTTCGCGCTCGACCACCTCGGCCGGCGCGCGGGCCGTGAAGTTCTCGTTGGCCAGCTTCTTGCGGCCGCCGGCGATGAAGCCGTCCACCCGGGCCAGCTCCTTGGCCAGTCGCTCGCGCTCCTTGTCCAGATCCACCAGGCCCTCCATGGGCAGGAAGATCTCCACGGTGCCGACCACCGCCACGCCCGCGGGCGACGGATCCTCCCCGCCGCACACGGCCTCGACCTCTTCCAGCTTGGCCAGCAGGGCGACGCGCTCGGCGTCCGCCGCCAGGGCCGCGCGGGACGCCTCGTCGGGCGTGCGCAACACGGCGCGGCCGCGCAGGCCCGGGGGCACGTTCAGATCGGTGCGCAGAGAGCGAAGCGCGGCGACGATCTCGGTCAGGGTCTGGAAGCGCGCGGCGTCCTCGGCCCAGGGCGCCTCGGACCCGGCGACGGGGAAGCGCGAGGTCATCAGCCAACCGCCGGCCGTCGGCAGATGATGCCAGAGCTCCTCGGTGATGTAGGGGATCACCGGATGCAGCAGCTTGTAGCTGGCGCCCAGCACGCAGACCGCGACGCCCAGGGCCTCGCGGCGGCGGTCCTCGTCGCGCAGCCGCGGCTTGACGGCCTCCAGGTACCAGTCGCAGAACTCGTGCCGGAAGAAGTTGTAGGCCGCGTAGGCGGCGTCGTTGAGGCGGCGCTTCTCGAGGGCGCGTCCGGCCTCGGCCGAGACCGCGACCAGGCGGTTCAGCATCCAGCGGTCCTCCAGCGCCATCTCCTCGGGACGGAACGTCAGCGGCGCCTCGGCGCCGAAGAACTCGCGCCAGAGGGCCGCGGCCGCCGCGGCCGGATCGTCGGCGTGGGCGGACAGGACGCCCAGGTCCGCGCCGCCGCCGCCGTCTCCGGCCTCGCCGCCGAGCCCGGCCTGCTCCCAGTGGCCCAGCACCAGCTTGGTGGCCTGGAAGATCTTGTTGCTGAAGTTGCGGCCGACCTCGAGGGTCTCCTCGCTGAAGAAGCTGTCCTGGCCGGTGGGCGTGAGCATGAGCATGGACATGCGCATGGCGTCCGCGCCGTAGCGGTCCATCAGCTCGATGGGATCGGGACTGTTGCCCAGGGACTTGCTCATCTTGCGGCCCTCGCCGTCGCGGACGATGCCGTGGAAGAGCACCTCGCGGAAGGGCTCCTCGTCCAGGAAGCGGTACGAGGCCATGATCATCCGCGCGACCCAGAAGAAGATGATGTCCGGGCCGGTCACCAGCACGCTGGTCGGATGCCACTTCTTCAGTTCGGTATCGTCGTCGGGCCAGCCCAGGGGCGAGAAGGTCCACAGCCAGCTGCTGAACCAGGTGTCGAGCACGTCGGGGTCCTGGACCAGCTTCGCCGAACCGCAGTCCGCGCAGGCCGACGGCGTCTCGGCGGCGCAGGTCTCGGCCCCGCAGTCGTCGCAGTACCACACGGGGATGCGGTGGCCCCACCAGAGCTGCCGCGAGATGCACCAGTCGCGGATGTTGCCCATCCAGTTGTGATAGACGCCGACCCAGCGCTCGGGATGCAGCGTGACGGTCCCGTCGTCCACCGCCTTCACGGCGGGCCTGGCGAGATCCCCCATCTTCAGGAACCACTGGCGGGACAGGTAGGGCTCGATGACGGTGCCGCAGCGGTCGTGGTGGCCCACCTGGTGGACGTTCTTCTCCTCGCCGTCGAAGAGGTCCTGCGCCTTCAGCTCGGCCAGCGCGGCCTTGCGGGCCGCGAAGCGGTCCAGCCCCGCCAGCGCGCCGGCGGCCTCGTTCATGACGCCGCGCTCGTCCATGCAGATCACCCGCGGCAGGTCCTGCCGGCGGCCCACCTCGAAGTCGTTGGGGTCGTGGGCGGGCGTGATCTTGACGTAGCCGGTGCCCTTCTCCGGATCGGCGTGGTGGTCGCCGATGATCGGGATCTCGCGGTCGGTCAGGGGCAGCTTGACCGTCTTGCCGATGAGCGGGCTGCGCTCGGGATCGTCGGGATGGACGGCCACGGCCGTGTCGCCGAACAGGGTCTCCGGCCGCGTGGTGGCCACCGTCACGTGGCCCGAGCCGTCGGCCAGGGGGTAGCGGATGCGCCACAGGGTGCCCTGGACCTCCTTGTGCTCCACCTCGTCGTCGCTGATGGCGGTCAGGCAGTGGGGGCACCAGTTGACCAGGTACAGGTCGCGGTAGATCAGCCCCTGCTCCTTCAGCGACAGGAAGCAGTGGGCCACCGCGCGCGTGCGGGCCTCGTCCATGGTGAAGGCCTCGCGGGGCCAGTCCAGGGAGCAGCCCAGCCGCTTGATCTGGCTGACGATGACGCCGTGGGTGTGCTCCTTCCAGGCCCAGGCCCTTTCGAGGAAGCCCTCGCGGCCCAGGTCCGCCTTGGACACCCCCTCCTCGGCGAGCTGCTTGCTCACCACGTTCTCGGTGGCGATGCTGGCGTGGTCGGTGCCCGGGATCCACAGGGTGGGCCGGCCGCTCATGCGCATCCAGCGGATCAGCATGTCCTGGATGGCGTTGCTCAGGCAATGCCCCATGTGCAGGACGCCGGTCACGTTGGGCGGGGGCAGGGTGATGACGAAGGGCTCGCCCTGGGCCTCCGGGTCGGGGGCGAACAGGCCGGCCTCCTCCCAGGCCGCGTACCAGCGGGCCTCCAGGCCCTCGGGGCTGTAGGTCTCCATCTGTTTGATGTCGTTCACGCGCGGCTCCCGTCGGGTATACCGAGGCGCACCGTCGTGTGACGGCACGCTGAAATGGCGAAGAGGGCGGCGGAGGTCGTCCTCCGGCCGGAATCCGGAAGTCTAGGCACTTCCGGGCGGCGGGTCAACCGTGCAGCGACGCGGCGCTTACGCCTTTTACGTCCGGCCGCCCTGCGCTATGATGGGCGCCTGATGAAAGATGGCGAATTCGGTCCCCGTCCCGTCCCCGAGGACGCCACCGCGCGCTGGCTCCGGCGCGGCGCGCTCTACGTCCTCGCCCCCCTGCTGCTGATCCTGGAGATCCCCGTCGCCATCCACGTGGCCCAGGACCCCACCACGGGCTTGGCCGTGCGCAACCTCGTGGTGCAGACGGTCGACCGGGACAGTCCCGCGGCCCGGGCGGGCGTCGAACCGGGCTATCGCATCCTGGCCATCGACGGCGAGCCGGTCTCGACCATGGTCGACTTCTTCGTGGCGTCGGCCGGCCATTACGGGCTGGAGCCCATCACCTACCTGCTCAGCCGGGACGAGCAGTTCCTCACCGTGACGCTCACGCCCGGCCGTCCCTCCCGCGCGAAGGTGATCTGGAACTACGGGCTGTCGCTGGCGGGCCTGGCCTTCCTGCTGATGGGGTGGTTGATCCTGGCGCGGCGTCACGACATGGTGGCCCGCTACTTCTTCGGCCTCTGCGCCACCTTCGCCTTCTTCCTGATGGACGTGCCCGACTGGCCGTCCTACACCTACATGGTGATCAAGGAGACGGTACGCGATCTGGCCCACCTGCTGCTGCCCGCGGTGTTCCTGCGCTTCTTCCTGTACTTCCCGGACCGGCCGCATCTGACCCCGCGCAATCTCATGCGCCACCGCCTGCTGATGCTGCCGGCGGCGCCCCTGTTCCTGCTGAGCCTCTTCGCCCAGGGGGCGCGGCTGGATCCGTCCACCTCGTTGCTGGTGGCCCTGGTGCAGCAGCTCTCAGGCATCTACTTCCTGGTCTACCTGCTGGCGGGACTGGTGGTCTTCGCCCGCAAGGTGTTCCGCCGCGGCCGGCCGGTGGAGCACACCAAGATGCGGGTGGTGCTGCTGGGCCTGCTCGCCGGTTTCGGGCCCTTCCTGGCCGGCACCTTCCTGTTCAGCGCCGGCCCCGGGGGCGCGCCGGCCAGCAGCGAGTGGTGGGCCTTCTCCCTGGTGCTGGTGCCCCTGAGCTTCGGCGTGGCCATCCTGCGCTACGGCGCCCTGGACCTGGAGTACGTGGTGCGGCACAGCCTGCTCTACGCCATCCTGACCGTGGGCGTGGTGATGGTCTACGCCCTGCTGGTCGGCGTGCTGGGCCACGCCCTGACCGGCTACTTCCACAGCTCGGAGCTGCCGCTGGTCCTGATCGCCGTGGTGATCCTGGCCCTGGCGCTCAACCCGGCGCGTCACGGACTGCACCGCTGGCTGGACCGCACCTTCTACCCCGCGCGGGAGGCCACCCGCGAGGCGTTGCACGAGCTGAGCCACGACCTATCCAACCTGCGCGAGGACGCCACCGCCCCGGACGCCATGCTGCGGGAGCTGCACCGCCTCTACCGACCCGCCTGCATCGCCCTCTACCTGGAGCGGGACGGCAAGCAGGTCTTCCGGGGCCTGCACGGCGAGCAGGCCCCGGACCAGCCCGCGGTCTCCGAGCTGCCCGACGACGCCACCCTCTGCCGCGTGCTGCGGACCGCCCACCGGCCCATCTACACCGAGGAGCTGGACGGACTCGACACCGAACCCGCCACCGACGCGGACACCGCGGCGCTGCTCGTGGATCTGGAAGCCCAGCTCCTGGTCCCGTTGATCCGCGGCACCGTCCTGCACGGTCTCCTGGCCTTCGGCGCCAAGACCGACGGCACGCTCTACACCCAGGCCGACGTGGCCAACCTCCATACCTTCTCGGTGCAGGCGGCCGCCCTGGTGGAGCTGGGCCGACTCTACCAGGAGCAGCTCGAGCGCAAGCGCCTGGAGACGGAGATGTCGGTGGCCCACCGCATCCAGACCAGCCTGGTGCCCGGCGAGCCCCTGCGGCTGCAGGGCGTCGAGGTGCTGGGCCGCATGGATTCCTGCCGCGAGGTGGGCGGCGACTACTTCGACTACTTCCGCATCGACCCCGAGACGGTGGGCTTCGCCATCGCCGACGTGGCCGGCAAGGGGGTTCCCGCGGCCCTGGTGATGACCTCGCTGCGCGTCGCCTTCCGCGCGGCCGCCGCGGGCGCCGAGTCCCCCGAGGCGGTGGTCGAGTCGGTCAACGACGCCGTCTGTCACCTGGGCGAGACGGGCGTGCTGATCAGCTTCTTCTACGGGATCCACTCGGCGTCCGACCGCCGCCTGCGCTACGCCAACGCCGGCATGAACCCGCCCCTGCTCTTCCGCGCGGGGCGCGACTGGGTGGAGCGACTGAAGAAGGGCGGCACCATGCTGGGCATCGACCGGGGCCACAAGTTCGCCCGCGGCACCCTGGAGCTCGACGCGGACGACCTGCTCCTGCTCTACACCGACGGTCTAGTGGAACAACCGGACACCGAGGGGCACTTCTACGGTGAACAACGCCTCATCGAGGACGCCCAGGCCGGATGCGACCTCGCGCTGGATGCCCTGATCGACAGGATATTTGCCAACCTCGACGCCTTCGGCGGCCCCGATCAATCCGACGATCGCACCCTTATGCTCCTGCGCGCCAAGAAGTTGATCTGAAACTCCCACCGTCCGGCATCATTTTCGCTCAAGGTAAATTAAACAGGGCCGATTCAGAGGAAGTCCGATGAATCCGCCGTAACCCAAAACGTCATGGAGGGCTGTTGCAATGGATCCGATTACGGTGCTCATTGGCCTCTCCATCGTGGACCTGCTGTGGTGGCTTAGGAAGTAAGGAGCCGGCGTCCCCACAGACCTAGGAGCGATGATGGAACTGGTCGAATAGGCCGGGTCGCGGAAGCGGCCCGGCATTCATTTGCCCTCCATCCGGCGCCGGATACGACGACGCCCCCGACCACACGGCCGGGGGCGTCATATCCTCGATTCCCGACGGAGCCTAGTCCACCTCCGGCGGGTCCTCCCAATCCTCTCGCACCAGTACCAGCACCGCCGAGTTGGGCACGATCAGGTAGTCCTTCTTCTCGAAGGCGATCTCCACCGCCGCCTTGCGCATGAACAGCACGAAATCGCCCTCCTGCGCCTGCAGGGGCATGTAGCGCGGGTTGGGCGCCTCGTCTTCCCAGGGCTCCGGCGGCGCCTCGTGGAAATCCGGCAGGGGGATGCCCGGCCCCACCGAGACCACCCAGCCGCTCTGGGCGCTGCGGGCGCTGACGGCGCTGGCGGGGAGGTACAGACCCGTGTTGGTCTTCTCCTCCCCGCTCTCGGGACGCACCAACAGGCGGTCGCCCACCACGATCAGGCGCTTCTTCAACGGAGACATGGCTAGGCGCCTTCCGCCTTGGCCCGCGCCCGCTCCACCGCGGCCAGGTAGTCGGCCTTGGAGTGCACGCCCACCATCTTCTCGGAGATGGTGCCGTCGGGCGCCATCACGAAGGTGGTCGGGATGCTGGGCACGCCGCCGTAGGCCTTGACCAGCTCCATGTTGGCCATGGCCACCGGGAAGGTGTAGCCGTGCCGGGCGATGAACTGCTTGACCACGTCGGGGCCCTTGCGGTCCACCGACAGGGCGATCACGCGCACGCCCTGGTCGGCGAGCTCGTCGTGGATCGACTGCAGGTGGGGCATGACCATGCGGCAGGGGCCGCACCAGGTGGCCCAGAAGTCGACGATGACCACGTCGCCGCGGTGGTCGGCCAGGGCGACCGAATCGCCGTTCAGGCCGGTCAGGGCGAAGTCGAGGTTCGACTTGGCGGGCGCCGCGGTCGCGGCGACGGTCTCGGCGGCCGGGGCGTCGGCTTCGTGGCTCGCGGCCTCGGGGGTCCCCTCGTCCTTGCAGCCCACCAGGGCCGTCAGCAGCACGAGCAGGGCGATCAATGCGATGTGACGATTCATGAGCGTCCTTCCTAGAGCATCTTGTCGATCTTCTCGATCATCTTGTCCTTGGTCGTCAGGCCGACCTGCGAATCGGTGACCGTGCCGTCCTTCATGTAGAGGACCGTGGGCACGGACATCACGCCGAACTGGGCGGCGTGGGTGCGGGCGTGGTCCACGTCCACGTGGGCGACCTTGAGGCGACCCGCGTACTCGGCGGCCAGCTCAGCCACGATGGGCGCCAGCTGCTTGCAGGGACCGCACCAGGTGGCGCTGAAGTCCACCAGCACGGGCACGTCGCTCTTGAGGATCTCGGTGTCGAAGTTCTCGTCGGTCACGTGGATCAGTTCGCTCATCATGCCTCCAGTGCGGGCCGTCGGGGACGGCCGGACCGTGTCAATGCGCGGAGGACAGGACGCGGTCCATGATGGCCGCCACGTCGTCCGCATCCTTGAAGCCGGAGAAGCGCTCCAGCTCGTTGCCGTCGGGATCGAAGAAGATGACCGTGGGCATGCCCACCACGCCGTACTTGTCGGTCAAGGCGTCGTTGGCGGGGGTGCGCGCGGTCAGGTCCATTTTAAGCGCCACGAAGCCGTTCGCAAGCTCCAGCACCTCGGGCTGGTTCCAGGTCTTGTGGTCCAGCTCGATGCAGGCCGCGCACCACTCGGCCCAGAAATCCATCACCAGGGGCTTGCCGTCGGCGGCGGCCCGGGCGAAGGCGGCGTCCTCGTCGGAGAGCCAGGCGGGCTCCACGTGCGCGGCCGTCTCCCCCGCGACCGGCGCGCCGGCCGGCAGCAGGTGAGGCGCGAAGCCGCGCAGGCCGCCCAGCAGGGCCAGCACCAGACCCGTCACCCAGAGCAGTCTCATCACGCCCTTGGACAGGCCCTCGCGGGCGGTGGCCTCCGCTGTCAGGGGCTTGAAGGCGCCCCAGGCGCTGACGCTCAGCAGCAGGCACAGACCGAAGAACAGGGGCGGCATCCAGTCGGGCAGCCAGAGGCGCAGGAACCAGGGCGCCAGGGCGAAGAGGACGACGGCGAAGACGTGCTTGACCGTCACCATCCAGCCGCCCGGCGGCAGCATGCCGCCGAAGGTGCCGAGCACGATGAAGAGCAGTCCCATGCCCATGGCGAAGGTGAACAGCAGCCAGAAGCCCAGGAACAGGCTGCCGGTTGTCGCGACCCAGGTCAGCAGCACCACGATGATCGGTCCCACGCAGGGCGCCGCGACCAGGCCCATGGCCATGCCCATCAGCAGCGGGCCCAGGAACCCGGTGCGCCCGCCGCCGACGCGGGAGGCGAGACCGCTGGGCAGCTGGATGTCGTAGAGGCCGGCCATGGACAGGGCCATGGCGAAGATGATGGCCGCCACGGCCCCCATGAACACCGGCGTCTGGGTGGCCTGCCCGAAGGCCGAGCCGCCGGCGGCGGCGACCAGGCCCAGGGTGCTGTAGATGATGGCGATGCCCAGCACGTACCACAGCGACATGACGAAGCCCTTGAGGGGGTTCCCCTTGGCGCTCATGCCGATGAAGCTGATGGTGATGGGGATCATGGGGAAGACGCAGGGCGTCAGGCTGGCCAGCACGCCGCCCAGGAACACCATCAGGAAGGCCAGCCAGCTGCCGCCCTCCAGGGCCGCCTGGAGACGGTCCTGCAGGCTGCCGCCGCCGGTGCCGCCGCCGGTGTCGTCCGTCGTGACGGCCGGGGTCGCGACGCCCTCCCCGGGCGCCACCTGGATCGTCAGGCTCGCGGTCGCCTCGGCGGGCGGATAGCAGAGCAGGGTCTTGCCCTCGGTGCAGAGCTGGTACTGGGCCGTCACCGTCAGGGTCATCTCCCCCGCTTCGGCGGGCAGGGTGATCGGCACCACCGCCATGACGTCGCCCCGGTAATAGGGGATCTCCGCCGACACGGGCTTGGGGAAGACGGGCTGGCCGAAGACCGCCGCGGGCTCGCTCTCGAACTCCATGGCGGTGAAGGTGGTGGTCATGTGGGTGCCGTCGGGCACGCCGTAGAGCACGCCGAGCTGCGCCCGGGCGCCCGCGGTCGGCTCCGCGTCGAGCAGGCGCAGGCTCACCTCCGCGGTGGGCGGCGCCTGGGTCGACTCGTTCAGGGGCGAGTCCAGGAGGCCGGCGGCCGCGGGCGACGCCGTCAAGGCGGCCAGCAGGAGCAGACCCGTCATCGTGGTTCGTCTCATGTTCGGCTCCGTGTCTTGACGTCCCGGCCATGCGGGCCGGGAGGGGCGGGACTGTTACAGGTCGCCTATTGCAGGTGCTTCTCGCGACGGTTGTCGATGTCGTAGATCTTCAGGACGCCGCCGTCGCTCTCGGTCAGCACCTCGAGCAGGCCGTCGCCGTCCATGTCCACCAGTTCGATGCGCGCGCCGAAGGCCTCGTCCTCCCACTCGATCTCGCCGCCGCGGGCGTCGACCACCTGTCCGGTGTTGAGCACGAGCTCCATGGTGCCGTCTCCGTCCACGTCGCCCACGGCCAGGCGGGTCGCCTGGTACTCGTTCAGGCTGGTCCACTCGCGGTTGAAGCTGACGCCGTCCAGGTAGTAGATGCGGTTGTCGGCGTTGACCACGATCTCGTTGTGGGGATCGTCGTCCACGTTGCCGACGGTCAGGCTGTGCAGCACGGTGAAGTCGTTCTGGAGGGTCTCGAAGAGCTGCTCGCGGTCGGTGCTGGACCAGGCGTAGACCATGGCCGAGTTGGTCCAGGCCACGATCTCGTCGCTGCCGTCGCCGTCCAGGTCGGCGCTGAGCACCTCGGAAACGGTGCCGGTGAGCTGCTTGCTGGTCCAGATCTCGCGGGCGCCGTCGCCGGTGAGATGGATCACGCGCACCAGGCCGAACCGGTCGCCGATGGCGATGAAGGGCCCGTCGTCGGTCTCCAGCGATTCCACGCAGCAGACGTGGTCCAGGCGCTCCGCCGCGCGCATGACGGCGCGATAGTCCCAGTAGCCGAGTTCACCGGCCGCCCGGGCCGCGCCGGCGGCGAGCAGGAGGGTCAGGCACGCGGCGGCCGCGAGCCGTCGTACGGGACCGGACGGGATACGGATGTCAGCGGGCATGGTCTCGCCTCTCTCGGGAGGATGCGCGACGGATCGTGGGAGAAGATAGCGGCTCCCGCGCTCTGCGTCCACAAACGAGAGGTCAACAAGGGTAACCGGGGCGATGTTCCCGACCGGCTACCAGGGCAGGGGCACGCCCAGACGGACGTGGGCCGTGTAGTTGGAGTAGTCGCGTCCGCCCCAGACGTAGCTGCGCCACTGCAGCTTCCAGAGCAGCACGACCGTGGAGCCCAGATCGCGCTCGTAGCCGAACTCGGCCAGGAAGGCGTAGTACTTGTCCTCGCCGTCGTCGTCGGCCACGGCGGTGTCCGTCTCCTCCTCGCCCTCGGCCGCCGGGGCCGGCGGCGGATAGGTCACCCGGGCGATACCGGCTCCCAGGCCGACGAAGAGCTGGGAGCCGCCGGCGGGCCGGCCGTGCAGATAACGCCGCAACAGGGCGTCCCCCGCCAGCAGGCTGCGGCCACGGGCCACGTCGCGGTATTCCCACTGCAGGACCAGGCCGGTGTCCAGGTAGAACAGGGGCTGGGCCAGCTGGGCGGCGGCGTCGGGCCGGAAGAGGATCGAGCCGCCGACGCCGTAGCGGACGAGCTGCCAGTCGGGTGAGCCGCCGATGCTGGGCCCGACGGTCAGCAGGGGCGGCTGCGGACGGTCGGGACGGGCCAGGACGGACCGCTCCCCCGCGACGGCGCCGGCCGTAGCAAGCAGCAGGATCACGATCGCGGCCAGGGCCGCGGTTCGTCCGATGTGTCGTGCGGGCGCGCGTCGGTCCATCGGCGCGGAGCTCCCTCCGGGACGAAGACGGTCGTCCGGGGCGCGGATCGCTCCCCGGTGCGCGAGGAACAGGCAAGGACCGTGCCCCGAGCCAATATGGTGCAACATGTTGATATGCCAGGGGATATCCCCTATGATGCCGTGATCGCCCCCAAGGGGACGGCGGTTTTTCCGCCGCCGCGCCCGGGACTCGACCGCCGGACCGGAGACCTGATGAGCCGCCCCGACGCCCCCCTGCCCACCCTCATCACCCTCGCGGACGCGGGCCGCGGCGAGCTCCGGGTCAAGCGTTCCCGCTTCCTGGCCGAGGCCCGGCCGGTCGGCGACCGGGACGCCGCCGAGCGCGCGGTGGACGAGTTCGGCCGCGAGCATCACGATGCGCGACATGTCTGCTGGGGGTGGCGTCTCGGCCACGGCGACGACCTGAGCGAGGGCCGCAGCGACGGCGGCGAGCCCTCGGGCAGCGCCGGCGAACCCATCCTCAACGCCCTGCGCGCCGCCGAGTTGGTGGATGCGGTGGTCGTGGTGGTGCGCTGGTTCGGCGGCGTGAAGCTGGGCACCGGCGGACTGGGCCGCGCCTACCGCGACACCGCCGCGGCGGCCCTCGACGCCGCGCCGCGCCGCATGATCCGGCTGGGCGCGGAATTCGAACTGGCGTTCGGTTACGAGCTGATCGGCCAGCTCGAGCACCTGCTGGCCCGCTGGCGGGGCCGCGTGGCCGGCAGCGAGTTCGGCGAGTCGGTCGCCTGGCGGATATGGCTGCCCGCGGACCGCTGGTCGGGCTTCGCCGAGGAGCTGCGCGCCCTCACCCACGACCGCGTGCGCCTGCACGGCCCCCTCTGAACGCGACGCGGGCCCCGGATCGACCGGGGCCCGCGCCTCTGCTCTGCTCTTGCTCTATCTCTCGCCGACAGTCCTAGGCGGTCATGCCTCGCATGTCCTGGTAGTCGTGCATGTAACGGAAGGTCTTCGAGTTGCGGATCTTCTCGAAGGCCTCCTCCTTGATCTGACGGATGCGCTCGCGGGTCAGGCCCATGTCCTGGCCGATCTCCTCGAGGGTCATCTCCTTGTCGGAGCCCAGCCCGTAGTACATGCGCAGGACCCGGGCCTCGCGGGGCTTCAGGTCGCAGAGCATGCGCTCGATGCTCTCCAGGAGGTCCTCCTCCATGACTGGCGTGTCGGGCGTCTTGCTGGTGGTGTCCTCGAGGAAGTCCAGGTAGGTGGAGTCCTCGTCGTTGCCCACGTAGTCGTCCAGGAAGAAGTTGTCCTGCATCAGCGGCAGGGTGTCCTTCACCTCGTCGAGGGACAGGCCCAGCTTGGCCGCGATCTCCTCGGGCAGGGGCTTGCGGCGCAGCTTCTGCTGCAGCTCGCTGGACGCCCGCTTGATCTGGTTCAGCACGCGGGCCCGGTTCAGGGGCATGCGCACGATCTTGGAGTGGTTGGCCAGGGCCGCCAGGATGGACTGGCGGATCCACCACACGGCGTAGGAGATGAACTTGTAGCCGCGGGTCTCGTCGAAGCGCTGGGCGGCCTTGAGCAGACCCAGGTTGCCCTCGTTGATCAGGTCCTCCAGGGGCACGCCGTAGTGGGCGTACTCCTTGGCGATGGACACCACGAAGCGCAGGTTCGAGTTGACCAGACGGTGCAGGGAGCTGCCGTCCTCGGCGCGGATGCCGCGCGCCAGCTCGCACTCCTCCTCGCGGGTGAGCAGCGGGAAGGCCTTCACTTCCTGGAAATAGAGATCCAGGTTGGTCATCAGACGCGCGCTCTCGCGACGGGGCTTCGCCTTGGCCTTGGCCTTGGCGCGGGTCTTGGTCGCGGCCTTGGCCTTGGCGGCGGGCTTGCGATTGGCGGGGGTCTTGCCGGTCCTGACAGCCATTTCACTCTCTCCTCGAGCGTTTTTTCATTGCTTTGTTCGACGCTCTTACAATATCCATACCAGGATTCCGGATACGGGACGAGCATGAGCCTGTCGATCTATCACGTTCCTGGACAGCGATATAGTGAACAGGCCCTCCTGACATGAACGACCATTATCACACGCGCGCCCGCGGGTCGTGACATTCTGTCAATTGAAGCTTCCCGAGCCTCGCCAAGTTGTCATCGAGCCTCGTGCGATCTCAAGACCGGCCGTCAGCGGTCGAAGATCAGGTTGAACCGCACGCGCGTCCGGCCCTCCGGAGCGCCCACCCCGTCCGGCGAGGACAGCCCATCATGCTCGAATCCCTGCTGATCGTCGACGACGCCGAATTCCTCCGCTACTCCCTGCGCGACCTCCTCCACGGCGAGGGCATCGCCACGGTGGCCGAGGCCGGTTCCCGCCACGAGGCCCGGAGCCTCGGCCGCGCCCTGAAGCCCGATGCGGTGCTGGTGGATCTGAGCGTCTCCCCCGCCGAGGGGCTGGACCTGCTGCACGAGATGACGACCCTGCTGCCGCAGGCCCGCTTCGTGGCGGTGGTGCTCGACGGGGATCGTGATACGGCGTCGGCGGCCGATCGCCTCGGCGCGGAGTTCACCCTGGACAGGCCCTACGATCCGGGTGACGTACGCGACCTGCTGCGCCAGCTGAGAGCCGCGCCTGTCGTCGCCTAGGCTCTCGGACAGGGCCTAGCCCAGCAGAAGCCAGACCAGGACGCCCAGAGGCAGGCAGTAGAACGCGAACTTCCAGAAGTGCTTCTGGACCACCATCAGCGCCGTCAACCGGATGGCGAACAATCCCACCCCGAACGCCACGGCCGCGCCCAGGACCAGCCCCAGGGGGCTCGCCTCGCTCGTGATCCCGCCGTCCAGCAGGGTCAGCACGAGGGCGCCGAGGATGGCCGGCACCGAGAGCAGGAAACTGAAGCGGGCGGCCTCTTCGCGGGCCAGCCCGAGCCACAGCGAGGCGGCGATGGTCGAACCGGACCGGCTGATGCCCGGCACGATGGCCATGGCCTGGGCGCAGCCGATCATCAGGGCCTTGTGGAGCGGCGGCGCCACGGGATGCCAGTCGCCGGGCAGCTTGCGGCCCTGCCGCCCCGCGCGTCGGGTCGACAGCAGGATGAGGCCGGTGACGATCAGGGCCACCGCCGCCGCGCGAGGGCTGTGGAACAGCGCCTCGATGGCCTCCTTGAAGACGAGTCCCACCACCACGGCCGGCAGTGTGCCCACGACCAGGGCCACCAGGTACTGGACCGCCGGGGCGTCGAATCGCGCCAGGCGGAACACCTCGCGCCGGTAGACCGCCAGCACCGCCAGCAGGGTGCCCACGTGCAGGACCACGTCGAGGAAGACGTCTCCCTGATAGGCGTCGATCCAGGACTGGAACAGGACCAGATGGCCGGAACTGCTGACCGGCAGGAACTCGGTGAGTCCCTGGACCACGGCGAGAAGCAGGAGATAGAGAATCGTCACGATCTTGCCTCGGGTCGACGGCGCGCGAGCCGGTAGTGCTCGCGGGCCTCGCGCGGCATGACCAGGGCGTCGTAGGTCAGGCCGAGCTGGTAATGGAGTTTCCCGTCGTCGGGAAAGGCGTCGAGGGCCTGCAGCAACGCGGCCAGGGCCTCCTCGAAGCGCTCGAGCTTGTGCAGGCTCACGCCGATGTAGTACTGGGCGCGCACCAGGCGGTGATCCAATCCCATGGCCGCTCGGAAGCGCTCGACCGCGTCCTTGTAGACGCCCTTGCGGTAGAGCGACAGGGCCGCGAAGTAGCGCGAGAGGGCGTGCCGCGAGTCGAGCTGCGCGCAGCGCTCGAAACAGGCCAGGGCGTGGTCGAAGTCGGCGTCCTGGAAGTGGACCAGACCCAGGTTGTGGTGTCCGTCCGCATCGGGACGCAGGTCCAGGGCCGCCTCGAAGAAACGGATGGCCTCGCGGGTGCGGCCCTCCTCCGCGTAGAGGGCGCCCAGGTTGTGGCAGGCCTCCGCGTTGTCCGGGTCGGCGGCGATGGCGCGGTGGAACATCTGCATGGCCTGGGTGCGGTCGCCGAGAGCGTCCAATACGGTGCCCAGATTGTTCAGGCAGGGGGCCGACTCGCCGCCCAGATCCAGCGACAGGCGGAAGGCCGCCGCGGCGTCGGCCGGGCGGTCCAGCTTGCGATGGACGCATCCCAGCCGGTAGTGCCAGTCGGCGTGGCCCGGGTCGGCGGAGATGGCCTCGGCGTAGGCCTCGTGAGCCGCGCCCAGGTCGCCGGCCAGCTCGGCCTCGCGCCCTGCGTCGAAGCGGGCCGCGGCCAAGGCTGGCGCCCCACCGTCGGGGGGTGTATTGTCCGGAGAGCGTCGCATGGGCGCAGACTAGGACAGGCCGGAGCCGGGGTCAACGCCTCATGTCGGCGCCGACGCCTCGATTCGACTGTCAAGTCCCTGGCCCCGCTGACGATATGAACCCAGACCGGCCGTTCATCCACGCCAAACTCCGGAGCGAGACCGACCATGACCGTCACCAATACCGACCGCATCCTCAAGGAGATGTTCTCCCGTCTGCTCAACATCGAGCTGGGCGAAGACCTGGTGGGCAAGCTGGTGCCGGTGGTCGACGGCGTCCTGGAACGCATGCAGGGCAAGTTCGATCCGGAGACGGTGCAGGGCCAGAACATGATGCGCGCCCTGCTCTGTTCCATGGTCGCCCACGGCTGGGGCCTGGGCATGCACCCCCACAACAACAGCGGCCAGGACATCGACGGCCAGCCCATCGAGGTCCGCGTCTGCAAGGACATCCTCCTGCCCATGGAGGACATCAAGTCCCTGCGCTACATCAAGAAGGACGAGGACGGACGCGTGAAGAAGGCGCTGTTCGAGCCCGACCAGAATGCCAGGATACGGTCGCATATCGATTCGATACTCTCGGATGTCAGTCAGCGGTGGGAGAAATAGACTCTGCAATGCCCGTATGAACGGAGTGTGAGGTGGGGGGCGTTGTCGGGGGCGTTCGCCGGCACCTCCTGTGCCGGCTCACTTGGGCTACGGGTCGCTCCGCCCTCCTGGCTCCGCGACCCTTCGCACACCCCGACAACGCCCCCCACCTCACACTCCGTTCACACGTCCATCGAGGTCTACTCCACCCGCCGCTCACTGGCATTCGATAGGTCGACCGTATCCCCCCCATCTGCACTGGTGAGCCCGAGCCCGTGCGATCGAACCAACCCGCAATAGACATCCGTGATGACATGTGAAGTGGAGGTCCCGTGAGTGTCCGGTGGGGGGTGTTGCCGGGGTGTGCGAAGGCCTGCGTAGCCAGGAGGGCGGAGCAGGCCGTAGCCCAAGCGAGCCCGCACAGGAGGTGCGGGCGAGCGCCCCCGGCAACACCCCCCACCGGACACTCACGGGACCGGCCCACCTCATATGTCTTCACCGCGGATATCTATTGCGACGATGGTCCGTCCGGATCCAGCACGGTCTCACCATCCGCGAGGATCTCGTTGACCGCCTCCCGGAAGGCCGGAGCGTATGCGTGTGCGGAGGCCCCGAGCTGGTCCTTGAAGGCGGTCCAGGCGGCGCTCAGCTCGACGGCGAACTCCACCAGGAGGCGGTCCTCGGCCAGGGCGGCGTCGCGACGGTCGCGGTGGTAGACGAGGATGTCGGAGATCAGGGCGCGGGCCAGGCGTACGGCCCAGCCGCGGGTGTCGTCGGGGGGCGGAGGGGTGCGGAGACGGCGACGGCCGGTGCCGTCGAGATGCAGGCCGCGGCCGCAGCCCGGGCAGCGCACGCGCAGGCGGCGACGCGGCAGGGCGGCGTCGTCGAGCTCGTAGATCGAGCGGCAGCCGGGACAGACGATCTCCACGTGCGGGTCCTCCGGATCGGGGCGGCGGGCCGACACGCCCGCTCCCTTCCCCATCGGCAGCGGCGGGGCGACCCTTGACCGCGAAACGGTCACGCCGCCGGCCCTCATCCGGTCGCCGCCAGTCCGGCCCAGCGCGACTGGGGGCCCGCCAGGCCCTCGGCCAGGGCGGCGTGGGCCGGATCCCGCAGCCCGGGATCGTCCGCCAGGATCCGGTCCACGTCGGCGGCGCAGGCCTCGACCACCTTGCGGTCGCGCAGGGGGTTGGCCAGCAGGAAGACGGGCGCGCCGTGCTGTCTCACGCCCAGGATATCGCCGGGGCCGCGTCGCCGCAGGTCCTCCTCCGCCAGCTTGAAGCCGTCGCGGATCCGGCAGAAGAGCTGCAGGCGCTCGAAGGTCTCCGGCGGCAGCCAGCGGGCGTTCACCAGCCAGCAGCGCGAGGCGTGCTCGCCGCGCCCGATGCGGCCGCGCAGCTGGTGGAGCTGGGCCAGGCCGAAACGCTCGGGGTGGTGGATCAGCATGAGCGTGGCGTTGGGCACGTCGACGCCCACCTCGACCACGGTGGTGGTTACCAGCAGCTCGATCTCGCCGGCGGCGAAGGCGTCCATGACCCGGCGCTTCTCCGCGGCCTTCAGGCGCCCGTGCAGCAGGCCGCAGCTGTGATCGGCGAAGGGGCCGTCGCGCAGGGCCGCGAACTCCTTCTCGGCGGCCTTGAGATCCTGGCCCTCGGTCTCCTCGATGACCGGGTAGATCACGTAGGCCTGCCGTCCCGCCCGCAGCTCGGCGCGCACCGCCTCGAGGCGCTCCGGCAGCTCGGCCTCGGGCACCAGCTCGGTCTCGATGGGCCGGCGTCCGCGCGGCAGCTCGTCGATGATCGACAGGTCGAGGTCGCCGTAGAGGGTCAGGGCCAGGCTGCGCGGGATGGGCGTGGCGCTCATGACCAGCATGTGGGGCGGCGCGCCGTCGTCGGCGCCCAGGTTCACGCGGCCGCGCTGCTGTACGCCGAAGCGGTGCTGCTCGTCGACCACCGCCAGCCCCAGGCGCGGCACCCGCACGCCGTCCTGCACCAGGGCGTGGGTGCCCACCAGCAGGTCGATCTCGCCGGCGTGGACGGCCGCGAGGATGCGACGCCGCTCGGCCGCGGGCGTGGAGCCGGTGAGCGTGGCGGTGGAGACGCCCAGCGGGTCGCAGTGGCGCACGGCGGTGTCCCCGTGCTGACGGGCGAGCACCTCCGTCGGCGCCATCAGCAGGGCCTGGTGCCCCTGCTCGATCACGAAGAGCGAGGCGATGAGCGAGACCAGGGTCTTGCCGCAGCCCACGTCCCCCTGGAGCAGGCGGTGCATGACGCGGCCGCTGCGCAGGTCCCGCAGGATCTCCGCCAGCACGCGGCGCTGGGCGCCGGTCAGCTCGAAGGGCAGGTCGCCGACCAGGCGGGTCGTCAGGTCGCCCGGCGCGCCGAGCTGCGGTCCGGTCTGGCGGGCGCGACCCAGCCGGCGCAGCCCCATGGCCAGCTGGATGAAGAAGACCTCCTCGTAGACCAGCCGGTCGCGGGCGCGGGCCAGGGCCGCGGCGTCCTCCGGGAAGTGGACGTCGACCAGGGCCTGCGACAGGCCGCAGAGACCGTGGTGCTGCAGGAGAGCGTCGGGCAGGGTCTCGCGGACCGCGGGCACGACCCGGGGCAGCGTCTCGTGCACCAGCCGCCGGAGCCAGTGCTGCCCGATGCCGCTGGTCAGGGGATAGACCGGGACCAGCCGGCCGGTATGGACCTGATCGCCGTCGCCGTCTTTTCCCGCGCCACCGAGGATCTCGAAGTCGGGGTGCACCATCTGCTTGCGGCCCTGGTGCCGTTGCACCCGACCGCTGAGCAGGACCTCCACGCCCCCGCGCAGCGTCTTGAGCATGTAGGACTGGCCGAACCACTGGCAGAACAGCACCTCGCTGCCGTCGTCGACGGTCACCGTCTGCAGGGTGCGGCCCCGGCGGGTGCGGCGCTCTCCGGCGGTCAGCACCTGTCCCCTGACGGTGACCTCCTGGCCGACGGCGGCGCGGCGGATGGGCGTGACGGCGGTGCGGTCCAGATACGTGCGGGGATAGTGGCGCAGCAGATCGCCGACGGACTCGATGCCGAGACGGGCCAGGGCGCGGGCGCGGACCGGGCCGACCCCCTTGAGGAACTGGACCGGGCTGTCCCAGGTCGTCTCGGGCACGCGAACCTCCGTAATCGGGTGATTTTCCTTGCGAAACCGGCACGTCGATGTTAATTTCCGCTGTCGGTCAATGCAAGGATCCAGGTCAATACGAGGGCCCGATCGAGTCCCAGGGCCGTGATCCGTCTAGAGGATCTTGGAGGACGAGCAACATGAGTCGCAAATGTCAGGTGTGCGGCAAGGGCCCGCAGTACGGAAACCGCGTGAGCCACGCCCACAACACCACCCGGCACCGCTGGCTGCCGAATCTTCAGAAGATCAAGTTCGAGCAGGATGGCAAGGTGCAGCGCGGCTACGTCTGCACCCGGTGCATCCGGACCGGCAGCGTGCGCAAGGTCGTCTGACCCGCCGCAGCCGCCGTCGTACCGGATCAACTAGCGGATCCGCTTGAAGATGTGATACAGCCCTCCCGACGTCACGGGGGGGCTGATCTCTTGGGCCTCGAGGGCCTCGATAGCCCGTCGGAGCTCCCCCACCATGTCGCTGGGCTCGATCCAGCCGATGTCCCCGCCCTGGGCCGCCGTCGCGCCCGTGCTGTAGCGCGTCACCACCACCGCGAAATCCAGTCCCTCGAGCAGATCCGACTGCGCCGCGGCCAGGTCCTCGTCGCTGGGGGTCACCAGGTGCAGGAGCCGGATCTTGCCCGCGGCGGCCGCGTCCTCGTCCGAGGCCAGTCGGGCGCGGATCTCGTCGCGCCACGCGGCGGCGCCCTCGGTGTCGATGCCCGGCAGCGCGAGCACGGCCTCGGCCTCGCCCAGGGCGCCGACGTCGTCGCCCATCTTCTCCAGCAGACGACCGCGCAGCAGACGGGGCCCCGCCGTGGCGGGCGCCAGGGCGATGGCCTGTTCGGCGTTGAGCAGCGCCTCCTCGAGTCGGCCGCGCTTGTCCAGGTGGACGGCGAAGTTGTAGAAGCCCAGCGCATCCTCCGGGACCTGGGCCGTGTAGTGCCGGAACTCTCCCTCGGCCTCCTCCACGAGCCCCTGCAGCTCCAGGGCGTTGGCCAGGTGGAAACGGGCCGAGGCGAGCCCCGGATCCCGCTCCAGCGCCGCACGCAGGGCGATCTCGGCGCCGGCGAAGTCGCGGGCCGCGAAGAAGGCCTCGCCCAGCAGGGCGTGGGAGGCGGCCGTGCCGTCGGACTCCACGGCGCCGCGTCCGGCCCGGATGGCGAAAGCGGTGTCGCCGGCCAGGATGGCCAGCTCGCCGGCGCGGCGCAGGTCGGCTCCATGACGCGGCCCCAGGCTCAGGGCGTCCTGCCAATGGGCCAGGGCCTGACGCCACAGGGCGCGGCGGCCGGCCAGGTCGGAGAGGGCGCGATGGGCCCAGGCTTCGCCGCCGGTGACGCGGACGAGCTGGGTGAGCAGGCCGTAGGCCTTGGCGTCGTCGCCGGCCTGCAGGTGGAAGCGGGCCAATTCGCGCAGCAGGCCGGGGTGCTCGGTGCGCAGGGCCAGCCCGGCCTCCCAGGTGGCGACGGCGGACGCGGGGTCATCGACCGCCAGCAGCGAGCGGCCGTGGAAGTAGCGGGCGTCGGCCGATTCAGGGTAATCCCGGGCGGCGCGCCCCGACCAGGACGCGGCGTCGTAGCCCCGTCCCGAGGCGAGGCAGATCTCGGTCAGGGCGAGCAGGGCGTCCAGGGGACCGGAGTCCGCGTCGGCGCATTCGGCCAGCAGGGGTTCCGCCTCGGCGGGGCGGCCGGCGAGGAAATGGGACATGCCCTCGGCGCAGGACGGCGCGCGCGGCGCGACGGCTTCGGGTTGGGCGACCGCCGGAACGGTCGACCACAGGATCAGCAGGAAAGAGATGCGCACGGATCTCATGGCCGGAACCTTCGGTCGTGGGGTCGTCAGCCGATCCAGCGTCGCACCGGATCGAGCCAGAAGGTCGGGTCGAGCCACGTCCAACGCAGATCCTCCGGATGGAGTTCCCGATGGCGCTTCAAGCGGGCCAGGGCCTGGCCGGTTCGCTCCTGGCGATGCAGGAAGCAGATGCGGTCGCAGAGCAGGGAATCCGGCACGGCCTCGGGCAGGACGGCCTCGCCCGTCTCCTCCACGGCAAGATAGACCGTCATGATCAGCCCGGCGAGGGTCTCGGTGGTGGCGGCGCCGTCGCCGGCCAGCTCCTCCAGCAGCTGCAGGGCGGGCACCCAGTCGCGCGCCGCGATCCGGGCGCGGGCGGCCAGCAGCTTCCAGGCGGGACGCTCGGCGAAGGCCTGGGGCGGCTCGTCGGCATCCAGCCCGCGACCGGTGACCACGCGGGACAGGGCCGTGAGGTAGGCGCGGCGCTCGTCGACGATGCCGGGATCGTCGCTGCCGGGCCAGTTGTCCAGCACCTTGGCCAGCCGGTCCCAGCGCCCGCAACCGGCGTGGTGGCCGGCCAGGAAGAAGTGATAGTCCGCGTCGACGAACCACTTGTCCGCCAGGGCCTCCAGACGGCGATGGGCGTCGTCGTCGCGTCCGTCCAGGTCGTCGCAGGCGGCGCGCAGCAGCTCCGCGGTCGGGAAGGTGCTCGACAGGTCGCCCCAGGGCTGCAGCTGATGGCGGGCTTCCTCGCGACGACCCGTCAACAGGGAGATCACCGCGCCCAGGTAGGCGCAGAAGAGGGCCTCCCCCGGATGTCCACCCCCGGGGTCGGTGAGCTCCGGCTGGAAGTGGATCACCTCGCGGGCCTCGCCGAAACGGTACTGGTCGGCGAGGATCAGCGCCTTCAGGTGGGCCGCGGTGCGGTAGCGCGGATTGAGCACCAGGGCCCGGTTGACCTCGACCAGGGCCTCGGAATCGCGTCCCGTCTGGAAGAGGGCGCCCGCCAGCTTGACCCGGTAGTCGGGATAGGTGGGATTGGCCTCGCAAAGGGCGGCGAGCTTCTCGATGCCCTCGTCCCAGTCCCCGTCGCGGCAGAGCTCCACGGCGGACGACACGTCCTCGTCGTCGCGCTTCTCGTGGATGGTCTCGCTCACCAGGTTGCCCAGGCCCGCCGGCAGGTTGTCGGCCGTGTAGGGACCGTCGTCGCTGAGATAGCGGATCAGCGGATGATCCACGCGGCGGCCCGAGGCCAGCAGGGCGTTGAGGCTCTCGGCGGCCGCCTCGCGCCGGCCGGACTCGTTCAGGCAGCCCGCCTCCAGCAGACGGGCCTCGATGTAGTCGTTGTTGAAGCGCAGGGCCTCCTGCGCGGCGCCCAGGGCGGCGTTCCAGTCCGGGATGCTCGCCAGGGCCATGCCGTGCCAGAAGTGCAGGTCGGGATACTTGGGCCAGCGCGAGGCCGCTTCCGTGAAGCAATCCACCGCCCGCGCTGCCTCTCCGGCGGCCATCAGACGGCGCCCCTCCTTGACCAGGGACTGCCGCAGGAAGAAATCGACCAGCGACTCCGAATCGGCGCCCTCGTGCTCCAGCACGACGCGCAGGCGCTCGGCGGCGCCCGCGAAATCGCCCTGCTCGAAGAGCGCGACGCCCTCGGCGTAGCCGCTGTCGTCGCGCTTGCGGAAGATCCGGTCGAGAATCGACATGTCAATCCATGTACTTGCGCGTGTAGGCCGGCTCCGAGAGATCGCGCATGAGCGAATCGCTCAGGAACGCGTCCCGGCTCGAGCTGTTGGTCGAGCGCTGGACCTGCGCGGCCGCGGGAACCGGCGCCGCGGGCGCCGCCGAAGCGGTCGATGCGGCGGTGTCCTCCGTCCCGAAGCCCGACACGGGCTCGGGCCGCAGGGCGGGCTCCGGATCGGGCTCGTCGAAGACGAACCGCATGGCGGTGGTGCTCGGCGCGGTCTGGGTCACCGGCGGCGCGACCTCGATGGGCGCGTCCTCCTCCGGGACCTCGGCCCGGGGCGCGGTCTCGAC
>CAZSNA010000046.1:0-28186 GCA_964607825.1 uncultured Fibrobacteraceae bacterium | reverse complement strand
ACACTCGCTTCCTACATCATGGGCCACACGAGTAGATGTGACGCCTGCTCGCGGGCGGCGCTCACCGATCACATCCTGTGATCGGCTCGCTCGACCTGCGGGCGTTTCCGTCATCCGTGGCTCCAACGCCCTCCGGACGCACCCGCGAGCAGGCGTCACATCTACACGTGTTCCGATGATGCAGGATGGAGCGCCCTACAGGATCAGTTCGTCGTGATGTTCGCGGAGCCAGGACATCAGGCGAGCATGATCCGGACAGATCCGCTCGAGCAGCGCATGGAACTTGGGGCCGTGGTTCAGGTGCGCGAGATGGCAGAGTTCGTGGCAGATCACCGCGTCGATCACCTCGGGCGGCGCCATGACCAGGCGGTAGCAGAAGGAGAGATTCCCGCGGTTCGAGCAGCTTCCCCACCGCGACGTCCGCTCCCCCACGATCACCTTGTTGGGGCTGAAGCCGTGGCGGGCCGCGAGATCGCGGACGCGGGCGCGGATGTGGGTGCGGGCGAGGTTGCGCAACCAGCGCTCCACCGCCGGGCGCGGGTCGAGCAGGTCGGCGGGACCGAGGCGCACGCGCAGGCTGTCGCTGTCGGCGGTGACATTGGCGCGGCGGCGGGCGGCGTCGAGGGCCTCGACGCGGATCGTGCGGGGCTGTCCCAGCACGAGCACCTCGCGGCCGCTGGCCATCTCGCGGCGTACGGGGCCGCGGCGGACGCCGTGCTTCTCGACCTGGCGGTCGATCCAGTCGGCGTGCTCGCTCAGGGCGCGGTCCACGTCCGCCAGGGTCCAGCGCCAGGGCAGCACCACCTCGAGCCCCTTGTGCGCACTGACGCGCAGGTTGAGGCTACGGGCGCGACGGCTGCGGCGCACGTGGTAGTGGACCGGTTTGTTGTGGATCAGGGCGACGGTCGGTCGTTCCGGTGCGGTCGGACACATGACGGCTCCATCCGGCACGGGTTCCCGGCTACGGCGCTATGATATCCTCCGGCGTCGGGAATGCAAAGCAAGATGTGAACGCCGTTCCTATTCCCGGACGCCGAACACCTCGGGCTCCAGAGTCCACTGCTTGCGCAGCTCGTACTCGCCCGTCCGCGGCGTGAAGGCGAACTGGAAGCCGCGGGGCGCCGAGTCGGACCAGGCGTGGGCGAAGAGCGGGAAGCCGCCGTGGGCGTAGAACCAGGTCTCGGTGACGGGTTCGCCGCCGGGAGTGTTGGGGCGGGAGTGCGTCGCCAGATGGGACATGGAGGTGCCCACCAGCGGACCCAGCATGGAGCCGGGGAACTTGCCGCTGGTCGGGGCCCCGCGCGCCGC
Organism: uncultured Fibrobacteraceae bacterium; assembly: GCA_964607825.1. Classification (GTDB taxonomy): domain Bacteria; phylum Krumholzibacteriota; class Krumholzibacteriia; order LZORAL124-64-63; family LZORAL124-64-63; genus JAHIYU01. Next base: position 26,878 of record CAZSNA010000046.1, on the reverse strand, counting down.
GTAGGCCGACGCGGCGAGGCCGGCCGCCTCCGTGGACGTCCCGAAGGCGACGGAGCCCTTGGTGGCGTTCACCGAGGGAGAGGGTGCGCCGCCCCCGACCGCGCCCAGGTCGCGGCGCGTATCCACGAAGCCCTGGAAGTCGGTCCACTCGGTCTGGTCCGGTCCGAGGCGCTCCGCCTCGTTGGACGTGTCCGTCTCGAAGGCGATGCGCGACGGCGTGCCCAGGCGCAGGTAGACCTCGGCGCGGGGATCCATCGAGCCCTCCAGGCCGAAGCCGCCGAGGTGCTGCCGCACGTAGCCCACCCGCTGCTGGAACTCGATCCAGGCCTCGTTCTGCGGCGTATCCGGGGCGGGGTCCAGCGGATCCCAGAAGGCGTCCATCATGTCCTGACGCAGCAGGGCGTCGCCCTGGCGGAAGCTCGTCACCTGCTCGGGATCGAAGAGCAGTCGGGCCAGGGCCAGCTCCTCGTCGCCGCGGCGGCGGGGCACGCCCAGGCTCCAGACCACGTCGAATTCGGCCAGCCAGGGACGCCCCTGCCCGTCCAGCGGGGCGCAGCTCAGCAGGTAGGCGCCCGGCGGCAGGCTCTCCACGTCGAGCTGATGGAAGACGACCACCGGTTCGCCCAGGCCCAGGCGGGTCTGCTGGGCCTGGTCGAAGCGCAGGGTGTCCTCGGTGGAGAAGCGCAGCTCCCGGTGGATGACCTGGACCCGCAGGCCCTCGTGCTCGAGGATCGCGGCCCGCCCCTCGGCCGGCGGGTGCACCTCGCAGGCGAACTGGAGCATGCGCTGGCGCAGTCCGTACTGGCGCGCCAGGTGGAGGTGGTCGTGCAGGGCGTCGTAGACGTCTTCGATCCGGTGCAGGATGCGGCGGCCGAAGAGGTCGACCTCGCTGTAGTCGCGCAGGAAGTAGGGATCGCCCAGGGAGAAGCCTCCGTACTCGGCCGGCGGACGCGGCGCCACCCAGTAGCAGCCCATCTCGCTGAAGGCGCGGGGGTTTTCGCGCCAGCCGCGGGCCCCGCGACGCTCCTGGTGGCGGTCGACCACCTTCACGCTCAGGTCGCCGCTGGGCGAGGTCACGTTCTCCAGGGTGTAGGCGAAGGTGTTGACGCGCTCGGTGGACGCGGCCCGCTCCACCGTCTGCTCGCGGATCACCTGGTGGCGGGTCAGCTCGTAGACGGCGCCGTCGAGACCCTCGAGGCGGATGAACACGTCAAGGTCGGCCTGGAAGGGCAGGTCCTTGGTGGGACGCACGAAGAGCAGGTGCCCGGAGCGCACCTCGATCATCACGTCCACGTCCAGGGCGCCGTCGTCGCGCCAGCGGTAGGCCACGTCGACGGCGATCGGGAAGTTGCCGTAGCCGGGATAGGGCCGCACCAACGCGGATACGGCGGGGTGGGCGGTCATCAGGATCGCCAGCAGCAGGCAGACGCGGAGCAGGGTACGCATGGACACCGCCAGGATGAGATGATCGGGACCGTATCAGTCTAGGGAGCCTCCCGGAGACGGGCAAGCCTTACCCCCGACCGGCTCATGGGCTACACTCCCGGCGAGGAGGATCGCCATGACCGACGACAGCCGCCACATGACCCCCGACGAGTTCCGCCGCCGCGGCCGCGAGGTCGTGGACTGGATCGCCGACTACTGGGAGCGCGTCGAATCGCTGCCGGTGATGAGCCGCGTCGCGCCCGGCGAGGTGCGCGACCGCCTGCCCGCGGCGCCGCCCGCCGAGGGCGAGCCCTTCGCCGACGTGATGCGCGACCTCGACGAGATCGTCCTGCCCGGCGTGACCCACTGGCAGTCCCCCGGCTGGTTCGGCTACTTCCCGGCCAACGTCTCGGGGCCCTCGGTGCTGGGCGAACTGCTCGCGGCCGGTCTGGGCGTCCAGGGCATGCTCTGGTCCACCAGCCCCGCCTGCACCGAAGTCGAGACCCGCGTGCTGGACTGGCTCGCGGACATGCTCGACCTGCCGGCGGCCTTCCGCAGCGACGGGCCCGGCGGCGGCGTCATCCAGGACACGGCGTCGAGCGCGACCCTCTGCGCCCTGCTGGCCGCCCGCGAGCGCGCCGGCGAGCGCGACGTCGTCGCCTACGGTTCCAGGGAGACCCACTCCTCGCTGGCCAAGGCCGTCCGCATCGCCGGCCTCGGCGACGAGGGGCTGCGCACGATCGACGTGGACGACACGCGCGCCATGGACCCCGCCGCCCTCGACGCCGCGATCCGCGCCGACCTCGACGCCGGCCGCCGCCCCGCCTTCGTCTGCGCCACCCTCGGCACCACTTCGAGCCACGCCTTCGACCCGCTGCCGGCGATCGGCGCGATCTGCCGCGAGCACGGCCTGTGGCTGCACGTGGACGCCGCCCACGCCGGCTCCGCCGCGATCTGTCCCGAGTTCCGCTGGATGAACGACGGCCTCGACCTGGCCGACAGCTACTGCGTCAACCCCCACAAGTGGCTGTTCACCAACTTCGACTGCGACGCCTTCTGGGTGGCCGACCGCGGCCCCCTGCTGCGCGCCCTGTCCATCCTGCCCGAGTACCTGCGCAACGCGCCGACCGAGAGCGGCGCGGTCATCGACTACCGCGACTGGCACATCCCCCTGGGCCGCCGCTTCCGCGCGCTCAAGCTGTGGCTGGTGATCCGGCACTACGGCGTCGAGGGCCTGCGGCACCACCTGCGCGAGCACGTGCGGCTCGCGCGGACCTTCCGGGGCTGGGTCGAGGCGGACGAGGACTGGGAGATCGCGGCCCCGACGCCCCTGAACCTGGTCTGCTTCCGCCACCGCGGCGGCGACGACGTCAACGCCCGGATCCTGGACCGCGTCAACCGCGACGGCCGCGTCTTCCTGACGCACACGAAGCTCGACGGGCGGCTGACCCTGCGCATGAGCATCGGCCAGACGCACACCGGGCTCCGGCACGTGGAGACCGCGTGGTCGTTGTTGAAGCAGGCCGGGTTCCGGGCGCACCGCACCGACTGAAGTCGGGCCGGGTTGCGATCGCGCACGGCTTGCCGCTTCGTGTGTGGACCGCCCACGAACCCGAGACCATCCGGAGGGACCCATGCCCGCACCCCGCGACCTCGCCCAGACCCTGGCCGTCCAGTTCAACTACACCCACTGGGTGTTCACCAGGACGCTCGACGGCGTCGAGCACGCCGACAGCCTCGTCCAGCCCGCCCCCGCAGGGAACTGCCTCAACTGGGTGGCCGGGCACATCGTCGCCTCGCGCATGGGCACCCTCGAGCTGCTGGGGCGCGAGTCGATCTGGAGCCCCGAATGGCGCGCCCGCTACAAGCGCGGTGCGGCCGCGGTGACCGACGGCGCCGACGCCGCCGACCTCGCCGACATCCTCCGCGTCTTCGCGGAGTCGCAGCTCCTCGTAACATCCGCCCTCCCCGAGCTCACACATGAGCGGCTGGAAGCGCCGGCCCCCTTCAGCCCGAGCGACGATCCCGACGAGACCGTCGGCTCGCTGCTGGCCGGCCTCGTCTTCCACGAGAGCTACCACTGCGGACAGCTCGGCGTGCTGAGGCGGCTGCTGGGCATGGAGAGCATCATCAAGTGAGGATCGGCATGAGGATCATGATGGCACTGCTGCTGGCGACCGTCGCCGTCGCCGGGGAGGACCCGAAAGTGGAGTACAACGAGCTGAGCGAACTGGAAGCGTGGGTGATCCTGGAGAAGGGCACCGAGCGTCCCTTCACCGGCGAGTACGAGACGCACCTGGCCGCGGGCACCTACATCTGCCGCCGCTGCAACGCTCCCCTCTACCGCTCCGCCGACAAGTTCGACGCCGGCTGCGGCTGGCCCAGCTTCGACGACGAGATCGACGGCGCGGTGCATCGCGAGACCGACGCCGACGGTCGGCGCACCGAGATCCTCTGCGCCAACTGCGACGGCCACCTGGGCCACGTGTTCCTGGGCGAGGGATTCACGCGCAAGAACACGCGGCATTGCGTGAACTCGGTGTCGATGGGATTCGTGGCGGAGGGAGAGGCGCTGCCGGAGGTCATCCGGGCGCCCGAGAAGTAACCCGTTGTCCTGCAAAAGATAAAGCCCCGCCGTCATCCTCCCTGATGACGGCGGGGCGCTGGTAGGGGGAGCTACTGATCAGCCCTCCACACCGGGGTCCGTCCCGGCGTCCACGGCGCACCCATGGCCTCCAGAGTCGTTTCGATCTTCTCCAGTTCCGCGTCCAGGTCCCGCAGCTCGGACAGCACCCGCGGCATGTGCGTCGACACCAGGTCGAGCGTCTCGCGGTGGGTCCGGGTCGGCGGGGCCGTCGACTCGGAGCCGCCCCAGCTCACGCGCGAGATGCGTCCGTAGAGCGACGGCGGCGTGGGCTCGCTGCGGCTGGAGATCGTGCGGTCCCCTTCGAGCTCGACCAGGAGATCGAGCAGCCGGAGCTCGAGCCCGCGGAGGGTGGCGGCCATGCCGTCCTCCGCACCGGGAGTATTGAACACCGCGACGCGCAGACGGTCAATACGTTCCTGGATCTCGTCGCCGAAATCCGACGCCGCGCGCACGGTGCGCATGGCCTCGGCCACCTCGCGACGGAAGGCGGCGACCTCGTCGGGCTCGGCCTTGAAGGTCGCCATGTCGGTGGACTTCAGACGGAAGGTCCGCGGCTCGGCCAGGGGCGTCGCGCGCTCGTCGATCACCAGCGCCATGCTCACCGTGTACTCGCCCGGCGGCGCCAGCTCGCCCGAGGCGTCGCCGATGGACGTGCCCGCGGGACGCAGCGAGGGGTCGCACATGTCCCAGGTCAGGCGGTGCAGGCCGGCGGCGTTGCTGCCGAGCAGGCGGCGCACCACCTGGCCCTCGGCGTCGCTCACGGTGAAGACGATCTGCGGGTCGCGCTCGCGGTCCTCGGCGCGCAGCTCGTCCCAGCTCGGGTAGTAGTAGGTCTCCTCGGCCTCATCGGCCGCCTTCTCCCGCTTGCGGCGCTGCTCCGCGAGGGTCTGCGTCTTCTCCTTGATCCAGTAGGTGAAGACCGCGCCGTGGGGCGGGTTCGCGGCGCTCCAGTAGCCGTCGCCCTGGCTGCCCTTCTGGCGGCCGCCCATGGGCGTGGCCTCGAAGAAATGCCAGGCGTCGCGCACCGGGAAGAGGATGGCCGACTCGCTCTCGAAGCGGTCGGGGCTCACGTGCCGCAGGGGCGTGTAGTCGTCCAGGATGTAGAGCCCGCGGCCGAAGGTGGCCAGGGCGACGTCGTTCTCGCGGCGCTGCAGGTCCAGGTCGCGCACGGCGATCGTCGGCAGGCCGGCCTTCAGCTGCAGCCACTTGCCGCCGCCGTCCACCGTGAAGAAGACGCCGAACTCGGTGCCCACGAAGAGCAGGTCCTCGTTCACGTGGTCCTGCTGGATCGCGTGGACGGTGCCGCGCTCGGGCAGGTCGCCCGCGATGCTCCGCCAGCTCTTGCCGTAGTCGTCGCTGCGCATCAGGTAGGGCTTGAAGTCGCCCTTCTTGTGGTTGTCGAAGCAGGCGAAGACGGTGCCCTCGTCGAAGCGCGAGGCCTTGATGTCGCCCACGTAGGACATGTCGGGCACGCCCTTGAAGGTGTCGTGGCGGGTCCAGGTGGCGCCGCCGTCGCGGGTGACCTGGATCAGCCCGTCGTCGGTGCCGACGTAGATCAGGCCTTCTCGGAGCGTCGACTCGTCCAGGGCGATGAGGCTGCCGTAGAACGAGGTCGAGCGGTTCTTGCTGACCGCGTCCACGCTCCAGACCTTGCCCATGATCTCCAGGCGGTTGCGGTCGAGGTCGCGGGTGAGATCGCCGCTGACCTCGGTCCAGGCGTTGCCGTGGTCGTCGCTGCGCAGCAGCTTTTGGCAGCCGTAGTAGAGGCGCTTGTGGTCGTGGGGGCTGATCAGCAGCGGCGAGTTCCAGTTGAAGCGGTAGGCCTCCTCGCCCCATGCGGGCTGCGGCTGGATGTCCACGCCCTCGCCGTTGCGCCGGTCGTAGCGCGCCAGGCCGCCGTACTGGTACTGGCTGTAGACGATGTTGGCGTCGGTGGGGTCGACCTGGGTCTCGAAGCCGTCGCCGCCCTGGGTGATGCGCCAGTCCGAGTTGCGCACGCCGTGCACGTTGACGGTGCGGTGGGCGGCGCCGAGGGTGTTGTTGTCCTGGGTGCCTCCGTAGATCCAGTAGAAGGGCTCGTCGTAGTCCACGTGCACCTTGTAGAACTGGGTGACCGGCAGGTTGGCCTTGAAGCCCCACAGCTGGCCGCGGTCCCAGCTCTCGTAGATGCCGCCGTCGCAGCCGACCAGGATGTGACGCGGGTTGTGGGGGTCGATCCAGATGGCGTGGTCGTCGACGTGCTTGGCCGTGGTCGAGGCGCGCTCCCAGGTCTTGCCGCCGTCCTCGGTGTGCATCAGCCAGGTGCTCAGGGACCAGACCAGGTCCGGGTCCTTCGGATCGACGGTGATCTCCTGGTAGTACTGCGGGCTCGTGGCGACGTGATCGCTCATGCGCGACCAGTTCTCGCCGCCGTCGCTCGAGCGGTAGAAGCCGCTCTTGTCCCGGGCCGCCTCCACGATGGCGTAGACCACGTCGGGATCCGACGGCGCCAGGTCCAGGCCGATGCGGCCCAGCTCCACGCCGGGCAGGCCCTTCTGGATCTTGCGCCAGGTCCGTCCGCCGTCGGTGCTCTTGTGCACGCCCGAGCCGGGGCCGCCGTTGAGCAGGGTCCACACGTGGCGGCGGCGCTGGTAACTGACCGCGTACAGGGTGTCGGGGTCGCGGGGGTCGAGGTGGATCTCGCTGACGCCGGTGTCGTCGTCCACGTGGAGGATGCGCTCCCAGTTGGCGCCGCCGTCGACGGTCTTGTACAGGCCGCGGTCGCCGCCGGCGTTCCACAGGGGGCCCTGGGCGGCCACGTAGACCGTGTCGGAGTCGCGCGGATCGACGACGATCATGCCGATGTGCTCGGAATCCTCCAGGCCCACCTTCTCGAAGCTCCGTCCGCCGTCGATCGACTTGTAGAGCCCGTCGCCGTAGGACACGCTGCGCTGGCTGTTGTTCTCGCCGGTGCCCACCCAGAGCACCTTGGGATCGCGCGGGTCGAGGGCCAGGCAGCCGATGGAGTAGGACCCCTCGCCGTCGAAGATCGGCTCGTAGGTCACGCCGCCGTTGGTCGTCTTCCAGACGCCGCCCGAGCAGACCGCCACGTAGTATTCCTGGGGGTCGTCCGGATTGACGGCGAAGTCGCCCACGCGCCCGGACAGGTGGGACGGTCCCAGCAGGCGGAACTTCAGGGCCGAGAAGGCGCCGGCGTTGAAGCCGTGGTCGTCTTCCTTGTCGTCCTTGGCGAGCGCCGGCGTCGCGACCAGCGCGACCAGCAGCAGCAGGGCCAGCATGCGGTTCATGTCTCTCTCCTCGTTCCGACGGTGGGTTCTGCGTATCCGGTCCAGAATGCCCCAGGGACGCGCCGAGGGCAACGGTGCGTTGGAATCCTACGCAAAAGGGACGCCGGTGATTCGCATCACCGGCGCCCGGGTCTCGACGGGAACGGATCTAGATACGCCCGCCGTAGGCCGACTTCACGTCGCCCCAGTTGTCGCCCTCATCGGAGACGGGGTCGCAGGGCAGACCGGGAAAGACGCCCGTCAACTCGCCGAAGCAGGCCTGGCGTCCGTGCTTGTCGACGATCAGCAGGTTGGGCAGCTCCGTCGGATAGGGCGCGTAGTCCGAGTAGAAGACATAGGCGGCCGAACCGACGTTGCTCGGCTCGCACTCGACGCTCTCGTCGGGCTCGAACTTGTAGAGCGGATCGTAGATGTCCAGGCTCGGATCGCCGGCGCAGTTGAACTCGCAGGCGTACGGCACCTGGCAGGGCGCGGGGTCGCCGTCGCTGTAGCCCGGGATCGCCGGCCAGACGAGAGCCGAGGTGAAGTCTGCACAATCGCAGTTGACGCCGTCGTCCACGATCAGGTTGATGTGGCTGACGGCCTGGTTGACCTCCGTGCTCCAGACGACCGTGAGTTCATAGCGCCAGGCGCCCAGCTCGGGGTCGTCGGTGGGGCCCGCGGAGATGTGGCCGGAGAGCTGACACTCGGTCTGCCCCGCGGCAGCGCCTGCGATCAACAGGACGAGACCGAAGGCCAGGATATTGAGATGCGTTTTCACGACGTCGTCCTCCTCGCACCGATACCAAAGTGGAACTCACGCTCCACGTGGGCCGGGACGGATAAACCGTCTTATGTACCACTACGTATCGTTTTTTATACCATAAGCGCAGAAGCAAATCATTAAAAAGATCAGATCTATTGCAACCATGTGTTCATATTGCACAAAAAAGCGGTCGGCAATGCCGACCGCTTTGCATTTGGCCTGATCTAGATCAGCGTTCGAAGACCGCCTTGACCGTCCCCCACTCCAGGACCTCGTCGGTCAGGGGGTCGCAGGGCAGCCCCGGGAACACGCCGTCGACCTGACCCTCGCAGGCCAGATTCGCATGCTTGTCCACCAGGAAGAGGTTGGGCGTGGCGATGGAGGCCGGAGCGAAATCCGAGTAGAAGACGATGGTCAGCGTCCCGGTATTCCCGGGCTCGCCCAGCTCCTCGTCCTCCACGTACTCGAACTTGTAGAGCGGCTCGGTGATGCCCATGGACGGATCACCGTTGCACTCGAAGTTCATCAGGAACGGCACGGTGCCGCCGTCATCGGCATCCGACTCGCCTGCGGGGGATTCCCAGTCCAGGGCGGGTTCGAGGTCCTCGCAGGTGCATCGGTCCTCGGCGCCGAGCAGGAGGTTCATGTGGCTCAGGGCGTAGGGCGTGCCCGTATCCCAGGTGGCGACCAGGGTGTACTTCCAGGCGCCCAGCTCGGGTTGGGCCAGGTTCGGTTCGGCCTCGATGTCGCCGCTGATGTAGCACTCGGACTGGGCGATGGCCAGGCCTGTGCACGCCAGCAGCCAGACGGCCGTCATGACGGTGCGGGTCATCATGATCTCGTCCCTTTCACGTTCTCCTCTGCCGAGCACGGGAGGATCGAAGCTCCGGACTCGGCCAGGAACCAGTCTTCATCTAGTATTAAAGCATGAAAACTATAGTATGTGGCGTTAAATTTGAATAATACGCCCTTCTGTAATACACATCATGCTTCAATAGATATTGATTGCCATGATCATGGTCGGTGCCGATTGATCGACATTCCGGAACGTTCGGGCGAAACCGGTGTAGCATGTCGGGTTGCGACACGACCCGCTCCCGGAGGATCCCATGCGAACGAAGACGAGACTGGCCGGCCTGTGGCGCAGCTGGTGGCCGACCCTGGTCATGGTGCTGGTGGTCATGACCTTCCGCTCGGCGGTGGCCAACTGGTACGACGTGCCCACCGGCTCCATGCAGCCCAGCATCTACGAGGGCGAGCGGGTCCTCTGCGACAAGCTGGCCTACGGCCTGCGGCTCCCCCTCGTCGACGCGGAGGTCGCCCGTTGGAACGAACCCGCGCGCGGCGAGATCATCGTCTTCGATTCCCCCCACGACGGCACACGGCTGATCAAGCGCGTCATCGCCGAGGCCGGCGACACGGTGGCCATGCGCGGCGGCGTGCTGCACGTCAACGGCGCGCCGGCGGCCTACCGCGACGACGAACCGCCGCGCTGGCCGCTGCCGCACGAATACGAGGGGGAACACGTCTTCCTGGAGGAGACCGTCGCGGGGCGGACCCACGCGGTGATGTTCTCGCCGGACAGCCCGACGGCCCGCGACTTCGGCCCGGTGACGGTGCCGGTTGGCCACGTCTTCGCCTCGGGCGACAACCGCGACCACAGCTTCGACTCGCGCTTCTTCGGCTTCGTGTCGACGGACGCGATCGCCGGCCGGGCGACCCGCGTCCTCGCCTCGGTCGACACCGACCGCCACTGGAAACCGCGCTGGGGGCGTTTCTTCACTCCCCTGCGCTGACGCACCGGCCGGTCGGCGCGCGAACTCCGCGGACGCGCGTCGAATCCCCGGCCGGCCCACTCGGCGATCCGGACCGGCCCCCGGATCGCGGGACGGGAAGGCCGCCTCCGGCCGGAGGCGGCCTCTCCCGTCCGGAGCCGCGGCGATCAGCGCCGCGCGAACCCCTCGATCAGCACCTGCACTCCCAGCAACAGACCGAAGACGCAGACGATCGCCGCCCCCGTCGGCAGGTCCAGCACCCAGCTCGCCGCCGAGCCGAGGATCACCGCCAGCGCCCCCACGCCCAGGGTGTAGACGAACTGGCGTCGCATGTCGTCGAACAGGCGCAGGCCCATGACCGTCGGCACCACCAGCAGCGTGAACACCAGCAGCACGCCGGCGATCTGCACGCTGGAGGCGACCACCGTGCCGAGGATCGCGTAGAAGATCAGGTCCCAGCGCCCGAGGTCGAGCCCGTCGCGGCGCGCCCCCTCGGGATCGACGGAGATGCGCAGCAGCGGCCGGCGCCACAGCCACAGCAGGACGCCGAGGGCCGCGTAGAGCACGGCGGTCTTGATCAGTTCCGTCTTCGAGGTCCACAGGAGGGCGCCCACCAGCAGGTGGCGGATCTCCTCGCCCCCGTGGGGCACCTGGGTCAGCACCAGCAGCATGGCGGCGCTGGACACCACGTAGATGATGCCGATGTACGCCTCCTGGGGCACGGTCTGCCGGCGCGTACGCGTGCGCGAGATGAGCCAGGCCCCCAGGAAGGTGCCGGCGAGCGCGACGGCCCAGGTGCGGTCCGATCCGATCTCCCAGCCCAGCAGCAGCGCCACGGACACGCCGAAGGCGGCCATCTGCGCCAGGGCGATGTCCACGAAGATCACGCCTCGCTTGACCACGTGGTGACCCAGGTGGGAGTGCATGGCCACCAGGACCAGGGCCATCAGCAGGGGTGTGGCCATCATGGTCAAGAACTCGCTCACGGCGTGCCTTCTTCCGCTGCGGCCGCCGCCGCGGCCAGCCGTTCACAGATGAGATCCAGGAAGTCGACGTAGTCCTCGGCGCCTTCCGTCGCGCCGCTGTAGGCGGGCAGCACCGCCAACGGCGCGCCGATGCGTTCGGCGACCTCCTCGGCCACGTGGTGATGGTCCCAGGTGGCGGCCACCACGATGGGCTCTTCGAGCAGCGCCCCCCGGCGGATGACGTCGGACACGTGCCGCGGCGACGGCGAGATGCCGGGCCGGTGCTCGATCTCCGCCACCACGTCCAGCTCCAGCCAGTCGGCCAGGTACGACCAGTTGCGGTGGTACACGATCACGGGATGGTCCCGCACGGCGGCCGTGCGTTCGATCCAGTCCAGCCGGCGCGCTTCGAGCCGCGCTGCGAAGGCGTCCGCTCGCGCGAGGTATTCCTCGGCCCGCTCGGGATCCAGTCGGCCGAGCCGGTCGGCCACCAGCCGCGCCACCTCGGACGTCACCCGGGGATCGAGGGTGTAGTGGGGATTGCCCAGAGGGTGGACGTCCCCCTCGCCGCGGTCGACGGGATGGTGGTGCAGCTCCAGCGGATGCATCACCGCCGCCGAGCAGTCGAGATCGCCCCCGGCGCCGGGACGCACCCGCGGGTTGCGGGCCTTGTCGATCAGCTGGGGCAGCCAGCCGATCTCCAGCTCGAGACCGTTGTAGCAGAGCAGGTCCGCCCGGGCCAGCTTGCGCGCCAGGGACGGCTTGGCCGGCAGCGAGTGGGGGTCGCGGCTGCCGGGACAGAGCACATCCACCGACACGTGGTCGCCGCCGACGGCCTCGACCACGCGGCCCAGGTCGGTCAGGGTCGCCACGACCTTCAGCTCGGCCAGGGCCGGCGCCGCCGCCAGGAGGGCGGCCAGCAGCGCGAGCGTGATGCGTCTCATGACGGCCTCCTAGTACAGGTGTGCGGGGTGCGACCCGATGGTGAAGTTCCACTGGAGGGAGACGCGGAGGTCGCCCGTGCTGCCCTTGTCCCGCAACGAGACCTCCGCCCGCAGGGCGCTGAACTCGCTCGGGGCGAAGACGAGGTTGGCCTTGACCTCCTTGGTGTCCAGCAGGCGCGTCCATGGGAAATCGCCACCGGACTCGGAGACCACCACCTCGTTCCCTACATAGCCGGCGCCGAAGCCCATCCACCAGTCCCGCCTTATCTGGCCCCGCACGTAACCGAACATGCCCCGCGGCGCATCGAAACCTTCCTCTCCTTCCGGCAGGATGAGCTCCAGCGATGCCGTGACGGAGGCGTCGTTGCGAGAATCGCCCACCCACTTGAAGGTCAGATCCACACCCTTCAGGTCGGTCCGCTCGTAGGCGTGATGCGCGGACGGGCCGGTGAGCCAGGACCCACCCAGCTCGAGCGTGCCGTTGTCGCTCACGTCCCACAGATTCGACCACCGCGCCCCGAACGCCAGATCCCGATGCCCGTTCTCGAAGATCTCCGCGCGCCCGTCCACCCCGTAGACCGTCAGCTCGCTCCACCAGGGCAGGCCCGGCACGGTGGCGTCCACCGCGGCGCCCACGTCGGTGAGGCCGTGCTCTCCGATGAAGGCCTGCAGCGCATAGGGCGCCCGCACGAAGGGGTACTGGTGGGTGTGCAGGGTCGCGTGCTTGCCGAAGGGCAGGTAGAACTTGCCCAGGGTCAGGCCCAGGCCGGCGGGCATGGCGGTGCTGCGCAGGACGGCGACCTCGATGTCGGTGGCGAAGTGGGGCGCGCCCTCGGCGTGGCCCTCCTCGTCCTCCTCGTGGTGTTCCTCCTCGTGCCAGCCGACGACCAGATCGGCGGTCCAGAAGGGATCCACCACCGAAGTGAGCTGCAGCTCGGCCTCTTGGATGGCGATGCGGTTGGCCTCCCCGACCCGGTCGGCCAGCTCGCCCAGGAACAGGGCGTTGAGGCTGACGGCCGGGTTCATCAGGCGTGAGACGCCCGTGGCGGTGCTGGAGGTCTCGGCCGCGGCGACGGCGGCGGCCAGGCAGAGCGCGGCGCCCGCGAGCGCGACGCGCGAAACGATGCGTGCATGCATGAGGACTCCTCGGATTCCGGGCGGACGGGGTCCGCCCCGTGACGCATGACGTCGGATCGGATCGGAATCAGGAGGCGTGAGGCGGGGCCCGCGGGGCGTGGACGAGCGACGGGGAGGCCGCGGGGCGGTGCAGGGTCCGGTCGGCGACGAGCCGCCCGGCGGGCGCTTCGGGTGCGGGAATCAGGAACGTGGCCTCGACCAGCAGTCCCGCATGGAAGACCTCGCAGGTACGGTCGTCGTGATGATGCCCGTCGTCGCATTCGGCATGGCCGCCCGCTTCGCTCCAGTGGTGGAGGAAGTGGGCGAAGCCCAGCACGCCCAGCCCCGAGATCAGGAGCAGGACGAGGGCGGCGTTCAACGGTCGCCGGGCGCGGATTTCGATCGAGCGGAACATGCCCCCCAGCTTACAGCCTCTCCGGCGATTCCGCCATTTCGCGCGGGCATGTGACCAATCGCGCTCCCGGTGTGTCCGAGGATGCGACGGAACGTGCATCCGCCATTGCAAGTCAATCACCCGGGGGGAATCATGAACGGAATTCTGGAACAGATCGGCGAGGCGGTGTCCCTGCACGCCCCGCGCATCCTGGCCGCCCTGGCGATCCTGCTCGTCGGCTGGCTCATCGCCCTGGCCGTCGGGGCCGTCGTGCGCGGGCTGCTGCGCCGCACCGGACTCGGCGACCGCATCGGCGGCTGGCTGCGCCTGCGGGACGCGGACGTGTCGGTGGGCGCCGGCAAGGGCGCCTTCTACCTGCTGATGCTCTTCGTGCTGGTGGCCGTCTTCCAGGCCCTGGGCCTGACCCTGATCACCGAGCCGCTCAACGAGCTGCTGGCGGGGATCACCGGCTATCTGCCCTCGTTGCTGGGAGGACTGGGCCTGCTGTTGCTGGCCCTGGTGCTGGCCAACGTGGTCAAGTCGTTGCTGTCCAAGCTGTTGACCGGACTGGACATCGACCGTCGCCTGTGCGGCGACGAGACCGACGGGCAGCCGACCCTCGCCCGCTCCCTGGCCGAGACCGCCTACTGGCTGGTCCTGCTGCTCTTCCTGCCCGCGATCCTGGGCGCCTTCGGCCTGGCCGGCCTCCTGGCGCCGGTGCAGGAGATGACCGCCAAGATCCTGGGCTTCCTGCCCCAGCTCTTCGCCGCCGCGATCATCCTGGTGGCGGGTTGGTTCGTGGCCCGCATCGTCCAGCGCGTGGCCAGCGGCCTGCTGGCGGCCGTGGGCGCGGATCGGCTGTCGGAGCGCGTCGGCCTCGCCTCGGCCCTGGGCGGGACGCCCCTGTCAGGGCTGATCGGCACCGTGATCTACGCCCTGATCCTGATCCCGGTCATCGTGGCCGCGCTGAACGCGTTGGCCCTGGAGGCCGTGACCGCGCCCGCCAGCCGCATGCTGGACACGCTGATCGGCGCGGTGCCTCATCTGTTCGCGGCCACGCTGATCCTGGTGCTGTCCCACGTGGTGGGGCGGATCGTGTCGGGGCTGGCGACCAACATCCTGGCCGGCGTCGGCTTCGACCGCCTGCCGGCGAAACTGGGGCTGAACCGGAACGCGGAGGGCGGCGCTTCTCCCTCTGCCTGGGCGGGACGGATCGTCCACCTGGTCATCATGCTCTTCGCTGTGACCGAGGCGGCCGGCCAGCTCGGCTTCGCGTCGCTCTCCGCCCTCACCCACGAGTTCCTCGGCTTCGCGGGACACGTGTTCATGGGGCTGGCCATCCTGACCATCGGCGTGCTGCTGGCCAACCTGGCCGCACGGGCCGTGCGCGCGGCGGGCACGCCCCAGGGGCCGCTGCTGGCCTCGCTGACCCGGGCCGCGGTGATGGTGCTGACCGTCGCCATGGCCCTGCGCGAGATGGGGTTCGCCGATGAGATCGTCAACCTGGCCTTCGGACTGCTCTTCGGGGCGGTCGCGGTGGCGGCCGGGCTGGCCTTCGGGCTGGGCGGCCGCGAGGAGGCGGCACAGCAGCTCGGCAAGTGGCGCCGGTCGATCACCGGTGAAAGCGACTAGGTGCCGAGAAACCGGGAAGCCGGAGTGAAACTGTTCGACTAGTTTTCTACAATCCGCAATCCGACGTCTGGAAACAGGCAGGTAAAAGGAGAACGAGAAGATGACGGATTTCAATGACTTCGTATCGTCCGCCGCGCAATCGCTGGGCGTCTCGACCGACCAGGCCGGCCAGGCCGCCGGCGGACTGCTCGGCATGATCAAGGACAAGGTCGACGGCGGCGACGCCGACGCCCTGATGAAGGCCCTGCCGGGCGCCGAGAGCTTCGTCGGCGGCGGCGGCGGTGGCGGCGGCCTCGGCGGCCTGATGGGCGCGGCGAGCGGCCTGCTCGGCGGCAAGGCCGGCGCGGCCCTCGGCGTGATGGGCCTGTTCGAGAAATCCGGCCTCGACGCCGGCCAGGCCGGCTCGCTGGTCTCCATGTTCTTCGACTTCGCGACCAAGAACGCGGGCGGCGACCTCGTCAACCGCATCCTCGAGCAGATCCCCGATCTGAAGGGACTGCTCGGCAAGTAGCGTCACGAGACGCGTCATCAACCGAAAACCCGTTAGAGGGGGAGTTTCCAATGGCTTACAAGATCGATGAAATCGAAGGGATCGGACCCGCCTACGCCGAAAAGCTGAGCAAGGCGAACATCGCCACCACCGACGACCTGCTGGACAAGTGCGGCTCGCCCGCCGGCCGCAAGTCCGTCGCCGAGGCCACCGGCATGGGCGAGAAGACCCTGCTGAAGTGGACCAATCTGGCCGACCTGATGCGCATCAGCGGCGTCGGGCCCCAGTACTCGGAGCTGCTCGAGGGCGCCGGCGTCGACACGGTCAAGGAGCTGCGCAACCGCAACGCCGAGAACCTGGCCGCCAAGATGGAGGAAGTGAACAGCGAGAAGAACCTCGCGCGCGTCTCCCCCCCCGCGGCCACCGTGACCAAGTGGGTCGAGGCCGCCAAGACCATGGAGCCGAAGATCAGCTACTAGCGCCACGGCATCGCACGGACGCCAAGGGCCGCCTTCCCTCGCGGGGAGGCGGCCCTCTTACGTTCGGACGCGTCGGCTCAACCCAGGCTGCCGACGGCCTCCTCCACCGATGTCAGGATGTCGAACGACCGCACCAGCGCCTTCATGGCCGTGTGGTCGCTGTGCAGCGGCCGGTCCACGTCCAGGAACTCCACGTGCTTGCGCACCTCGTCGCGGGCGACGGTCACGCCCTTGCCCTTGTCGAACTCGCGGAAGTCGAGGGCCTGGGCGGCGGCCATGAACTCGATGCCCAGCACGCCGCAGGCGTTGTCGACGATCTGGGCGTTCTTGATGGCCGTGTTCATGCCCATGGACACGAAGTCCTCCTGGTCGGCGGCGGCCGGGATCGACTGGATCGAGGCCGGCGCCGAGAGGATCCGCTGCTCCACGATCAGCGAGTCGGCCGTGTACTGCGACAGCATCATGCCGCTGAACATGCCCGCGCCCTTGGTCAGGAACGCCGGCAGGCCCACGCTCAGGGCCGGGTGCAGCAGGCGGTTCATGCGCCGCTCGCTCAGCACGCAGATCATGGTCAGGGCCGCGCCCACCATGTCCATGGGCAGACAGACCGGCGAGCCCTGGAAGTTGGCGCCGGTCAGGGCCACGCCGTCCTCGGGGATGAAGATGGGGTTGTCGCCCACGCCGTTGAGCTCGGTCTCCACCTGCTCGCGGGCCCAGCGCACCGCGTCGTGGGCGGCGCCGATGACCTGGGGCGAGGAGCGCATGGAGTAGGCGTCCTGCACCTTGGTGGGCATCTTGCCGGTCTGCAGGTCGCTGCCCTCGAAGCACTTGCGGATGGACGCCGCGCTGCGCACCGCGCCCCTGAAGCCGCGCAGTTCGTGCAGCTTGGAGGTGTACGGCTTCAGATTCGCCAGCAGGGCCTCCAGCGACATGGCGCAGGCGATCTCGGCCGACTTCAGCAGACGGTCCACGTCGCAGAGGTGCAGGGCGCTCATGGCGGTCAGCAGGTTCGAGCCGTTGATGCAGGCCAGGCCGTCGCGGGCCTGCAGGCCGGGGATCGGGATCCCCACGGCCTCGAGGGCCTCCTTGCCGGGCAGCAGCCGGCCCTGGTAGTAGGCCTGCCCCTCGCCCATCATCAGCAGGGCCACCTGGCTCATGGGCGCCAGGTCGCCGCAGGCGCCCACCGAGCCCTTCTGGCAGACGAAGGGCGTGACGCCCTCGTTGAGCATGGCGATCAGCGTCTGCGTGATCACCGGGCGGCAGCCCGAGTTCCCGTGGGCGTGCACGTTGATCCGTCCCGCCATGGCCCCGCGCACGTATTCCAGGGGCGCGGGGTCGCCGATGCCGGCGGCGTGGTTGTAGATCAGGTATTTCTGGAAATCCTGCACCTGGTCGTCGTCCAGGATCACCTCGCAGAGCTCGCCGATGCCGGTGTTGACGCCGTACATCGTCTCGCGGGCCGCGATCTTCTCCTCGAGCATGGCGCGACAGACCTCGATCCGCGCCAGCGCCTCGGGATGCAGTTCCACCTTCTCGCCGTGACGGGCGATGCGTTCCAGTCTGTCGATGGTGAGGCCGGAGCCGTCCAGGACGACGGTCATGGCAGGGTCCTTTCCACAGAAAATCGGTGACGCGCGGAAGTGTCGACGTCGATGACGCCGGTCCGCGCCTCGGAAAACGTGCCCTCTCGGGCGCCGCGCGTCAAGGGGCGGCCGGGAACGGCGCATACCGCGCCGGGTGCCGGCGGTGCCATCCCGTCGCCTCCTGCCAGGCCCGAGCCGCCGCCAGCACCGCGGCCTCGTCGAAGAGGCCGCCGGTGAAGCAGATCGAACGGGGCCGGTTCTCCTCGACGAACCCGTCGGGCATCACCACGGTCGGATGACCGGTCAGGTTGGTCATCAGCAGGCCCTGGCCGCCGAAGGACGGGGCCACGAAGAGGTCGACGGTCTCGAAGAGCTCCGCGAAGGCCTCGATCAGTTCGGTCCGCAGCCGGTTGGCCTGGATGTACTCCACCGCCGGTATGAACCGCGCCGAGCGGAACACGTTGGGCCAGGCGTAGCGCACCTGGCGGACGAGCTCGTCGTCGCGGCCGCTCAGGGTGAGCTCCTCGAAGGCCGCGGCGGCCTCGGCGCTGAGGATGATCGACAGGGGCATGGCGTCCACGTCGGGCAGGCTCACCGGGATCAGCTCGGCGCCCAGGGCCCGCAGATCGTCGAGGACGGCGCGGTCCAGCGCGAGGCCCGGGTCGTCCTCCCCCTCGAACTGCCCGGCCACGTAGCCGATGCGCAGGTCGGACAGGGGCGTGCGGGGGTCGTAGGGGAACGGGGCGTCGATCAGGGACGGGTCGCGGCCGTCCACGCCGCGGATCGCGTCGAAGACCATGGCGCAATCCTCCACCGATCGGGCCATGGGGCCGATCTTGTCCATGGACCAGCTCAGGGCCATGGCGCCGGCGCGGCTGACGCGGCCGAAGGTGGGCCGCAGGCCGGTCACGCCGCAGCGCGTCGACGGCGAGACGATGCTGCCCCAGGTCTCGGTGCCGATGGCGAAGGGCACCAGCCCCGCCGCCACCGCCGAGGCGGGCCCCGCCGACGAGCCGCTGCTGCCCTGCTCCAGGTCCCAGGGGTTGCGGGTGGTGCCGCCGTACCAGACGTCGCCCCAGGCCAGGGCGCCCAGGGTGAGCTTGGCCGTCAGCACGGCGCCGGCGGCCTCGAGCTTCGCCACCACGGTCGCGGTGTCGTCGATGACCTGGTCCCTGTAGGGCTCGGCGCCCCAGCTCGTCACCGTCCCCTCCACCGCCAGCAGGTCCTTCACGCCGTAGGGCACGCCGTGCAGCGGGCCGCGCCAGCTGCCGGCGTCCAGCTCCCGGTCGGCGCGCCGCGCCTGGGCGCGGGCGAGCTCCGGCGTGAGCGAGACCACGCACTCCAGTTCGGGTCCGTACCGCTCCAGGCGGGACAGGAACATCTCGGTCAGCTCCAGCGAGCTCACCCGCCGCGACCGCAGCAGGGCCGACAGCTCGCCGACCGTGGCGAAGGCCAGCGCCTCCAGGTCGGCCGGTCGCGCGACGGGGCCGGGATCGCTCCAGCGGGCGGGACGATCCGGGATGTCGAGCGCGAAGCCCTCGGGCCGCGGATCGAAGACCAGCGCGGGCGCCACGGCGTTGTCGGGCGTGCGGGCGCGCAGGGCCGCGTAGGCCTCGCGCTGCTCCGCCAGGTCCTCCCGCATCAGGGCGTATTCCTCGACGGTCATCTCCAGGCCGAGCACCTCGAGGGCGGCTTCGGCCTGGGCGTGGGAGACTTCGTCGGCGCGGGGGATGGGGTCGCCGCAGCCGGCCAGGAGGGCGACGGCGAGCATCGGGATCAGCAGGCGGCTCATGGAGTCTCCTCCGACAGGGGCGACGTGGCTGGTGTCGAGAGGCAGGGTAGCAGCCGATCTCCGGGGAGGAAAGCGGAAGGGATCCGCAGGGCCACTCCCGCCGAGTTCGTCTCCGAAGGCGCCCTCTCCCCTTTTCACGACCGACTCACTCGTGTATCCTGTCGTTCCGGTCCGCAACGATCTCCCCCCGGAGGCTCCGATGACCCGACCTCCCGGCCCCGAGGCCTTCCACGATCCCGGTTTCGCGGCCAAGATCCGCGCCCGGGACGCCGAGGCCGTGCGCGCGGTGGTCCACGCCTACCTCCCCCACATCCTGCGGGCGGCCCGCGGCGCCGGCCTGACGGCCGAGCGCGCCGAGGACGTGGCGCAGGAGACCTTCAAGACCTTCATCGAGACGGCCGAGCGCTTCGAGGGGCGCTCCCACGTGCGGACCTGGGTGTTCGGCATCTTCTACCGCAAGGTCCAGGAGATGCGGCGGGACGCGCAGAAGGAGGCGCGCGGCGAGGACATCGACGAGGTGATGGAGAGCCGCTTCGACGCGCGCGGCATGTGGTCGCGTCCGCCGCGGGAGGCCGACCGAGACGTCCACGACGCCGAGATCGCCGAGCACATCGAGGGCTGCATGGAGCCGCTGCCGGACAAGCAGCGCCTGGCCTTCGTGCTGCGGGAGGTCGAGGGGCTGGCCAGCGAGGAGATCTGTAATGCCCTGGACGTCACGCGCACCAACCTGGGGGTGCTCCTGTACCGGGCGCGCAACGCCCTGCGGGAATGTCTCGAGATCGCGATGGGCAGGTAGAGCATGCTGAACTGCAAGGACGTCACGCACATCGTCGCCACCGGGGAGATCGACAAGCTCTCCTGGGTGAAGCGGCTCGAGCTGCGTCTGCATCTGATGATGTGCAACCACTGCCGGGAGTACATGGCGCAGATGGCCGTGCTCGGTCGCGGCGTGCGGCGGCTGTTCGGCCACGACCCGGATCCGGAGACCCTCGAACGGCTCGAAGCGCGGATCATGGCCGAGAGCGGCTGCGACGAAGAGGAAGACGTATGAGGCAAGTCCTGATGATCGCCCTCGCCATGAGCCTGACGGTCGCGGGACCCGCCCCGGCCGAACCCTCCGATCCCGAGATCCACGGCGTCTTCGACGACGAACCCATGTACGCGTTGCTGCCGCCCGACGCCATCCCCGCCATCCGCGATCCGGAGTTCGTGAGCGGCGAGGCGGCCGCGGCGCAGATGTCCCCCCACGAGCCGGTCATCGGCCTGGCCCGCGACGGCGACGCGGTCTGCTGGTCGGCCTGGCAGCTCGACCACCACGAGATCGTCAACGACGTCATCGCCGGGACGGCCGTCGCGGCCACCTGGTGACCCCTCTGCCACACGGGCGTGGTCTACGCCCGCACCCACGGCGACGCGACGCTCACCTTCATCGTGTCGGGCAAGCTCTGGCGCAACAGCATGATCATGCAGGACGAGGAGACCGGCACCCTGTGGAGCCACGTCACCGGCGAGGCCCTGGACGGCGCCCTGGCAGGGGCGCGGCTGGAGATGATCCCCTCGGTGCAGACCACCTGGTCCGAGTGGGTCGCCGCCCATCCGGACACGCGCGTGCTGCGCAAGTCCGAGGAGATCCGCGCCTCGCGCTACGAGGCCTACTTCACGGACGAGGAGCGGGTGGGCCTGTTCAACGCCGAGTGGCTGCAGGGGCGGCTCCCCGCCAAGGCGCTGGTGCACGGCATCGTCGACGGCCCCCACGCCCTGGCGGTGGCCGACGCGGCGCTGGGCGACGACGATCTGATGGTGGACCTGGGCGGCGCGTCCGTGCGCGTGCGCCGCGACGCCGGCGGCGGCGTGAGGGCCTTCGAAACGGAAGGCGGCGCGGAACTCGTGGTCCGCACCGCCTTCTGGTTCGCGTGGAGCGGGTTCTATCCGCGCACGCAGGTCGTCGACTGAAGCGAACGCTCTCCCGACGCGACAGCGCCCGTCAGCGGGACTCGACCTTGATCCCGCCGCTGCCCGTGTCCAGCACCACCCGCGCCTCGCCGCCGCCCACGCGGAACCGCACCTCGTCCTTGTCGCGGGTGTCCACGTCCACGCCGGGGATGTCCACGACGATGCGGCCGCTGCCCGTGTCGCAGGACACGTCCGCCGAGGCGTCGTCCGGCAGGCGCATCTCGATGCCGCCGCTGCCGGTGTCGATCAGGAACCGGCCCGGCCCCATGCGGTCCAGGTGCAGCTCGACCGAGCCGCTGCCCGTGTCGATCAGCACCGCGTCGGCCCGCACGCCGCGGGCGGTGACGCCGCCGCTGCCCGTGTCCACGTGCAGCTTCTCGCAGGCCACGTCCGCCACCCGGACCGAGCCGCTGCCCGTGTCCGCGTGGATGCGGTCGCCGCGGCAGTCCTCGATGACCACGCCGCCGCTGCCGGTGTCGGCGTCCACGTCGCCCTCGATGTCGCGCAGGGTGATCGAGCCGCTGCCCGTATCGCCCAGCACCGAGCCCTCGATCCGTTCGGCCTTCACCGTGCCGCTGTTGATGTCCATCACCAGGTCGCCGCGCACGCCGGCGGCCTCGATCCCGCCCACGCCCAGCCTCACGTCGGCCTCGCGGCCGCGGGGGACGCGGACGATCACGTCGGCCCAGACCTCCAGGCCGCGCCCGCGGCCCGAGACGGTGATCCGGTCGCCCTTGATGCCCCGGACGAGACGGCCCAGCCAGCTGCTCTTGTCGTCGGACCCGCTGCGAAAGGTGATGGTGGATTTCGAGCGCCCCATGGGCGGGTAGACGTACTTGCGCTCGTCGTCGACCGGGAAGCGGACGCGGACGACGGCCTCTCGCCCCTCGTCGACGTCGATCTCGATGTGGTCGCGCGACGCGTCGTCGCCGCGGACCTCGACGCGCACCTCGAACTCGTCTCCGTCGGCGGGCTCCAGGCGGACCTCGCCGATCAGGTCGATCAGCTCCAGGGACTCGGCGTCGAGGCGGTAGGTCTCGGTGAAGCCGCCGGCGAGGGCGGCGAGCGGCGCGATGGCCAGCAACAGGACGAGGGACAGGGCGAAACGGGCCTTCATGGCGGGCACCTTTCGGGACGCGGGTGAGCGGGTCGCGGTACGAGCGAGGTACGCAGGGCGCGGCCCGCGGGTTGCACCCCCCGGGCGGGTGGGGGGGTATGGGGAGGGAATCGTCCCCCCGGGTTGCCTTCCCGGAGCGCATGGGTCATCCTGACGTAACACCGGCCCCCGCCCTGCGTATGGAGCCTGTCCGAGACGACGCCCCCCGGGGCCATCCCACACGAGGAGACGACGATGATTCACGATCGCACCCCGCCCGCCCGCATGATCCTGATCCCGATCCTGATGCTGGCGCTCGCCCTGCCGGCCGCGGCGTCGGACACCGTCCCCCGCGTGAACAACGGTCCCCAGCCGCGCGACGGCGTGGAGGTCCTGCAGGTGGAGGAGCTCTGGCGCGTGGGCGGCCTCGACGACGAGGAGAACATCTTCGGCCTGATCACCCGCGTGGTCGCCGACGAGGCGGGCAACGCCTATCTGCTGGACACCCAGCTCTCGCAGGTGTCGGTGTTCACACCCGACGGCGAGTTCTCGCACACCCTCAGCCGCGAGGGCGAGGGCCCCGGCGAGGTGCGCTTCCCCGCCGACATGCTGTTCATGCCCGACGGCAGCCTGGGCCTGGTGCAGAGCTTCCCGGGCCAGGTCATCTGCGTCGACCTGGAGGACAACCCGGCCGACACCTTCAAGCCCGGGGGCGACGACCCCACCCAGGGCGGCTTCCTCTCCCTGAGCGACGTGCAGAGCGCCGGCGGGCACCTGGTGCTGGGCGGCGTGCTGAGCACCATCAACCAGGAGGAGGGGTACCAGATCCGCGACCACTTCATCCGCAGCTACGCCCCCGACGGCACCATGAAGCACCAGCTGCTGAACGACCCCAAGAAGTACGAGTTCTCCAACCTGAACATCGTCGAGGCCGAGCAGTACTTCCCCCAGTTCCGCAAGTGGGCGCTGGCCGAGGACGGACGCGTGTACGTGGCGGCCCTGCGCGACGAGTACCGGATCGACGTCTACGGTCCCGGCGGCGTCCTGGAGCGCGTGATCGAGCGCGAGGCCGAGCCCTGGATCCGCACCACGGAGGAGACCGACTACGTGGACGCCATCCTCGAGGCCCAGCTCAGCCGCGTGCCGTTCCCCGTCGAGCGCAGCGTCTCGGAGACCGACGAGGTCATCGGCAGCATGACCCTGCGGCCCGACGGCGAGCTGTGGGTGCTCACCAGCCGCGGCTTCCGCAGTCCGCCCGAGGGCATGCTCTGCCGCTTCGACGCCTTCGACGCCGAGGGGACCTTCGTCCGCCAGATCCACATCCCCATCGAGGGCAATCCGGTCCAGGACGGGCTGCTCTTCGCCGGCAACGACCGGTTGATGCTGGTCAAGGGCTTCACCGACGCGCTAACCTCCCTGCAGACCCAGGGTGCCGGTCCGTCCCTGTCCGGCGACGAGGAGCCCGCGCCCATGGAGGTCGTCTGCTACGCCATCCGTTGACGGAAGGGACGACATGGGACGACGCGTCCTCCTGGTTTCGATCCTCATCCTCCTGGCCGCGGCGGGCGTTCGACCCGCCGCGGCCTTGCGTCCCGGGGACATCGCGGACATCGCCCGCGTCTCCCTGGCCGACCTCTCCCCCGACGGCGACCGCCTGGTCTACGCGTTGACCACGCCCGTAGCCGGCGGCCCGCCCCTCACCGAGCATCGCCTGCGCGACATGACCGGCGGCGGCGACCACCTGCTCTTCGCGGCGGACGAGGGCCTGAGCGGGCCGGTGTTCTCGCCGGACGGCCGGCGACTGGCCTGCGTGCGGCGCGGCGAGGGCGAGCCGGCCCTGCTGGTGATCGAGGGCGGGACGCGGCGGGAGATCTGCACCCACGCGAGCCTGGGCGGCGGACTGAAATGGTCGCCGGACGGGCGGCGCCTGGCCTGGCTGAGCGAGGCGCCGGTCGGCGGCTACGCGGGCGGCGACGGCCTGGTCGTGGCCACGTCGCTCGGCTGGCGCCACCTGGACAAGGGAGAGCGCGAGGGCCGCCGCGCCCAGCTCTTCGTCTGCGACCTGTCCGACGGCGCCGTGCGCCGCCTGGTGGACGCCCCCCTCGACCTGCAGGCCTTCGACTGGTCGCCCGACTCCGCCGAGCTGGTCTTCGCCGCCAAGCGCGAGGCCGACCAGGGCCTGAACATGAACCACGACCTCTTCGTGGTCCCCGTCGCCGGCGGCGCACCGCGGGCGATCACCGTCAACCCGGCCTCGGATCGCTCACCGATCTGGCTGCCCGACGGACGCATCGCCTACCTGCGCACCGACGAGCCCCTGTACGAGGGCGACGAGGCCGTCATCGCGATCATCGACCCCGACCGGGGCGACGCCGCGATCCTCGACCGCAAGGCCGTGGGCTTCCCCAACTTCATCTGGCGGTTCTGGCACGCGGACGGGCGCTTCTTCTTCGCCGCCTTCAACCGCGGTTTCATCGACGTCTTCGCCGCCGACCGCGCCGAGCCCCTCACCCGCACCGCCCACGACTTCTGGGCCGCCGACTTCGGCGGCGGGCGCATGGTCCTCCTCGGCCAGGACATGCTCACCCCCAGCGCCCTCTACGAGGTGTCGCTGCTGGGACGCGATCCCGGTCCGCCGACCAAGATCATCGACCCCAACGACGCCTGGTACCGGGACGTGAAGCTCTACGTGCCCAACGCCTTCGCCACCGTGGTGGAGGGCCGCACCGTCGAGGGCTGGTACTTCCTGCCCGAGGGACGGCGCGAGGGCGAGCGCGTGCCCACGGTGCTGTCGGTGCACGGCGGCCCCGAGTGGATGTACGGCGGCTGGTTCCAGACCGACTTCCACCTGCTGGCCGAGGCGGGCTACGCGGTCCTGATCGCCAACCCCACCGGCAGCGGCGGCTACGGGGCCGAGTTCCGCCGCGCCGTGCGCATGGACTGGCACGGCGCGCCCGCCCGCGACCTGCTGGGCTGCGTGGACTGGGCCGTCGCCCGCGGCTGGGCCGACCCGGAGCGCCTGGCGGTCATGGGCGGCAGCTACGGCGGCTACATGGCGGCCTGGCTCACCACCCGCACCGACCGCTTCGACGCCGCCGTGATCGACCGCATGGTCAGCGACCTGGCCTCGTTCTGGGGCACCACCGACGAGAAGTGGCCCGCCGAGTGGTCCTTCGGCGGCCGTCCCTGGGACGACGACGCCCGCGGGTTCTACCGCGAGGCCTCCCCCCTGCACCAGGCGCAGGCCGTCGTCACGCCCACCCTGATCAGCCACGGCCTGCACGACCACCGCTGCCGGATCGGCCAGGCCGAGAGCTGGTTCTCGGCCCTGCAGGCCCGCGGCGTGCCCTCGCGGCTGCTGCGCTTCGCCGACGAGGCCCACGGCGTCCGCCGCGCCCCCAACCGCGTCCGCCTGGCCGAGGAGACCCTGGCCTGGCTCGAACGATACGTGACCGCCGGTTCGCCCCACGCATCGGACTGACCGAGGAGGATCGACATGCCGACCTACGACCTGAAGGTGAACGGCGCGACGCACACCGTCGACGTGCCGTCCGACATGCCCCTGCTCTGGGTGCTGCGCGACCGTCTGGGCCTGCACGGCGTGAAGTACGGCTGCGGCGTCGCCGAGTGCGGCGTCTGCACGGTGCTGATCGACGGCGAGGCCGACCGGTCCTGCAACCTGACGCCGGCGGACGTAACCGGCGCGGAGATCACCACCATCGAGGGCCTCTCGGAGGACGGCGAGCACCCGGTCCAGCAGGCCTGGATCGAGCACGACGTCCCCCAGTGCGGCGTCTGCCAGCCGGGCTTCATCCTGCAGACGGTCTCGCTCCTCGAGCGCGTGCCGGAGCCCACCGACGACGACATCGACCACGAGATGTCCGACCTGGTCTGCCGCTGCGGCACCTATCCGCGCATCCGCGCCGCGATCCACGACGCCGCCGGAAGGAGGACGCCATGAACGCGCCCGTGAACCTGAGCCGCCGCCGCTTCCTGCGCGACGCCTCGGTGGCGTCGGGCGCCCTGGTCGTGGGCGCCGCGATCCCCTGGCGCGGCGCGCTCGCCGCCGAGGCCGGTTCGTCCGGGGACGCCGTGCTCGAATCCGGCGTGCTGGTGGCCGTCGGCCCCGACGGGCGCGTCACCCTGCGGTTCACCTGGAACGAGCTGGGGCAGGGCGCCATGACCTCGCTGGCGCTGATCGTCGCCGAGGAGCTGCGCGTGGAGCCGGCATCGGTGGACGTGGTGACGCCCACCTGGGAGATCAAGTACGGCTTCAACACCACCGGCGGCAGCAGCAGCCTGCGCCAGAGCTGGACGCCCCTGCGCACGGCGGCGGCGGCGGCGCGGGAGATGCTGGTGACCGCCGGCGCCGAGTCGCTGGGCGTCGACCCGGGCGCCTGTCGCGCCGAGGACGGCGCCGTGGTGCACGCCGGCGAGCGCCTCCCTTACGGCGACCTGGTGGCCGCGGCCGCGGCGCTGCCGGTCCCCGACGCGCCGACGTTGACCGACCGGGCCGACTACGCGCGGCTCGGCCGCGAGACTCCGCGCCGCGACA
>CAZSNA010000045.1:0-28917 GCA_964607825.1 uncultured Fibrobacteraceae bacterium | reverse complement strand
GGGAGTCCACCTTAAATGTGCCGCTGAGCTGTCCAAGGAATGGGGTCCACCTCTACAAGTACACAGGCAAGCGGCCTAGACTCCCAGCACTCAGGGTCGTTGGCATTCTCCCAAAATGCGTCAGCGAAACGTGGCTCCCTCAACGCCCCATATACCATGGCGCCTACCAAGTCGTCATCAGCAGATATTAGAAGGAAATCAACATAAAGTGTGACACCGTGGATATATACAAAGATACGCGGGAGTATTGATCTATCTGTCGTGGACTCAACCACCAGCTCCTTCGAGTCCTTTGGTCCGTATTCAGTATCAACCACAATGTTGTACGCGATGACTAGATAATCCATTATACGCTTGGCTTGCTGCTCGATCGCCCAAAGTGCTCGTTTCGCCTTTTTGGATTTCACTGTTTCATCTGACATCAGCAATACCTCCTGTTGATCGATCATATCGAACAATATGACTTCCCCGGTTTGGGGTGGTCTACCAATGCATGAGTATCATGCCGAGAGCCTCAAATTATAGATCTAAAAAGGCGTCCTGTCTCCTGTGAACGCCGAGTAGATGTCACGGACTCTTGGCCCTCGTCCATCGGCAACAACCGGAGTATTAAGGCTTGGCCACTCACCAACATGATTCGTGGCGTTAGACAACCCGTAGCGAGGTAGCTGACACTATGATCGATACAGATTAAAACCCATAACCATCAAGCACTTCGCTGGTCGGCTGATGCTTGAATTTAATCTAGTGGAGGATGAGGCTCAGCGGGGAGGAGCCAACGATAACTCCCAAAGCAAAGTTCCGAACTCCTGGACGGCAGCTAAGTTGATAGGGAGGCTAAAGTCCGATTTACGCCAGCAACTTCTCCGGCTTCAACTTGTGCCGATCCAGCCCCACATCCGCCGCACTCAACCCCTGCGCCAGCGCCAGCAACTGGAAGTAGTACACCGGCGGCACCGTGAAATCCAACCCGTGCTTCCGCGCCAGCTTCAGCTGCCCCGTGTCGAACGAGTCGAAGCACGACGGACAGATCACCCCCATCAGGTCCACGTCCGCCGCGTGGATCGACTCCAGCACCTTCAGCGTCATGACCTCCGGCAGGTCGCAGTCGCGGCAGGACTTCCCGCAGCACACGATGCGCTCCACGTGGTCCACCGGCGTGGCGCCGAGGGCCGAGAGCATGTCCTCGAAAATCGTCGGGTGGTCGGGATCGTCCACCTGCATCACCGCGCGCGGCTTGAGCAGGTGGCAGCCGTAGTGCACGGCGATGCGCACGTCCTCGAGAGGGCGGCGGACGGTGGCGCGCACGCCGTCGTAGCCGACCTCGTCGCGCAGGATCGTGATCAGGTGGCGGGCGTTCACGGTGCCCTTGTACTCGAGACCGATCTTCGCCAGCCGCCGGTTGATCCGCTCGAGCAGCTCGCCGCCCTCGTTGAGCAGGTGGGCCGTCTCGGCGAGGGTCTCGGTGCAGCCGCTGCAGATGGTCACGAAGTCCAGGCCGGCCTGCTCCGCGATGCAGAGGTTGCGCGCGGCCAGGGTCACCCAGTCCAGCTTGTGCAGGGACTTGAAGAAGACCGGGTCGGGACAGCAGCCCAGGTCCGGCAGGTCGACCAGCTCGATGCCCAGGGCCGGCACGGTCTTGCGCACCGCCGCCTCCATCTGCGGGTAGCGGACCTGGATCATGCAGCCGGGGAAGAAGGCGTACTTCATGACTCCTCCTCCACTTCTTCTTCTTCCTGGGCGATCTCCAGCAACGCGCGGAGCGGCTCGAGATCGACCTCCGGCAACGCCGGCAGACCCAGCTCCTCGCGACGGCGATGCGTGGCCGAGGTGACCTTGGCGCTGCGGCCGGTCTGGAGCAGGCCGTCGACCAGGCGGTCCACGCCCTTGGGCACGATGCCGCGCTCGCCCATCAGGTTCTTCAGGGCGATGATCACCTCGATGGGCTTCACGTCCTGGGGGCAGCGGTCGAAGCAGGTGAAGCAGTTGCTGCACTGCCAGACCGGCGAGTCGGGACCGGCCACCTCCTCCTGCAGGCCGTAGAGCACGGCCAGCATGATGCGGCGCGGGTTGAAGTCCTCGCTGAAGCGGGCCGTCGGGCAGTCGCCGACGCAGGCGCCGCACTGGTAGCAGTAGTTGACGCCGTCGCCCTCGAGCACCAGGCCCAGCTCCTCGCGGAAGCGGTGGTCGATCCTGTACGCGCGGTCGGTCACGCCTTGCCCTTTCCGGCGTCGACCGCTTCGAGCGGCCGCACGCTGTTGGAGCGGCACTTGGGACACGACCGTTCGGTCATGACGCCCTTGGGGTCGTAGGGCTCCTCCCAGTCGTGTCCGCAGCGCATGCACTTAAACTTCCAGGGCTGTTCCACTCTCGGCATCCTCCTTCTTCTTCGCCTTCTTCGCGGCCTTGGCCAGCTTCTTCTCGTGCTCGGCCTGGAGGGTCTTCACCGTCTCGGCGACCTCCTCCTCCGTCACCGTCCGCCGCAGCTCCTCCATCTCGCGCATGGTCTTCTGGAACTTCGGCCCCTCGGCCGCGCTGATCCACTCGAGCTGCAGGCGCTCGGGGCGGATGCCGCGCTTCTCGAGGTACTTCCAGAGCCTGTACACGCGTTTGACGGTCTGGCGGTTGGCGTCGATGTAGTGGCAGTCGCTGAAGTGGCAGCCCGAGACCAGCACCACCGGCGCGCCCTTGCGGAAGGCCCGCTTGACGAAGGACTCGTCCACGCGCGCCGAGCACATGGTGCGGATCAGGCGGTTGCTCGCCGGGTACTGCATGCGGCTGATGCCCGCGGTGTCGCCGCCGGCATAGCTGCACCAGTTGCAGGCGAAGACCACGACCTTCTCCATGTGGTCCTGCTCCAGGATCGCGTCGACCTGGCTCGTGAGCTGGGCGTCGGTGAAGTGGCGCATGGCGATGGCGCCGAAGGCGCAGGTGGCGGCGCAGTTGCCGCAGCCGGCGCAGGCCGCCTCCACCACGTTGGCCTTGGTCTTGGTCTTCTTGTCGGCGGTGATGGCCCCGTAGGGGCACACGAGCGCGCACAGCCCGCAGGCGTTGCAGTTGTCGTGGTCCACCGTCGCGGTGATGGACTCGACGGTGACCTTGCCCGCGTTGAGCAGGGCCCCCGCCCGCGCCGCCGCCGCGCCCGCCTGGGTGACCGAGTCCTTGACGTCCTTGGGGGCCTCCGCGCAGCCGGCGATGTAGACGCCCTTGGTCGGCGCGTCCACCGGCATGAGCTTGGGATGGGCCTCCATCAGGAACCCGTCGGCGGTGGACGACAGGGTCAGCAGGCGACGGACGGTCTTGTCCGCCGTCTGCGGCCGCGCCCCCACCGACAGGACGAGCATGTCGAACTCGTGGGTCTCCATCTCCTGGGTCGTGGTGTTCTCGACGACCATGCTCAGGTTGCCCGTGGCGGGGTCCTCCTCCACCTCGCCGGGGATGCCGCGCACGTAGCGCACGCCCGCCTCGCGGCTCTTGTCGTAGAGCTCCTCGAAGCCCTTGCCGAAGGCGCGCATGTCGATGTAGAACACCGTGCACTCGCTGTCCGGGTAGTGGTCCCGGATCAGCAGCGTGTCCTTGACCGTGTTCATGCAGCAGAAGTTGCTGCAGTAGCCGGCGCCGTCGCGCAGCGAGCGCGAGCCCACGCACTGGACGAAACCGATCTTCTTGGGTGTGGCGTGGTCGCCCGGCCGCACCAGGTGGCCCTCGGTGGGGCCGCCGGCGCAGATCAGGCGCTCGAACTCCATGCTGGTGACCACGTTCTGGTACCGGGTGTAGCCGTACTCGTCCAGTGCCGTGGGGTCGTAGGGCTCGATGCCCGTGGCCACGACGATGGCGCCGATGTCCAGCACCACGGTCTCGTCCTGCATGTCGTAGTCGATGGCCTTCTTCTCGCACACGTCGGCGCATTTGCCGCACGCGATGGGATTGGTGCCGAGGCACGTCTCCATGTCGATGAGGTAGGCCGAGGGGACGGCCTGCGGGAAGGGCAGGTGGATGGCCTTGCGCGTCGAGAGCCCCATCTGGAACTCGTCGGGGTGCGTGGCCGGACAGACGTCCGCGCAGTCGCCGCAGCTGTTGCACGTGCCGGCGTCCACGAAACGGGCCTTCTTGCGAACCGTGACCTTGAAATTGCCCACGTAGCCGGAGACGTCTTCGACTTCGGAGTAGGCCATCAGCTTAATGTTGGGATGCCGACCGGCATCCATCATCTTGGGGCCGAGAATTCATATGCTGCAGTCCATGGTCGGGAACGTCTTGTCCAGCTGCGCCATGATGCCGCCTATGCTCGGCTCCTTCTCCACCAGGTACACCGGATGTCCCTGGTTCGCGATGTCCATCGCCGCCTGGATGCCGGCGACGCCGCCGCCGATCACCAGGGCCGCCTTGGTCACCGGGAAGGTCATCTCGTCCTGGGGCGTGAGCTTCGCGGCGCGCGCCACGCTGCTGGCCACCAGGTCCTTGGCCTTCTCGGTCGCCGCGGACGGGTCGTCGCCGTGCACCCACGAGCAGTGCTCGCGCAGGTTGGCCATCTCCATCAGGTACGGGTTCAGTCCCACGTCCCAGACGCAGCCGCGGAACGTCGGCTCGTGCATGCGGGGCGTGCAGGACGCCACCACCACGCGTTCGAGCTTGTCCTCGACGATGGCCTTCTTGATCTCCTCCTGCCCGGGCTCCGCGCAGGTGTACTTGTTGCGGATCACGGTCACGACGCCGGGCAGATCGCGGGCGTAGGCCTCGACGGCCGCCGTGTCCACGGTGCCGGCGATGTTCGTGCCGCAGTCGCAGACGAACACCCCGATGCGGGGAAGGTTGGTATCGGTCATGGTTCACCTCCTCTCGTTCGTTCGGGCTATGTGAGAGCGTCCGCCACGACGTCGGCCAGGTCCCGGATCGGCAGATCGGGCACGGCCGCGTCCTCGCCGGAGCGGGCGCACATCAGATGGATCAGACACTTGGGGCAGGCGGTCACCAGCGTCTCGCCGCCGGTGCCGGCCGCCGCGGTCAACAGGTCGGTCTGGATGCGTTTCGAGGCCTGGTTGCAGGCCAGCCAGTTGCCGGCGCAGCAGGTCGCGCGCGCGCCGGAGCGGGGCATCTCCCGCAGTTCGAGACCCGGCACCGCGGCCAGGGCCGTGCGGGGCGCCTCGTACTTGCCCTGATGGCGGCCGAGGCGGCAGGGGTCCTCGAAGGTGACGACGGTCTCCCGTTCGCCCAGCGGCAGCTCGTCGCCGCGCTCGGCCACCAGCTCGGCCACGTGGACGACGTCGCAGTCCGGCACGCCGAAGCGCCGCTCGTACTCGTCCAGCAGCGTGAGCTGGCATTCGGGGCAGACGGTCACCACCAGCTCCGGCGCCGCGGCCTCGAACATGCGCACGTTCGCCTCGGCCAGCTTCTCGAAGGTGGCGTCGTCGCCGGACCAGAGCTGGTCGTGGCCGCAGCACTTCTCGTCGCCGCGCACCGCGGGCGCGATGTCGAGGGCGTTGAGGATGCGGATCGCGCCGGCCACCGCGTCGAGGGTGCGCACGTCGTTGTGGGCGAAGAAGACGTCGAAGTAGGGCGTGCAGCCGGTCCAGAGCAGGACCTTCGAGTCGGGATCGGTGCGCAGGTCGGAGAACTCGTCGCGCTCGAGCCAGTCGAGCCGCCGCTGATCGGCCGACGAGTCGGCCAGCAGGGCCGCCACCGCGTCGATGGCGCTGCAGCGGGTCGACGCCGGCTTGTCCCCGGCCTCGCGCGCGTGTCGCCGCAGGGGCGGCACCGAGGGCGAGACGGGCACCTGCTGCGGGCACACGGCGTCGCAGCGCGCGCAGGTGAGGCAGTCCCAGACGCCGGCCGCGGCCGTCGGGCCTCCCTCGCCCAGCTTGCGCATCAGGCGGCGAGGCGAGAGGGTCGAGTTGTAACGCGCCACCGGGCACGCGCTGGTGCACTTGCCGCAGTCGAGGCAGCGCAGGACCTGGACCGGTGCCGGACTCATGACTCGCCTCCCTCCGCGCCCGCGCCCACGGGCTGGGCCGCGAACGCCGCGTCGTCGACGTCCCCCCGCAGGGGGCTGGGGCCGAGCTCCGTGATGCGCGCCACGAACTCGTCGATCAGCTCTGCCCACCGGGGCCCCTCGGCCGCCGAGACCCACTCCAGGCGCACGCGGTCGTCCTCGAGGCCCAGCATGCGCAGCATCTCCTTGGTCACGTCGAACTGCTTGATCGCCCAGTGGTTGCCGAAGACGTAGTGGCAGTCGCCGATGTGGCAGCCGCTGACCAGCACCCCGTCGGCGCCCATGCGGAAGGCGTTCAGCACGTGGGTCGTGTTGACGCGGCCCGAGCACATGGTGCGGATCACCCGGAAGCCCGGGTTGTGCCGGATGCGGCTGCTGCCGGCGGTGTCGGCGCCGGCGTAGCTGCACCAGTTGCAGGCGAAGACGACGACGCGGGGTTCGAAGGCGGCATGGTGATCGGAGCCGTGGCTCATCACGTCTCCTCCCACTGCAGCATGGTGTCCATCATGGCGTCGATCTGGGGGTCGGTGAAGTGCCGCGCGGTCAGGGCGCCGCTGGGGCACCAGGCCACGCAGGTGCCGCAGCCCTTGCACAGGGCCTGGTTGACGGCGGCCACGGGCACGCCCAGCTCGCCGGTCCCCAGGGTCGGCGCGTTGAACTCGCAGATCTCCACGCACTCGCCGCAGCCGCGGCAGCGCAGGGGGTCGACCTCGGCGACGGTCGGCTCCAGCGCGAGCTTGCTGCGCGACATGACCTGTCCCGCCTTGCCGGCCGCCGCGCCCGCCTCGTAGAGGCAGTCGCTGATGGCCTTGGCGCCCGAGGCCGAGCCGCAGACGTAGACCCCGTCGACCACCGTCTCCACCGGGCCCAGCTCGGGGTGGCGCTCCATGAAGAACCCGTCCGCCCCCACCGGCACCTTGAGCAGCTCGCGCAGTCGCGGCACCACCTGGGGATCGGGCACCATGCCCACGGCGAGCACCACCACGTCGGCCGGCGCCTCCACCTTGCGGCCGAGCATCACGTCGGTGGCGATCACGCCCTTGGCCAGCGCCTTGGTGCCCACCACGTAGGGCTCCTCGCCGTCGGGGGTGCGCACGAAGAGCACGCCCGCGCCGCGGGCCTCGCGGTAGAGCTCCTCCGTCCCGGGCGACACGCAGCGCATGTCGCGGTACAGCACCGTGGCCCGGACGCCCCGCTTCGCCAGCTGCAGGGCCTGCTGCACCGTGGCCGGACAGCAGTAGCGGCTGCAGCCGGGGTTGCTGCCCTCGCGCTCCTCGCGCGAGCCCACGCACTGGATGAAGACGGCGCTCTCCGGCGGCTTGCCGCCCTCGCCGAAGAGATCGTCCTGGGGATCGACCAGGCGCTTCTCCAGCTCCACGCTGGTCATCACGTTGCGCTTCACGCCGTAGTCGTAGCGGCCTTCGGGATAGTGCACCCGCGCGCCGGTGGCCAGGAGGATGGTGCCCGTCTCCAGGGTCTCGGGTCCACCGCGGCGGCCCTGCAGCGAGACGGTGAAGTTGCCCAGGTAGCCGTCGACGCCGGCCAGGTCGGTGCCGAGGTGCACGTCGACGTCCGAGCGCGCCAGCCGCGTCGTCAGGGCCGTGAGCTTCTCCTCGCCGGAGGCGCCGGAGCCGTAGAGGGTCTCCAGGCCGGGCTGGTGCAGGATGCCGCCGAGGTGTTCCGATTTCTCGATCAGCGTCACCCCGTAGCCCTGGGCGTCCAGGTCCAGGGCCGCGCGGATCCCCGCCACGCCGCCGCCGACCACCAGGGCGTGACGGCGGACCGGCACCTCCACCGGCGTCAGGGGCTCCAGCTCCAGGGCCCGGGCCACGCCCATGCGGATCTGGTCGCGGGCGCGCCGGTAGGCCTCGTCGGGCACGTGGGCGTGGACCCAGGTGCACTGGTCGCGGATGTTGACCATCTCCACCAGGAAGGGGTTCAGCCCCGCGCGCGCCAGCACCTCGCGGAACACGGGCTCGTGGGTGCGCGGCGTGCAGGCGGCGATCACCAGGCGGTTGAGGTCGTGCTCGGCGATGGCGGCCTCGATGGCCCGCTGGGCGGAGTCGGCGCAGGCGAAGTGGTCGTCGACGGCGTAGACCACGCCGGGCAGGGCGCGCGCCTCGTCGGACAGCTTCACCGGATCGACCACGCCGGCGATGTTGGCGCCGCAGTGGCAGACGAACACGCCCACGCGCGGCGGGCCGCCGGGGTCGCGGGTCTCGTGGGGACGGGGGTCCTCGGTCTCCTGCCGGTGGTCGAGCACGTGCACCGCCGCCTCGGCGGCCGCGGCGCCGCCCTGGGCCACGCATTCGGGGATGATCGCCGGCGCGCCGGCGCTGCCCGCCACGTACACCCCGGGACGCGTCAGCTCCGCGGGCGCGTGTTCGGGATCGCGACGGCGGAAGAAGCCCTGGTCGTCGAGCTCGACGCCGAGGGTGCGCGCCAGCTCCGGCGAGCCCGTCGTGGGCAGGGCGGCGGTGGAGAGCACCACCATGCCGGCCTCGAGCGTGACCGGGCGGCCGCTCTCGTAGTCCTCCACCCACAGGGTCAGGTCGCCCGTGTCGGGGTCCTCCTGGAGCTTGGCGGGACGGCCGCGCACGTGGCGCACGTCGTCGCGCGAGAGGGTGCGGTCGACGAAGGCGTCGTAGCCGCGGCCGGCGGCGCGCAGGTCCGTGTAGAGCAGCACGGCCTCCTCGAGGTCCGGCTCGTGATCGTGGGCCAGCATGGCGGACTTGACCGAGTTCATGCAGCAGTAGCGCGAGCAGTAGGAGCGTCCGCCCTCTCCGCGCGAGCCCACGCAGTTCACGAAGACGATGCGCTTGGGCACGGCGTGGTCGCTCGGCCGCACCACGTGGCCGCGGGTCGGCCCGGTGGCGCAGAGCAGCCGCTCGAACTCCAGGCCGGTCAGGACGTTCTGCGCGCGTCCGTAGCCGAAGGCCTGCAGCTCGCGCGGATCGAGCTCGTCGAAGCCGGTGGCCACGACCACCGCGCCCACGTCCAGGTCGAACTCCTCGGCCCGGTCGTCGAAGTCGATGGCGTCCGGGTCGCAGGCGCGCACGCAGCGGTCGCAGACCAGGAAGTCGTCGTTCAGGCAGCTCTCGCGGTCGATGTGGAAGGCCGCGGGCACGGCCTGGGGGAAGGGACGGTCGATGGCCTTGGCCGCCTTCAGCCCCACGTCGTAGGGATTGGGGCGGACCGAGGGGCAGGCCTCGGTGCAGAGGCCGCAGCCGACGCAGGTCTCGGTGTCCACGTAGCGCGGTTCGCGGCGCACGCGGGCGGTGAAGCGTCCGGCCTCGCCGTCCAGGCCGACCAGCTCCGTGAGCGTATGCAACCGAATGCGGGGATGCCGACCGGCATCCATCATCAGGGGTCCGAGTATTCAGATCGAGCAGTCGACCGTCGGGAACACCTTGTCCAGCTGGCTCATGCGGCCGCCGATCGACGGCGTCCGCTCCACCAGATGCACCTGGAATCCCGCCCGGGCGAGGTCGAGTGCGGACTGGATGCCCGCGATCCCGCCGCCGATCACCAGGACGCCCCTAGCTGCCGTAGTGTTCATATCCCTTCTCGAAGGCCTGGAGGTTCAGGTCGATCGTGGCCGGGGGGACCAGCGATTCGACCGCCTGTTTCGCGGCGTCCTTGTCGACGACGCCTGTGACGGCGGTGGCGTAGCCCACCACCACGATGTTCTGCACGATCCGCTTGCCCAGCTCCTCGGCGATGCGCACCGCCGGCACGGGGTGCTTCTCCACGCCTTCGGCCAGGTCGCCGTCGTCGGGCTGGACGAGGTCCTCGTCGTAGATCAGGGTGCCGCCGGGGGCGAGCTCGCCGGCGTACTTCTCGTAGCCCTCGCGCGAGAGGGCGATCAGCACGTCGACCTCGCGCAGGTACGGGTAGGCCACGAACTCGTCGTCGACGATCAGGGCCGAGGCGCAGGCGCTGCCGCGGGCCTCGGGCCCGAAGCTCTGGGTCATGGTCGAGTGCTTGTCGTCGTAGATGGCGGCGGCCTTGCCGAAGATCATGCCGGTCATGATGACGCCCTGGCCGCCGTA
This sequence comes from uncultured Fibrobacteraceae bacterium, assembly GCA_964607825.1. Classification (GTDB taxonomy): domain Bacteria; phylum Krumholzibacteriota; class Krumholzibacteriia; order LZORAL124-64-63; family LZORAL124-64-63; genus JAHIYU01. The sequence continues at coordinate 18,876 of CAZSNA010000045.1, read as the reverse complement.
GCCGGTGATCCTCATCTCGCGTCTAGGCATGGGTCGCCTCCTTCTCCGCCAAGGCGGCGCGGGTCTCCTCGGCGCGGTAGTAGTCGTCTCCGAGGGTCTCGAGGTGCTGCCGGTCGCTGAGCTCGTGCCAGACGGGGCGCTCGATGTCGAGGAACTTGCCCACCTTGATCGTATTCTGGTAGTCGATCGCCAGCTCCGAGACCTCGCAGTCGTGCTCGATGCTGCTGTGGTCGTGGTAGAACTTCATCAGGTCGAAGCCCGAGCCCAGCCGGTTGCGCCGCGCGTAGAGCGTGGAGCAGGGCGCCACCGCCTCCACGAACGAGAATCCCGGCTTGAGCAGCGCCTCGGTGAACGACCTGGTCAACCGACGCACGTGCAGGGAGGTCCAGCGCGCGATGTACACCGCGCCGCAGGCCTCCATCAGGTGCGGCAGGCTGAAGGGCGGTTCGTAGGCGCCGTGGGGCGTGGTCGAGGTGTTGGCCGGCTGCGGGGTGGTCGGCGCCACCTGCCCGCCGGTCATGCCGTAGATGAAGTTGTTCACGCAGACCACCATGAGGTCCATGTTCCGCCGCGCGGCGTGGATCAGGTGGTTGCCGCCGATGGCCGACAGGTCGCCGTCGCCGCTGAACACCACCACCTTCAGGTCGCGGTTGGCGAGCTTCAGCCCGGTGGCGAAGGGGATCGCGCGGCCGTGGGTGGTGTGGTAGCTGTCCAGCTTGACGTAGCCGGCCACCCGTCCCGTGCAGCCGATCCCCGACACGATGGCCATCTTGTCGTAGTCCAGCCCGGCCCGGTCGATGGCGTCGACGAAGCACTTGACCACCGTGCCGATGCCGCAGGTCGGGCACCAGATGTGCGGGAAGCGGTCGGTCCGCAGCAGGTGCGCCTGGGGATGTTCGAGATGCGTCGAATCGGTCATCGCGCCGCCTCCTCGATGGCCCGCTGGATGTCCGCGGGATCGTGCACGCCGCCGCCCATGTGCGGCACCAGGGTCACGGGCGCCTTCCCGGCGGCGCAGCGCTCCACCTCCAGGCTGATCTGCCCGTAGTTGATCTCCGGCACCACGAAGGCCTTCACCTCCGACGCCAGCTCGCGGATGCGCGACTCGCAGAAGGGCCAGATGGTGATCATGCGCAGGACGCCGACCTTGACGCCGTTCGCGCGCGCGCCGTCGATGGCCGCGCGCGTCACGCGCGAGGTGATGCCGTAGCAGACGACCGCCACGTCGGCGCCGTCGAGGCCGTCCTCCTCGAGCATCACGATGTCGTCGGCGCGATCGCGGATCTTGTCGCAGAGTCGGCGCACCAGCGTGTCGTGGACTCCGGCGTCCATGGCGGGATAGCCGCGCTCGTCGTGGGTCAGGCCCGTCACGTGGTAGCGGTGCCCGTCGCCCGCGTGGGCCATGGCCGGGATCATGTCGGCGCCCACCGCGTAGGGCAGGTATTCGCCGACGGCCGCCTCGGTCATGCGCCGCGGCGTCACCTCGATCTCGTCGGCCTCGGGGATCACCACCCGTTCGTGCATGTGCCCGATGCACTCGTCCAGCATGACCATCACCGGCACGCGGTAGATCTCCGACAGGTTGAAGGCGTCGATGGTGCGGTAGTAGGCCTCCTGGGGCGACTGGGGCGCCAGGGCGATCAGCTCGTAGTCGCCGTGCGAACCCCAGCGCGCCTGCATGATGTCGGCCGTGCCCACCATGGTCGGCAGACCCGTCGACGGGCCGCTGCGCTGCACGTTGACCACCACGCAGGGGGTCTCGAGCATGGCGCCGAGGCCGATGTTCTCCATCATCAGGCTGAAGCCCGGCCCCGAGGTGACGGTCATGGCCTTGGCCCCGCCCCACACCGCGCCGAGCACGGCGGTGATCGAGGCGATCTCGTCCTCCATCTGGATGAACGTGCCCCCGACCTTCGGCACGCGCGCCGCGAAGCGCTCGACCACCTCGGTCGACGGCGTGATCGGGTAGCCGGCCACGAAGTCGCAGCCTGCGGACAGGGCCCCCTCGGTGCAGGCGTGGTCGCCGTCGAGGTAGTGGCTGCCCGTGAGCACCCGCTTGGGATCAGCTGGCGGCATCGCCGGCCTCCTCGGTCTGTGGGGTGGTGGCGTCTTCGGCCGGCAGGCAGAAGATGGCGAAGTCGGGGCAGATCACCTCGCAGAGGTCGCACTCGACGCAGTTCTCGGCCTCCATCACCTCGGGGTAATGGTACCCCTTGGCGTTGAAGGCCTCGGACATGCGGAGCACCCCGCGCGGACAGTACTCCACGCAGAACTCGCAGCCCTTGCAGCGGTCGACGATGAGATGGATCTCGCCCTGTGGAATCTTGATCTGCTGGATGTCCAGCGGGGTCCGCCAGAAGCGCATGACCACGTCCCCTTCCGGGTCTCGCCGGCGGCGGTCGCGGTCACCCGCATCGTTGGCCGTCGGCCAAGTTCACGCAGGCGGTAGGGATGGTGTGTGCGCGTTAGGTGGCTTTCTCTGGCAGCTCCGTCTGGGTTGAATCTGCAGGTCTCACGGTGTCTTTCGAGTTGGGTGTCTGCAGGGATCCATCCAAGATCATCCCTCCACCCGTGCTCTCAGTTAATCCGTTGTACCACATGACTGTCTGAACATGCAAACTCATTTTTGGGGAAACATGTGAAAAGGCGTATCATGTTCAATTCTTCGGATTTATGTCGAAACCGGAATGATGGGCAAAATATGCATAGAATCAGATGGAACGACAAAACCGCATCCCCACGTGGGGACACGGCTTCGAGGATTCATCCGCCGATCTAACCCCGCCGCGAAATCCGTCTCCCTCGAGGCGCCCCCCCCCGACGCATCCGCCCCGCGGCCTTCATCCCGCCCGGCCCGTCGGAACGCGACAGCCCGCGCTTCTTCTCGGTGCGGCGATAGCCCTGCTCCTCGGGCTTGTAGGCGCCGTAGTCGAAGCCTTCCAGGATGCGTCGCTCGATCTCGTAGCCCAGCACGTTCTCCACGCGGTGGACGAGGGTCTCGTCGGCCTGGGTGGCCAGGGTGAAGGCGTCGCCCGTCTTCAGGGCGCGGCCGGTCCGACCGATGCGGTGGGTGTAGGCGTCGACCGTCGAGGGCATGTCGTAGTTGATCACGTGGGTGACGTCGGAGATGTCGATGCCGCGCGAGGCGATGTCGGTGGCCACCAGGATGTCGAACTTCCCCTTGCGGAACCCCTCCAGCGCCTGCTGCCGCTTGCGCTGCGGCATGTTGCCCTGGAGGCAGGCCACCTTGTGGCGGTCGCGCTCGAGCACCGTCGCCAGGCTGCGCGCGCGGTGCTTGGTGCGGGTGAAGATCAGCGCGCGGTCCATGTTGTGCTCGCGCAGGATCGACTTGAGCAGGTCCAGCCGCAGGCGGTCGGTGCAGGGGAACAGGGCGTGGGTCACGGTCTCGGCCGGGGCGCGCAGATCCACCTGCACGGTCACCGGGTCGATGAGCACCTGGTCGGCCAGCTCGCGGATCCAGCCGGGCATGGTCGCCGAGAAGAAGAGGTTCTGCCGTTTCTCGGGCAGCAGGGAGACGATGCGCTTGATGTCGGGCAGGAAACCCATGTCCATCATGAGATCGGCTTCGTCCAGCACCAGGATCTCGATGCGGGACAGGTCCAGGTCGCCGTGCTGGTGGTGGTCGAGCATGCGGCCGGGGCAGGCGATCACGACCTCCACGCCGTTCCAGAGCGCGTCGATCTGGGGCTGCTTGCCGACGCCGCCGTAGAGGGTGACCGTGCGCAGGTCGGTGTGGCTGCCCAGCAGCTTGAAGTGGTCGTTGATCTGCTCGGCCAGCTCGCGGGTCGGCGCCACGATCAGGGCGCGGGGGTGGCCCAGGTCGCCGTCGAGCAGGCGCTCCATGATGGGCAGGGCGAAGGCGGCGGTCTTGCCGGTGCCGGTCTGGGCGAGGCCGAGCACGTCGCGGCCGTCCAGCACGGCCGGGATGGCCTCGTCCTGGATGGGCGTGGGCGTCTCGTAGCCCGCGCCGGCGATGCCGTCCTCGAGCCAGGGATCCAGCTTGAACTTGTCGAAACTCATGGAGGCGCTCCTGACTCGGGGGAGCCAAGTCGCGGTCTCTCAGCTCGTCGTTCGGTGTGCGGTCGGTGCGCGACGAAGATAGCTGTTCGACGGCGATACGGCCAGTCGGAAGCCGGCCGTCCCGGTGACCGCCGGGGTGCGGGAAGACGATTCACAGGTATCATGTTTATGGGACCGTTTTAATCTTCTTTCACGCCCTCACCGACGGGAGATCGCCATGTCCCGAGCCATTCCGACCCTTCTGATCGCGACGGCCGTCCTGATCGCCGCCGGCTGCAGCGACGACCCCCTGGCCCCCTTCGAGCCCGAGGTCGTCACCGACGAAGACGCCTTCCAGTTCCAGGTGACCGCCGCGACCGACGTCACCCTGACGCGGGACTACGCCTGGAGCAGTTCGGGCGCCCAGGTCACCGTCGACCACTCCACCGCCCGGACGGCCGGATCCGCCGAGGTCGTGATCCTGGACGCCGACGGCGTCGAGGTCTACCGCAGCGATCTGATGGCCAGCGGCAACGAGTCCAGCACGGTCGGCGCGGCGGGCGGTTGGACGGTCCGGGTCGTGTTCGTCGACTTCGACGGGACCGTCAACTTCCGGGTGGAACCGATCTAGAGGGCCGCCGTCGTCGCGCGCGCATCGCGTCGAGCTTGATCCCCGCCCGCTCCTCGCCCTACATTCGAGGCCGTCGTCCCGTAATACCGGCATCCGCGAAGGGATCCCGCCATGACCCGACTCGTTCCGCTCACGATCGGAGCCCTGCTCGTGCTCTCGTCCATTTCCGGCGGCGATCCCGCCCCCGTCGACAATCCGCTGCTCGCCGACTACGGCACCCCGTTGGACGTGCCGCCCTTCGACACCCTCGAGCCCGCCCACTTCGAGCCGGCCTTCGAGGCGGCCATGGCCCGCCAGAAGGCCGAGCACCGCGCCATCATCGACGATCCCGCCCCGCCCGACTTCGAGAACACCATCGCGGCCCTGGACCGCAGCGGCGAGCTGCTGGGCGAGGTGAGCGCGATCTTCTTCGGGCTCACCGGCGCCAACGCCAACGCCGACCTGCAGGCCATCCGCCAGCGCACGGCGCCGAAGCTGGCCGCCCACCGCGACGAGCTCGGTCTCGACCCTGACATGTTCGCCCGCGTCAAGGCCGTGTACGACGCCCGCGAGGCGGCCGGACTCACGCGCGAGCAGATCTTCCTGCTGGAGAAGCTCTACGAGCGCTACGTGCGCAACGGCGCCCTGCTCGAGGGCGCAAACCTGGAGCGGCTCAAGGAGATCAACCAGGAGCTCTCCAGCCTGCGCGTGTCCTTCAGCGACAACCTGCTGGCCGAGACCAACGGCTTCCGGCTGGTGGTCGACGACGAGGCCGACCTGGCCGGGCTGCCCCCCTCGTCCGTCGAGGCCGCGGCCGCGGCGGCCGCCGCGGCGGAGTTGCCCGGTAAATGGGTCTTCACCACCCACAAGCCGAGCCTGCTGCCTTTCTTGACCTACGCCGAGAACCGCGACCTGCGCGAGACGCTCTTCACCGCCTACACCATGCGCGGCAACAACGGCAACGACCACGACAACACGGGCGTCATGGCCGAGATCATCGAGCTGCGCGTGGAGAAGGCGGAGCTGCTGGGCTACGAGACCTACGCCCACTACGTGCTGGAGAGCCGCATGGCCGGCACGCCCGAGCGCGTCTACGACCTGCTCGACCGCCTGTGGGCGGCGTCGATCCCGGTGGCGAAGGACGAGGTCCGCGAGATGCAGGCCATCATCGACCGCGAGGGCGGCGGCTTCGCGCTGGAGCCCTGGGACTGGTGGTACTACGCCGAGAAGGTCCGCAGCGAGAAGTTCGATCTCGACGACACCGAGCTCCGCCCCTACTTCCCCCTGGACCGCGTCCGCGACGGCGCCTTCGAGGTGGCCACGAAGCTCTACGGACTGACCTTCGAGCCCCTCGACGACATGCCGAAGCCGCACCCCGAGGCCCAGGTCTTCCGCGTCCGGGAGGCCGACGGGTCCCACTGCGCGGTCATGTTCATGGACTTCCACCCGCGCGCCAGCAAGCGCCAGGGCGCGTGGTGCGGACGCTACCGCGGCCAGCACCGCAACCGCGGCGTCGAGGTGGACCCGATCATCAACCTGGTCTGCAACTTCACCCGTCCCTCGGGCGACGCGCCGGCCCTGCTGAGCCTGGACGAGGTGGAGACCCTCTTCCACGAGTTCGGCCACGCGCTCGACGGCATGCTCTCGGACGTGACCTACCGCACGGGCTTCTCGTCGGCCGACTTCTCCGAGCTGCCCAGCCAGATCATGGAGCACTGGGCGGTGGAGCCCGAGGTGCTCCAGGGCTACGCGCGGCACTGGGAGACCGGCGAGCCCATCCCGGACGCGCTGGTGGAGAAGATCATCCGCAGCGGCCATTTCAACCAGGGCTTCGCCACCGTGGAGTACCTGGCGGCCAGCCTGCTGGACATGGAGTACCACACCCTGACCGAGGCCGCGGATCTCGACGTGCTGGCCTTCGAGACCGCCTTCTTCGACGAGGCCGGCCTGATCCCCCAGATCGTGTCGCGCTACCGCTCGAGCTACTTCGCGCACATCATCGGCGGCTACGCGGCGGGCTACTACGGCTACATCTGGTGCGGCGTGCTGGACGCCGACGCCTTCGAGGCCTTCCGGGAGACGAGCCTCTTCGACCGCGAGACGGCGTCGCGCTTCCGCTCCGCCATCCTGGAGCGCAACGGCACCGTCGACTTCATGGAGATGTACCTCGACTTCCGCGGTCAGGAGCCGACCATCGAGCCGCTGCTGCGCAAGCGGGGGCTGCTGTAGGCGCCATGGGGACCTACCTGATCCTGGGGGCCGGGTTCGCCTTCGCCGCTGCGGTGCAGCCCGGCCCCTTCCAGACCTTCCTCATCGGCGAGACCGTCGCCCGCGGCTGGCGACGCACCCTGCCGGCCGCCTTCGCCCCCCTGCTCAGCGACGCGCCCATCTTCGCGGCGGCCGTGCTGGTGCTCAGCCGCGTGCCCGAGGGGGCGGTGCGCGTGCTGCACCTGGCCGGCGCCCTGTTCCTGTTCTACCTGGCGTGGGGCGCGTACCGCACCTGGCGACGCTTCGATCCCGACCGTCCGCCCGAGGCCGCGGGCGGGCACGCCACCCTGTTCAAGGCCGCCTTCGTCAACTTCCTGAACCCCAACCCCTGGCTGGGCTGGACCCTGGTCATGGGGCCCCTCTTCCTGGAGGGCTGGCGTGTGGCCCCGTCGCACGGGATCGCGCTGGTCGCCGGTTTCTACGGGACGATGGTGCTGAGCCTGGCCGGGCTGATCACCCTGTTCGCCTTCGCGAGCCGGCTGGGGCCGCGGGTGAACAAGGTCACGCTCGGGCTGTCCGTCGTGGCGCTGGCGGGGTTCGGGGTCTATCAGCTCTGGCTCGGGCTGCGCTAGCCCCGCGAACGCGCCTAGCCGTTCCGGACTTGTCGCCCGTCCTCGAACGACCGGGAGTCGCATGCCCGCCCGCACCGCCCTCGTCCTGCTGCTGGCCAGCACCCTGACCGCCCTGGCGGGCTCGATCGTGGCGCCGGCCCTGCCGGTGATCGCCGCGCGGTTCGAGGACACGCCCGGCGCCGTCACGCTCACGCGCCTGATCCTGACCCTGCCCGGGCTGGGGGTCGTCCTCAGCGCGGGCCGGCTCGGCCGGCTGGCCGATCTCTGGGGGCGGCGGCGCCTGATGATCGCGGGCATGATCCTCTTCGCCGTCACCGGGACCAGCGGCGTGTGGCTCGACGACCTGTACGCGATCCTCGCGGGACGGATCCTGCTCGGCGTGGCGATCGCGGCGATCATGATCTCGGTGACGGCGCTGATCGCGGAGCTGACGTCCGGGAAGATCCGCAGCCGGTTCATGGGACACCAGCTGGCGGCGATGTCGATCGGCGGCCTGCTCTTCATGACGGGCGGCGGCGTACTCTCCGACCTGGGCTGGCGCTGGCCCTTCGCGGTCTACGGCGTGAGCGTGCTGCTGATCCCGGCGGTGCTGCGGACGATCGCCCCGGACCGGCCGCGACCCGACGCGCCCCGAGAGGAGGCGCCGCTGACCCCCACGCTCCTGACCATCTACGTCGCCGCGTTCCTCGGCATGGCGCTCTTCTACATCACGCCCCTGCAGCTGCCGTTCCTGCTGCGCGACGTCTTCGGGGCCGACGGGACCCGGACCGGGCTCTCCCTGGGCCTGATCACCATCAGCATCACGGCCGGTTCCCTGATCTTCTCCCGGTTGCGGAGCCGACTCGGCTCACGAAGGCTCTTCGTGCTCACCTTCGCCACGATGGCGCCGGGCATGACCCTGATCGGCGTCGCCCCGTCCTGGGCGGTGCTGCTGGCCGGTTTCGTGGTGCTGGGCGTGGCGTCGGGACAGCTCATGCCCAACCAGTCCACCTGGATCTCGGAGCTCGTGCCCGACGCCCAGCGGGGGCGCGCCCTGGGCCGGCTGACCACCGCCATCTTCATGGGACAGTTCCTCAGCCTGTTGCTCTCGGAGCCGGCGGAACGGGCCGGCGTCTCGCTGGCGGGGGTGTTCCTGCTGGGGGCGGTGCTGTCCGGTCTGGTCGCGGTCGGACTGTGGCTGAGGTTCAAGCGGATCGGCCCCGGGACGGACGGGCGCTGAGCCGTCCAGCCGACGGCCCGCAGCGCGCCGCGGCATGATTCCGGATACCGCGTCCGTCTTCCGGCTGCTAGAGTGTGACCGCATCCCTCTCCCCCACCAAGGAGCGCCCCATGGTCTTCTCCCGCGCCCTGCTCGCGTTCGTCCTGTGCCTCGGTCTCGTCGCGCCCGTCCTCGCCGACGACGACGATTCCCCCCTGAACGCCGGCCTGCTCTCCGGCCTCAAGCTGCGCAACCTCGGCCCCGCGCTGATGTCCGGCCGCATCGCCGACATCGTCTCGCCCCCGGGCGATCCGGGCACGTGGTACGTGGCCGTGGGCAGCGGCGGCGTCTGGAAGACCGTCAACGCCGGCACCACCTGGGCGCCGATCTTCGACGGCCAGACGAGCTACTCCATCGGCTGCCTGGCCCTGGACCCCTCCAACCCGGCCACGATCTGGGCGGGCACCGGCGAGAACGTCTCCGGCCGCCACGTGGGCTGGGGCGACGGGATCTACCGCAGCCGCGACGGCGGGAAGACCTGGGAGAAGCGCGGGCTGGAGAGGAGCGAGCACATCGGACGCATCGCGATCCACCCCGACGACCCGAACACCCTGTGGGTCGCCGCGCAGGGCCCGCTGTGGTCGCCCGGCGGAGAGCGCGGCGTCTACATGACGACCGACGCGGGCGAGACCTGGGAGCTGGTGCTGGGCGCGGGCGAGTACACCGGCGCCAACGAGGTCGTCCTCGACCCGACGGACCCGGACGTGCTCTACGCCTCGCTCCACCACAAGTTCAGGGACGTGGCCGCGCTGATCGACGGCGGCCCCGAGTCGGGCCTCCACAAGTCGGTCGACGGCGGCCGCACCTGGCGCGAGCTGAAGACCGGCCTGCCGACCGAGGACATGGGGAAGATCGGCCTGGCCGTGTCGCCCCAGGACCCGAACGTGGTCTACGCGACCATCGAGCTGGCCGGACGCACCGGCGGCTTCTGGCGCTCGAACGACGGGGGCGAGAGCTGGGAGAAGCGCAGCGACTACGTCGCCCGCGGCACCGGCCCCCACTACTACCAGGAGATCTTCGCCAGCCCCCACGCCTTCGACCGCATCTACCACATGGACGTGCGCATGCACGTGAGCCACGACGGCGGCAAGACCTTCGTCCCGGTCGGCGAGAAGCACAAGCACGTGGACAACCACGCCCTGCTGTTCTCGCCCGACGACCCCGACTACCTGCTGGCCGGCTGCGACGGCGGCCTCTACGAGAGCTGGGACCTCGGGAAGAACTGGAAGTTCGTCGCCAACCTGCCGGTCACCCAGTTCTACAAGGTGGCGGTCGACTACGACGAGCCCTTCTACCACGTGATCGGCGGCACCCAGGACAACAACACCCAGTACGGCCCGGTGCGCACCGACAACGTGCACGGGCTGCGCAACGCGGACTGGCGCGTCACCCTGTTCGGCGACGGCCACCAGCCGGCCATCGACCCCACGAACCCGGACATCATCTACTCGAGCCTCCAGCAGTGCAGCCACCACCGCGTGGACCGCCCCACCGGCGAGGTGATCTCCATCCGGCCGCGACCGGGCCGCGACGAGCCGCGCGAACGCTGGAACTGGGACGGCCCCATCCTGATCAGCGCCCACGATCCGGCCCGCCTCTACGTGGCCAGCCAGCGCCTGTGGCGCAGCGACGACCGCGGCGACGGCTGGCGCGCCCTGTCCGGCGACCTGACCCGCGGCGAGGACCGGCTGCGCCGCCCCATGATGGGCCGCGTGCAGAGCATCGACGCGGTGTGGGACCTGGCGGCCATGTCCATGTACGGCACCGTCACCAGCCTCGCCGAGTCGCCCCTGGACGAGGACCTGCTCTACGTGGGCACAGACGACGGCCTGATCCAGGTGAGCGAGGACGGCGGCGCCACCTGGCGCGAGGCGAAGCGCCCGCCGAAGGTCGCCGAACACGTCTACGTCAACGACCTGAAGGCCGACCGCTTCGACGCGGACACCGTCTACGCCGTGCTCGACGGGCACAAGCGGGGGGACTTCACGCCCTACGTGTTCAAGAGCGTCGATCGCGGCCGCTCCTGGAAGTCGATCGCGTCCGACCTGCCCGAGGCCCACGTCTGCTGGCGGATCGTGCAGGACCCGGTCGTCGCCGACCTGCTGTTCCTGGGCACGGAGTTCGGCCTGTTCACGAGCCTCGACGGCGGCGGACGCTGGCTCGAGCTCACCGGCGGGGTGCCGACGATCCCCATCCGCGATCTGGTCATCCAGGCGCGCGAGGTCGACCTGGTCTGCGCCTCCTTCGGCCGCGGCTTCTTCGTGCTCGACGACTACTCGCCCCTGCGCGGGATCAGCGAGTCGGCGCTCGCGGCCGACGCCCTGCTCTTCGCCCCGCGCGACGCCTGGTGGTACCTGCCGCAGCGCATCCTCGGCGGCGGCGAGAAGGCGGCCCAGGGCGGCGCCTTCTACACGGCGCCCAACCCGCCCTTCGGTGCGGTGTTCACCTACTACCTCCAGGAGGGCCTGACCTCCAGGAAGGACGCCCGCAAGAAGGCCGAGTCGGAGCTGATCGAGGAGGGCGAGGACACGCCCCATCCCGGCTGGGACGAGATCCGCGCCGAGGAGGTCGAGGACGCGCCCGCGATCCTGCTGACCGTGCGCAACGACGCCGGCGAGGTGGTGCGGCGCGTGAGCGGCCCCGTCGGCAAGGGCCTGCACCGCGTGGCCTGGGACCTGCGCTGGCCGGCGGTGGGTGCGGTGACCGACGGCGAGGCCGACGCCTCGGCCTCGGGCACCCTCGCGGCGCCGGGCGAGTACACGGTCGAGCTGGGCCGGCGCGTGGACGGCGTCTACACGAAGCTGGCGGCGGAGGTCGGCTTCGCCGTGAAGCGCCTGGGCGAGCCGGGCCTGCAGGGCATGGCGCCGGAGGCCTACGCCGCGTTCATGCGCGAGGTGGCGGAGACCGAGCGCGAGATGGGTGCGGTCGGCGCCCTGTGGGGCGAGACGAACGATCGCGTCCAGGCCATCAAGGCGGCGCTGGGCCGCGTCGACGGCGGCGAGCCCATCCTGTACCAGACGGCGGTCAACCTGGAGAAGTGGCTCGAGCGGCTGCGCGTCGCCCTCTGGGGCCACCGGACGCGCTCGATCCTGAACGAGTCGCAGCCGATCCCGGTATCCAGGCGGCTGGGCGCGATCACCGGCGGCAACCGCGGCTCGACCTACGGCCCCACGGCCATGCATCGCGAGCAGTACGACATCGCCAGGGAACAGCTCGCCGAGGTGCGCGCGTCGCTGCAGCTGATCGTGGAGACGGAGCTGCCGGTGCTGGAATCCGGGCTGGAACTGCACGGCGTGCCCTGGACGCCGGGGCGGAAGCTGCCGGCGAGCCGCTGAGCCCTCGGCCGCGCCGGGGAGCCTATTTGACGAGCACGAGCTTGCGTGACGCGACGTCGCCGTCGGCCTCGAGCACGCCGGTGTAGACGCCGCTGGGACAGATCCGGCCGGCGTCGTCGGTCCCGTCCCAGACCAGACGATGGTCGCCCGCCCCGAGCCAGCCGTCCGCCAGGGTGCGGACCACGCGCCCCTGCAGATCGACGACGCGCAGGACGGCCGGGCCGGAGCGCGGCAGCTCGAAGTCCAGGGTCGTGGCGGGGTTGAAGGGGTTCGGGCGCGGCGCCCGGAGCGCCGGACTCGCGGCGGAGACGATCGGCTGCGGGAGGCCCGCGTCCACCACGGTGCCGTCGAGCAGGTAGAAGAGCGCGCGACCGACGTCGGTGTTGTCGAGATAGGCGCCCACGACCGGATCGACGCCGTCCGCCGCGGCGAGCAGCCGGCCGACGCCGGGTCCCCTGGCGAACAGCGGGATCAGCTGGTTCGAATGGGCGGCCGTGTAGAAGCTGAAGCCGGGCATGACGCCGGGCCCGTTGTCCACGAGCGGCGCGAACCAGGTCTCCGGCTCGTCGGCCTCCACGCCCTCCCCCCACAGGAAACCGGTCTCGTGGTCGCCGGTGACGATCAGCAGGGTCTCGTCCCAGCCGCTGCGGCTCTCGATCCAGTCGACCACCGCCGCCACCGCCGCGTCGAAGCCCTCCAGCTCCTCGATCAGGCGGCCCAGCACGCGGCCGTGCCCGGCCCAGTCGACCGCGCCGCCCTCGATCATCAGGCAGAAGCCGTCGGGATCCTGCGCCAGCACGTTCAGGGCGCCGAGGGCCATGGTGGCCAGGGTCGGCACGCCGGTCAGCAGGGGGTGGGCGTAGGGCGGCTCGGTGCTGTCGGCGGCCGGCATGCCCGAGCGGAGGAACTGGAGGGTCCGCGCCGCCTTGGCGACGCCGAAGACCCGGTCCGGCAACGGGCGCGTCTCGTGGGCCAGGACCTGGAAGTCGGCCCGCTCCTCGATCAACGTCCAGGGCTCGGGGCCGCCGGCGACACCCGCGACCAGGTCGAGCCAGGCGATGTGGCCGCCCACGTACTGCCAGTCGGAGGCGATGAGAGGATCGCCGGGGTCGTACTCGCCGTCGGCGTCGTAATGGGGATGGCCGCAGCCCATCACCACGTCCAGGTCGCTGCCGATCAGGGCCTGGGCGATGGCCTCGAAGTTGGTGCGGCTCCGGTTGTGGACCGCGAAGGCGGCCACGGTGGAGTGGCACGACTGGACGCTGGTCACCACGCCCGTGGCCAGGCCCAGGCTCTGGGCGAGCTCGAAGGCGTGACGCAGGGGGGCGGGCGGTCCGGCCCACGCGCTCATGCCGATGGAGCCGTAGTAGGTCTTGTGTCCCGTGGACAGGGCGGTGGCCGAGGCGGCCGAGTCGGTGGCGAAGCCCTGCTGGTAGTTCCAGTCCGACCAGGCCTGGTCGGGATCGTAGCCGTGGACCCCCACGAACCCGTCGCCGCCGTAGGGCGGGGACTCCCAGCCCTGGAGATACATGTAGGTGCTCATGCCCAGGGCGATCCAGTCGTCGCCCTCGTAGACCGCGCGCTCCCCGCGCCAGTAGGCGGCGGCGTCGAGCTGATTGTAGCCCCAGCCGTCGCAGACCATCACGACGATGTTGCGGACGGTCGCTCCCGACACGGCGGGCAGGGCGGCGACCAGCGCGAGCGCGAACAGGAGATGGCGGAGGCGTGTCACGGGTCGGCGCTCGGCTCTCGTACGGGACGGACGCGACGTGCGGGTTCGACTCCGTGCATGATAGACGCGACGTGGCGCCGCGTCTGGCTTGAAATCCGCGCGTTTGGTGCGAATGGACGACAAGGTCGGCGCCCGCCGGCCGTTGGACAAGGCTCCGTACCGGGTGATAGACTGCGCGGACAACTTCAGGAACGCGCACATGGTTCGACTCTCCGCTCCCCAAGGAGGACGCCAAGAAATCCGTCCCGAGCCCGACCGCCGCCATCCTCCTCCTCGCCCTGCTCATCCCGCTCTGCCTGACCTCCTGCTCCTCCGACAGCGGCCCCACCGAGCCGCCGCCGGACCAGACGACGGAACTGACGGGAACCCTGGGCGCGGGGGGCGGCACGCTGACCTCCGACGACGGCAAGCTGGCCCTGACGGTGCCGGCCGGCACCCTGAACGCCGACACGGAGATCACGATCACCGAGCTCGGCGAGGACGAGATCGACGCCGCCTTCGACGGCTTCGACGTGGAGAAGGCCTTCGGCGTGGAGCCCGACGGTCTGGAGTTCATCACGGACGTCGAGATCGAGCTGACCCTGGACATCGACGCGACCAAGAGCGAGGACACGCCCATCGCCGTCTCCCCCGTCGTCATGCTCGACCTCGCGCCGGCCGACCACGCGCTGCGGATCCCCGACCTGGCGATCTCGGCGGACGCCCACGCCGGCACCGTCATCATCCGCGGCGGCACCGACCGGCTCACCCAGTTCATCGTGGGCCGCCCCGCCGGTACCGAGCGCCCCGCGCTGGCGATCGGCATGGGGGTGGCGGTCGAAGGCCAGGTCGTCGAGGACGAGCCCCGCGACGGGACGGTGAACTTCGTCGTGAGCGAGGGGCTGTCGGTCGACGTCGGCTCCTTCGCCCACATGGATCCCGGTATTCCGGATCTCGACTTCTCGGCCCTCGACGGCGATCCCATGGTGCCCGACGCGACGACGGACAACGCCGACGGCTCCACCACCTTCACCTTCACGCCGCGCTTCACGGCGACCCAGTCCGGCAGCCAGTCCTTCGGCTTCAAGCTGGACCTCAGGATCTCGCCCACGCTGGCCGCGTTCGAGGACGAGGACATCGACCTGGATCCCGTCCCGACGTTCTCGCTCGACGTGGCGTCGCCGCGGATCGTGTTGCCCGTCGTCGAGCCCGAACCCGGCGGCGGCAGCCCCGAGCCCGGCGTGTACCAGCTGGGCCTGTCCATGGGCGAGGGCCTGTCCGTCATACGCGGCATGATCGACTGGGAGCTGGACGAGACGGCGACCGTCGCCCACGAGAACGGCCTGACGTTCCTGGACCTGAACTCCGACCCGCCCCTGCAGCCGGCCAACAACGACTTCCTCGGCAGCGGCACCTTTTACGGCAGCTGCGTGATGAAGGTCAGCTTCAAGGACGCCAAGGACACGGGCTACGAGGTCATGATGTTCGGCCCCAACGGCGGCGCCGCCTCGGGTTGGAATTCCGACACCGGCCAGTTCGGCATGATGCTGATCTTCAACATGGGCCACAACCTGACCGACGCGCTGCCCTACGACGGCGACCCGACCTCGTCCGGCTACTGCTACGTGAACCACACCCTCGGCAACGTCTCGCTGCTGGTCTACGACAGCGGGATGGGCTTCTTCCAGAACGCGGGCACCGTGTCGAACTTCCCCGACGCCACCGGCCAGGCCGTCAGCGCCTTCGTCCGCGACGGAGGCTCCATGCTGGCGATCACCGACGGCGCGCCCGGACGTCTCTATTACCACGATCTGGCCGACCCCTTCGCGCCGGCGGTCTACGTGGACGACGTGGGCGACGCCCCGCGCCGCGTCCGCTCGGCGGGCGAGGTGGCCGCGGTCGCCAACTACGGGTCGGACTCGCTGACGATCGTCACCTGGCTGCAGACCGACTATGTCGCGGTCGCCACGACCGTCTCGGTGGGCGACGGACCCGTGGGGATCGACCTGATGGAGCTGCCGGGCGGGAACGTCGCCATCGTCAGCACGGGTCTGAACGACGACACCTGGTGGCTGACCGTCGTCGCGCCGGACGGCGACGTGGTCTCCAACTCGGGGCACGCCCTGCCCGCGGGCATCACGGGCCGGGCCACGCCGTCTGGCTGCGCGACGACAACGACCGCATCATGATCAGCGGGCACACGAGCGGGAGCGTGGCCGTGGTGGAGTCGGGGCTCTAGGCCCGGCCGGAACGGAACGACGGCCGCCGTCCCTCGGACGTGCGGCCGTCGTTGTCTCGTGGGGTCGAGCCTCTAGTGCCGTCCGCCGCAATCCGGCCGCAGGGACAGCAGGGCCTCGTACTGCTCGGCCGTGAGGATCTCCTGCAGCTCCGCGTCGAAGTCGGTGCGCAGGACCTCGGCGGCGTCGCGGGCCTCCTCGTGGGTCAGCTCGCCGGCCCGCACCTGGTCGCGCAGATCGCGCAGGCCGTCGCGCATGACGTCGAGAGCCGCGAAGACCGCGTCGACCTGGTCCTCGTCGGCGCCGATCTCGGCCAGCCAGTCGTTCCAGCGATCGTAGGGCGTCTGGTGTCCGTGATGGTTGCCGTGCGGACCGTGGGCGCCGATGCGCATCTCCTGCAACAGATCCCACTGCTCGGCCGTGAGGATGAGCTGCAGCTCGGCCTCGAAGGCCTCCCTCAACAGGGCGCCGGCCTCGCGCGCCTCCTCGCGGGTCAGGCTCCCGTCCTCCACCTGCGCGCGCAGATCGGCGACGCCGGCGCGGAAGGTCTCGTAGGCGACGGTCAACGCGGCGATCTGGTCCTCGTCCAATCCGAGCACCTCGGCCAGACGGTCGATCCGGCCCTGGGGCTCGGCAGGGGTGTCGCCGTCGAGGGACTTGAGGACGTCGTCCAGCGGATCCTCGGCGACGACGAAGGTCTCGTCGGCCGGAACGGTCGTGGAGTCGGAGCCGCAGCCGGCGAGCGCCAGCAGGAGCAGGGTCAGCGACAGAGAGGCGCGAATGGTGTAGCGGGTACGATGCATCTGGCGGTCCTTCCTTCGTGTGGGGGCGGGATGCGCCTGTCGTCCCTGCAAGAACCGCACCAGACGGAGCCCTGCAACTCCTTCAACAGCTTCACGTTGCCGCCACATGACTTAGGGCGGACCGTATCGATTCGTAACCTCGATCCGGGTGGGATCGTGCCCCCAAAGGGACACGGACCGTACCCAGAAGAGCGCAGCGCCTCACTTCCGCAGACAGCACTTCTTGAACTTCTTCCCGCTTCCGCAAGGGCACGGCGAGTTGCGTCCGAACTTGCGCGAGCCCGCCTCGATCTCCCGCCGCAGGTCCTTCACGCGGCTCGCCAGGTCCTGGTCGAACACCTTCTGCATCATGGCGAAGAGCTCGGGGTGCTTGCGCTTCATGATCCCCGGGCGCTCGAAGAAGTACTCGGTGGCCACCGAGAAGAACTCGGCCTCGTTGGTCAGGGCGTAGGGATTGAGGTCGGACTCGCCGTCCTCGATCTCCTGCATCTTGCGGCGGACCAGATCGATCCAGGGGCCGATGGCCTCGCGCGGCAGGACGGCCGCCGGCACGCCGTCGATCTCGCCGTCGGACTTGTCGACCAGGTGGGCGAACTCGTGCAGGCCCACGTTGCGCTTGTCGCCCGCGTTGCGGAAGCCCTGCACCAGGTCGGGCTTGGCCAGGATCATCAGGCGGTTCATGGCGCCGGTGCCGACCATGCCCAGCACGTGGCGGCCGTCGCCGCCCTGGAACTCGAAGTCCCGGCCGAAGCGGTTGGGGTAGACGAGCACCTCGTTGATCTGGTGCCACTCCCAGTCGGGAAAGCCGAAGATGGGGATCACGGCGCTGGCGCCCACGAGCACGCGCGTGCGGTCGTCGATCTCGGTACCGACGCCGGTGACCAGCGTCTCCCCCAGGAAGATCTGCATCTCGCGGCGGAAGCGCAGGCGCTCGTCCTCGGCCAGGGCGCGGAAGAAGGCCACGTCCTTCAGCAGGACGGTCTCCCAGGCGGGCGGGAAGGGCTGTGCGAGGACGGTGCGGCGGCGGCGCAGCTTGCCGGTGGCCAGTCGCCAGGCGAGCCAGACGGCGGCGCCGGCCGCGGGGATCGAGACGACCGGGGACAGGCCGTAGGGCCGCAGCACCCAGGCCAGGGCGAAAGCGGCGACGGCCACGACGGCGGCGAGGATGCGCGCCGAGCGGAGGGTGCGGCGTTCGAAGGCGGTGCCGAGGGTGGTCGGGGCGGGAGGGGCGGTTCCATCCATGTCGCGTCGTGTCCTCGTCGTGCGGGAGTGGGGGTCTCGGGAGTGCGGGTGAGGCAGTCTAGCACGAGCGGAACGGGCTCGCCACGTCGCCGGGCGGTCGCACGACGCGACGAGGCGGCTGCGCCGTCCGACGCAGCCGCCTCGCGATCCGACGGGTATCTCAGGCCAAGGTCTCGAGCAGGCCGCCCGGCGAGACGAACATCGTCTCCTCGACCTCGGGCTTCTCGACGGGCGCGGGCGCGACCTCGGGCGTCTCCGCGCCGCCGGGGATCTCCTCGACCTCGGGCTCGGCGCCGCGCAGGGCGCGCAGCCCCTCGGTCAGGGACGTCACGGCCTCGCCGATTCCGGACAGGATCAGCGAACGATCGAAGTCGCCGCCCCGGCCGGCGCCGTGGAAGGCGTCCTTCAGGGCGAAGCGGAAATCCTTGGTGAGCGCCTTGAGGGAGCGGACGGTCTCGCGATCCAGGTCGCCCGCCTCGATCCGGGCCTTGATCTCGTGCCGCACGAGCCGGTCGAGCTGGTGCAGGCTCTGCTGGACGTGGTCGCGGGAGCGGTCCGCGGGCGTCGCATCGGTCGGCGCCTCGACGGGCTCGGTCACGGGCGCCGTCGCCTCGGGCGTCTCGGGGGCGATCGCGACGGACTCCGGCGTCGTGCGCTCGAACTTGTGGGCGTGCCGCGGATGCGGCAGGGCCGCGGGCGGTCCGTTGAGGACGTTGGGCATGATCGACTCCTTTTGACCCGGGGCCGGGGAACGCCGGCCCGCCTCCATTCCCTATCGGCAGGAGGGGCGGGGGTGTTGAAGCCGTTTTTCGCCGGGCCC
>CAZSNA010000044.1:0-29041 GCA_964607825.1 uncultured Fibrobacteraceae bacterium | reverse complement strand
GTGGCGGGGGCGCGTCCCCGACGAGGCCGTCTGCACATGCACGGTCACCGGCCGATCAGGTGAGGAACATGGGCATCCCCGACACGTTCTTCACGTTCGCCCTGTACTCCTCCACGTCGTAGAACCGGTCTACATCCACCCTCTTGATCCCATCCACGATCGAATGCAGCGGCACGGCCGTGTACTTCCCGTCCTGCAGCCCGGTCATGTACCCGGACTTGCCCTCGTGCAGGAAGTCCATGGCCAGGTTGGCGAAGTTCATGGCCACCATGCGGTCCAGCGCGTCGGGGGCGCCGCAGCGCATGAGGTAGGCCAGGGACTGGTACATCATGTCCTCGCCGGTGAGCTTCTTGAGCGAGTCGGAGGTGTGCTTGCCGATGCCGCCCAGCTTCTTGTGGCCGTAGGCGTCGGCCTCGCCGCCCTCGACGATCTCGCCGCCGATCTCGGTGGCGCCCTCGCTGATGGTCATGATCGAGTAGTTGGACGGGTTGTCCAGCTTGTCCTTCTTGAGCATCTCCGCGAGGCGCTCCATCTCGAAGGGCACCTCGGAGATGATCGAGCGGTTGACGCCCGCCAGGTAGCTGACGATCAGCGCGGTCTCGCCGCTGTTGCGTCCGAAGAGCTCGACCACGCCGATCCGCTCGTGGCTGCCGATGGGCGTGCGCAGCTGGGTGATGGCGTCCACCGAGCGGGTGACCGCGGTGCTGAAGCCGATGCAGTAGTCGGTGCCGAAGACGTCGTTGTCCATGGTCTTGGGCACGGCCATGATCGGGAAGCCCGTCTGGTGCAGGCGGGCCGCGTAGCTCAGGGTGTCGTCGCCGCCGATGGGGATCAGGGCGTCGATCTCCATGTCCTCGAGGGCCGACACCACGTGGTCGGTGATGTCGACCGGGTACTCCATGTCGGGGGTCTTGACGTGGTCGAACATGTCCGCCTCGCGGACCTTGGCCGGGTTGGTCCGCGACGAGTGCAGGAAGGTGCCGCCGTGGCGGTCCTTGGTGCGGACGGCCTGCCAGTCGAGGGGCAGCAGCCAGGGCGCGTTGTGCTCGGGGGCGCCCACCTTGTAGCCCGCCAGGGACTCCCAGCCGCGCCTCAGCCCGAGGACCTCCCAACCCTCCTGCAGGGCCCGCCAGACCACCTGCTTGATGCAGGCGTTCAGACCGGGCACGTCGCCGCCGCCGGTCAGGATCGCGATCTTCTTCTTGCGTGTCATCGATTCGCTCCCGGTCAGGGGGTCGTTGCCGTCAAGGGGTGTCGGCGCCGCCGAAGCAGGGACAGCCGCCGCCGAGGAAGGTGCCCTCGCAGGACGAGCGCGCCAGGGCCGTCATGTCGGCCTCGCTGAACCCGAACAGCTCCATGGCCAGATCGTACTCGCGCGACAGGGTGGTGGCCGAGACGGTCGGGTTGTCGGTGCACATGGCCACCTTGATCCCGGCGTCCAAGAAGCGCGGCAGGGGGTGGTTGCGCAAGTCGTCGACGGCGCCGGTCTGGATGTTGGAGCTGAGGCAGACCTCCACCACCACGCCGTCGGCGGCCAGACGCTTCATCAGCTCGGGATCCTCCCCGGCGGAGGTGCCGTGGCCGATGCGCGCGGGCCCGAGGTTGTCCAGGGCCTCCCAGATGCGTTCGGGCCCCTCGCTCTCGCCGGCGTGGACGGTCTTGTGCAGGCCCATCTTGTGCGCCAGCGCATAGGCCTCGGTGAACAGCAGCGGCGGGAAGGGCGCCTCGGGCCCGGCGATGTCGAAGCCGATCACCCCGACCTGCGAGTGGTACTCCTCCTTCTCGCCGAGGATCTCGCGCAGCAGGATCTTGGCCATGTTGCCGCCGTGGCTGCGCATGGCGATCACGATGATGCCGCTGTGGAAGTCCGGGTGCTCCTTCTGGAAACGCACCAGCCCCTTGCGCGTGGCGTGCAGCACCTGCCGCGAGGTCAGTCCCGCGCGGCGGTGGATCAGCGGGTTGATGCGCAGTTCGAGCAGCCGCACGCCGTCCGCATAGGCGTCCTCGGCGATCTCGTAGGCGATGCGCATGATCGAGTCGTAGAACTGGGTGTACTGCAGGGGGACGTGGAACTTGTCGAGGTAGTCGATGAGCGACTTGTCCTCCTTGTCGTCCCATTCCAGGTAGCGGCGGAAGGTCTCGTAGTCGAGGCCGGGCACCGCCGAGTAGTACTTCTTGGACAGCTCCCACAGGGTGTCGGGACGGATGGAGCCGTCGAAGTGGCGGTGCAACTCCGCCAGGGGCAGGGTCTTCAGGAATGCGCGTCTGGCCTCGGGGGTCATCTCCGCCCTCTCGCGTTCGGGTCCGCTGAATTCGCGGGATAGAATAGGCGCGGCGGGGCGGCGTGTCCAGGGGCGGTGGGAGGTTATCCGACCAGAGGGAGGGCCACGGTGCGAACGGAGTTCCCTACGTGCAGACGGAGGGTGTACAGACCGGGCGCGAGACGGTTGCCGTCGGCGTCCTCGCCGCGCCAGCGGACGGCGTGGCGGCCGGCGGCGTAGACGCCCTCGGCGAGACGGGCGACCGGCTCGCCCTCGGGATCGAGGACGTCGAGGACGACGAAGGATTCGTCGGCCAGATAGAAGGGTACGAAGGCGGCGGGATCTGCGACGCGCGGGTGGGGATCTAGGAGGCGCACCTTGCCGTAGGCTCCTGCGTGGCAGGGGGTTGTGACCAGCAATAGGGCCAGAACGGCGAGGAGGAGGCGGGTGCGCATGGGATTCCTTTCTCGGCGTGGTCTTTGATGCCGTACCAGGGATCATTATACCACATGATTGCTCACTCCATCCAGTACGACATCACCATCAATCAAATCCATGGTCCCCCGGGGGACCGTTTTCGTGTGGATAAGCCGCCGTGGCGTCGATATCCCTCCAGCCCACCAGAATCCGGTCGACACTCCCCTGAACCCTGAGTACCATCCCCATCACCACCCCAACCCGGAAAGGCCCCCATGTTCAACCGCCAAGTCCTCGACCTCGACCTCGACGCCGCCGTCGAAGCCATCAAGCCCCGCCTCCGCGAGCTCGTCTCCCGCCGCATGCTGCGACGCGGCGCGGTGGTCGCCATGAGCGGCGGCATCGACAGCAGCGTGACCGCGGCGCTCACCGTCGCGGCCCTGGGACCGAAGAAGGTCTTCGGCCTGCTGCTGCCCGAGCGCGATTCCTCGGCGGCGAGCAGGTCGCTGGGCGCGCAGCTGGCCGACCACCTGGGCATCGAGTACGCGGTGGAGGACATCGCGCCGGCGCTGGAGGCCATCGGCTGCTATCGCTGGCGGGACGCGGCTTACCGGGAGGTCTTCCCCGAGTACGGCGAGGGCTGGAAGGCGAAGATCGTGCTGCCGTCGGACCTGATGGACTCCGACCGCATGAACGTCTACCGCCTGGTGGTGCAGGACCCGGACGGGAACCTGCACGAGGAACGGCTGCCCCTGGGCGCGTACCTGCAGATCGTCGCCGCGACCAACTTCAAGCAGCGCATCCGCAAGACCATGGAGTACTTCCACGCCGACCGGCTCAACTACGCGGTGATGGGCACGCCCAACCGGCTCGAGTACGACCAGGGCTTCTTCGTCAAGAACGGCGACGGCTCGGCGGACATCAAGCCCATCGCCCACCTCTACAAGACGCAGGTCTACGCGCTGGCGCGGCATCTCGGCCTGCCCGACGAGATCTGCTCGGTGACGCCGACCACCGACACCTACTCCCTGCCCCAGGGCCAGGACGAGTTCTACTTCGTGCTGCCCTACGCCGAGATGGACCTGATCCTGTGGGCCAAGAACCACGACGTGCCCGCCGCCGACGCGGCCGCCGTCCTGGAACTGGAGGCCGTGCAGGTGGAGCGCGTCTACAACGACATCGACCGCAAGCGCGCCACCACGCTGCCCCTGCATCTGCCGCCGCAGCTCGTGGAGGACGTGCCCGAAATCGTCAAGTAGCGGACCGGCTCCGGCCGCTCCGGACAACTCCTTGTCACTCGCAGGGTATTGCACTATGTTAGGGCTCGTTGACAGATTGCCAATCGTCCCGGCAAAGGACGGCCCGACTTGAAGATCACGACCAAGGTCCGCTACGGCCTGCGCGCCCTGCTCCAGATCGCCGAATCCTACGACGGCAACCCCGTCCCCCTGAGCACGATCGCCGACAGCCAGGACATCAGTCGCAAGTACCTGGAACAGCTGGTCGCCGCCATGCGGCGCGCCGAGCTGATCGGAAGCCGCAAGGGCGTACGAGGCGGCTACTATCTGATCAAGGAGCCGACGGACATCTCCCTGTGGGACGTCTTCTGCACCCTCGAGGGCTCTTCGCCCCTGGTGGACTGCGTGCCCAATCCCGAGATCTGCGAGCGGGCGGACAACTGCACGACCCGCAGCATCTGGGAGCTGCTCGACCAGAAGCTGCAGGAGTTCTGGGAGGGTTTCACGCTCCAGGACCTCATCGATCGCATGCCCGAGATCCAGCAGCCGCTGGTCGCGCAGATCGATCCGCCGCAGCACTGACGGACGACCGCGACCCCGATTTCCCGCGTTTTCCGGAGGGCCACCCCGAGTGGCCCTCGTTTTGCATGGTCCAGGATGCGGTGGTTCACCGTTTTTTGACGTTTCCGGGCCTCTTCGGCGTTTGACATCGCTCGCTCAGCGGCCCACTTTTCGGCTGAATCATCCTTCAGTCCAGAGGGGCACCCGCCATGGATTTCACCGCCCGGCTCCGCACCAACGCCGCCCGACTGCACCGCACCATCGTCCTGCCCGAGGCCGGGGACGACCGCATGCTCCAGGCCGCCGCGATCCTGCGCGACGAGGGCATCGCCGGCGTGTTCCTGCTGGGCGACGCCGACGACGTCAAGGCCCGCATGGACGGACTGGGCCTGTCGAGCGAGGGGATCGCCGTGATCGATCCCGCGACCCATCCCGACCGCGACGCCCTCGCCGCCACGCTCCAGCGCAAGCGCGCGCACAAGGGGATGACCCCGGAGCAGGCCCGCGACGCCGTCGCCGACCCCCTGTTCTGCGGCGCGCTGATGGTCGAGGCGGGCCAGGCCGACGGCATGGTCGCCGGCGCCGTCAACAGCACCGGCCACGTGCTGCGCGCGGGCTTCCAGGCCATCGGCACCGCGCCGGGCTGCTCCATCGTGTCGAGCTGCTTCGTGATGGTCAATCCGGACTGGGACTTCGGCGAGGACGGCCTGATCGTCTTCGCGGACTGCGCCGTGAACCCGAACCCCGACGCCGCCCAGCTCGCCGACATCGCCACGGCCTCGGCGGCCACCGCCCGGGCGCTGTGCGGCTTCGAGCCGCGCGTGGCCATGCTCAGCTACTCCACCAAGGGCAGCGGCGCCGGTCCCGACGTGGACAAGGTGGACGAGGCCTGCGCCATCCTGGCCGAGACGGCGCCGGACCTGGCGGTGGACGGCACCCTGCAGGCCGACGCGGCCCTGGTGCCCGGCGTGGGCGAACGCAAGGCCCCCGGCAGCCCGGTGGCCGGCAACGCCAACGTGCTGGTGTTCCCCGACCTGGACGCGGGCAACATCGCCTACAAGCTGGTCCAGCGCCTGGCGGGCGCGGAGGCGGTCGGGCCGGTCATGCAGGGCATGGCCAAGCCCATCAACGACCTGTCCCGCGGCTGCAGCGTGGACGACATCGTGAACGTGGCGGCCATCACGGCCCTGCAGAGCGGAGGAGCGGAGGCGTGACCAACGTCCTGGTGATCAACTGCGGCAGCAGCTCGCTCAAGTACCAGCTCCTGGAGATGGACACCGAGACCCTGCTGGCCAAGGGCCTGGTCGAGCGCATCGGCCTCGACGACGGTCATCACGTCTACACGCGCCCCGACCAGGAGGACGTCGACGAGACCCGCCCCGTCCCCGATCACCAGGCGGCCATCCAGCTCCTGCTCGAGGCCGTGTCGCATCCCGATCACGGCGTGGTGAAGAGCTTCGACGAGATCGCCGCGGTGGGCCACCGCGTCGTGCACGCCGGCGAGGCCTTCGCCAGCAGCGTGCTGATCGACGGCGCGGTCATGGAGGCCCTGAAGGACTGCATCCCCCTGGCGCCCCTGCACAACCCGCCCAACATCCAGGGCATCGAGGCCGCCCAGGCCGTGCTGCCGGACGTGCCCATGGTGGGCGTGTTCGACACCGCCTTCCACCAGACCATGCCGGACTCGGCGTACACCTATCCCCTGCCGTACGAGCTCTACGAGAAGCACGGCATCCGCCGCTACGGCTTCCACGGCACCAGCCACCGCTACGTGACCCTGCGCGCGTCGGAGCTGCTGGCCCGCGACCCCTCGGAACTGAACCTGATCACCTGCCACCTGGGCAACGGCGCGTCGATCGCCGCCGTGCAGGGCGGACGCTCCATCGCCACGTCCATGGGATTCACGCCCCTGGAGGGCCTGGTGATGGGCACCCGCTCGGGCGACATCGACCCGGCCATCGTCGGCTACCTCGAGACCACCCTGGACATGACCAGCGCCGAGGTGGGCACGCTGCTCAACAAGCAGAGCGGCCTGCTGGGGATCAGCGGCGTGTCGAGCGACCTCCGCGACGTGGAACGCGCCTACGCCGACGGGAACGACCGTGCGAGATTGGCGTTGGAGGTCTACTGTTATCAGATCCGCAAGTACATCGGCGCCTACGCCGTGTCCCTGGGACACGTGGACGCGATCACCTTCGCGGCCGGCGTGGGCGAGAACGACTCGCTGGTGCGGGAATGGGCCTGCCGCGGCCTGACCATCTTCGGCGCGGTGCTGGACCCCTTCAAGAACGCCACGCGTCGCGACGAGGCCATCATCAGCAAGATGTCTTCGCGGGTGAAGATCATGATCGTTCCGACCAACGAGGAGCTGATGATTGCGCGCGACACGATGGACATCGCCTTCCACTCCGCCGCCGCCGCGGTTTAGCCTGCTGCGCCCCTTCGTCCTGATCCTCCTGTTGTCCGCCCTGCTGGCGGGAACGGGCGCGGCCGCGCCCGGCGGCCGGGACCAGGTCAAGACCATCGCCGAGGCGCTCGAGCGCAACCGCCAGGCCGGCGACTACGACATGTGTCGCTCCCTGCTGCGCGAGCTCATGCGGCTGCGCCCCGCCGATCCGCGATTGCACTACAACCTGGCCTGCATCGAGACCCTCGACGGCGACGGCCACGCCGCGATCGAGGCCCTGCAGCGAGCCGTCGACATGGGCTGGACCGACGTGCGCACCCTGGAGGCGGACCCCGACCTGGCGTCCCTGCGCCGCACCCAGGCCTACAAGGACTTCGTGGGCGGGATCGTCCGGGAGCTGCTGTCCTTCACCATGGCCCGCATCACCCGCCTGGAGGACGGCCCCTGGCACGACATCGGGCTGCTCGCGGAGACCGGCGGCGACCGCGTGATCCGGCTGGAGACGAAGTTCGACGACGAAGGCTTCGGCCTGCGCGCCCGGGGTCCCGCCGGGATCCTCCGTCCCGAGGGCCGCGACGCCGAGCTGCTGGTGACCATCGCCGCGCCTGATTCCTTCCGCAGTTTCGACACCCGGCGCGCCTGGCGCTTCGGTTTCGGTGTCCGCGACGGCCGACCCCATGGACAACTGCTCGGCCTGCCCGGCCGCCCCCTGCGCCAGCCGGTGGTCGAGCTCGCGCCCGAGTTCGAGCCCGGCCGCGACGCCGACGAGCTGGTCCTGGTGGCCCGCGTGCCCTGGTCCTATCTCGCCCCCTACGCCCCGCCCGCCGACGTGCTCTTCGGCGTGAATGCGGGCTACTCCGGTCCCGGGCGCTTCGCCCAGCTCGTCCGGGATCCGGCCATGTCCGACCCGGACGCCGAGTGGCATCGCTACCTGCCGGTCCGGCTGGGGCTGGACGACGACTCGACGCCCCGTCTTTCCGGCCGCCTGGCGAACGCGCTGGTCGGCACGCGGCCGGTGGAGATGGAACTGGTGGCGTGGTGCGGCGCCGCGGGCGCCCACGTCCTGACCACCGACGTCCTCGACGAGGACGGCCGCTCGGTGGTCTCGTCCGGCGGCGGGGCCGAGACGGTCGACCTGCAGGCCGGCCGCAACGTGCTGGTCCGCCGCGCCGACCTGTCCGCTCTGCCCGAGGGCGCCTACGAACTGGCGGCCACGCTCACCCCGGCGGACGGCGAACCCATGGCCTGGCGCGTCCGGGTGCTGCGTCTGCGCGGCGACTGGCTCTACCAGGCCCGCGACCGCGCCAAGGCGCTCCTCCCCGCGGAGCAGGCCAGCCTGCTGTGGCGGCTCGACCTGGTGAGCGAGGAACTGAAGCGCCGCGACGTCCGCAGCTTCCCCACGGCCCTGCACACCACCCTGACCGACATCGAGACCATGTTCGAACGCCACGCGGAGGCGGGCACGGTGCTGCCCGCGACCGGCCACGGCGTCCTGCTCTGTCCGGTGGGGATGGACCGCGCCGTGCAGCAGACCCTCTATCTCGCCGCGGACTGGGAAGAGGCGGCCGACGCGCCGGTGCTGGTGCTGCTGGAGGCCGGCGGCCGCCACGCGCCGGGTCTCGGCGCCGAGCTGGCGGACCGGCTGGGCGAGACGCCCGGAACCGTCGTGGTCGTGCCCCAGCTCCCGTCCCGCCAGCCGGGGCGCTGGGACGAGGGGACCCGCGAGGCGGCCGAGGCCGTGATGGACTGGCTGGGGCGCCGCTTCCCCGAGCGACCGTTCCGCCTGGCCGCGCTGGACGACTCGCCGGACGCGGGCGATCTGGCCAACCTGCGCCTGGGCGCTCCGTCGGACGCACGCTGGATCGCGCCCGGCGAGGGCGCGATCGATGAATGCCTGGCGTGGATTAGGGTCAGATAGACCCGAAGAAGTTGACGTCCTCGTAGTCCTCGGCGTCCTCGCCGAAGCGGAACAGCTCGCGGCCGTCGATGATGAACGTCGCGTGCTCCCCGAATATCCGGCTGAACTCCACCGTGCTCATGTGGCTGCCGCCCTGATCGAGGCGCAGCTCCACGAAGTTCTCGTTGGCCTTGGAGATCAGTGAAGCCGTGCAGACCGGACACGAGAAATCGACCGCCGTGCCCTCGATCAGGGGGAAGTTGGGATCGACGATCAGGCGGTAGTCGCCCGGCTTGGCGCTCAGCAGCATCAGGCCGCGATGCTCGCCGTCATCCACCACGAAGATGACCTTCTCGTTGGGATTGAGCACCGCGTTGCAGTGTGGGCAATAGTATGTTTTCTTCATGCCGTTCCTCCGCCGGACCGCGTCATGGCCGGCAACCTTCACTTGCTTGCTGCGTAGTCGTTTCCACAACTTCCGGACCTCAAGTCTATCGAATCCCGAACACCGGAGTCAAGAGCATGAAGACATACTTTCGAATAGCCGCGATCGCGGTTCTCGCCTGCTTCGCCGCCGCGGCCTTCGCCGAGGCCCCCCACGTGGACAATCCCGACACGCCCCGCGACGGCGTCGTCGACTACGCCTTCGAGGTCGATTGGCGCGCCGGCGGGATCGACGACGAGGAGAACCTCTTCGGCGTCATCGTGCAGGCCCTGGCCGACGAGGAGGGCAATCTCTACCTGCTGGACAACCAGCTGTCGAACGTCACCGTCTTCTCGCCCGAGGGCGAGCGCCTGCGCGAACTGAGCCGCGAGGGCGACGGCCCCGGCGAGTCGCGACGGCCCAACGACCTGCTCTTCCTGCCCGGCGGCAAGCTCGGGCTGATGCAGATCTTCCCGGGCAAGATCGTCCAGATCGACCGCGAGGGCACACCCGCCGGGGAGTTCGACTACGGCGCCGGCGGCGGCTTCGCGGTGCTGGTGCGCGGCAAGTGCGCCGGCGACAACGTGGTGCTGGCCGGCATCGACCAGAACTTCGCCCAGGGCAAGCTCACGCAGACCTACTTCCTGCGCGGCTTCACGCCGGACGGCGCCAAGGTCGCCGACTACGTCGCCAAGGACAACGAGATGAACTTCGCCGCCATGGTGCTGGACGAGGTCGCGGTGGACTGGGTCTGGGGCCGCTTCGACGTGGCCGACGACGGCTCGGTGGTCGTCGCGCCGGAGCGCAACACGTACCGCTTCGAGGTCCGCGCCGCCGACGGCACGTTGCTGCGCAGCTTCGGCCGCGCCCACCAGCCCCTGCCCCGCGACGAGGCCGACACCGCCCGCGCCACGGCCCTGCTCGAGGCCCAGGGGCGCAACTATCCCGCCATGCCGGAGATCGTGGTCGCGGACACCGAGCCCGACATCACCGGCGTGCGGGTCATGCCCGACGGCGAGATCTGGGTGCTGACCAGCCGCGGCAGCCGCGACCTCGAGGACGGCGTGATGGCCGTCTGGGACGTCTTCGACGCCGGGGGCGTCTTCGTCCGCCGGGCGCGCATCCTCGCCGAGGGCGACGCCACGACCGACGGCATGTTCCTGATCGACGGCGAGCGCGCGGTGATCGTCCTCAGCCTGGTCAACACCCTCATGAGCACCATGGGGGCCGAGGGCGAGGAGGAGGCCGAGCCCATGGAGGTGGTCAGCGGCCGGCTCGTTCGCCGTTAACGTTTTTTAACGCAGGACACGCGACCGCCGTACGTTTGGCGGTCGACCGGCGGCCCGGTCTCTTGTAGACTGGGCCGCCGGCGGTTGGAG
The DNA here is from genome assembly GCA_964607825.1 of uncultured Fibrobacteraceae bacterium. Classification (GTDB taxonomy): domain Bacteria; phylum Krumholzibacteriota; class Krumholzibacteriia; order LZORAL124-64-63; family LZORAL124-64-63; genus JAHIYU01. Next base: position 18,457 of record CAZSNA010000044.1, on the reverse strand, counting down.
CCTTGTCCGGAGAACGATCGTTCCCCCTGTCCCGGAGACCGAGATGTACGCGAACCCGACCCCGGCGCCGGCCCGTCGCCTCCTCGCGCCGGCGACCGTCCTGCTGATCGTCGCCGCCCTGACCCCCGCCGCCCTCTCCTCCGACGCCCCCCCGCGCGTGGACAATCCCGCCGACCCGCCCGGCGGCCGCGTCGAGCTCGAACTGCGGGAGCTGTGGCGCCGCGGCGGCGAGGACGACGACCTCTTCTTCGGCCTGATCGTCCAGGCCCTCGTGGGCCCCGGCGGCGACCTCTACCTGCTGGACACCCAGCTCAACGAGGTCATCGTGCTCTCGTCCGACGGCGAGTGGCTGCGCACCATCGGCCGCGAGGGCGAGGGCCCCGGCGAATTCCGCCGCGCCGGAGACCTGCTGCTGACCGGTGACGGACACCTCGGCGTGGTGCAACGCTTCCCCGGCACCATCGTCCTGCTGACCCCGGACGGCCTGCCCGCCGGCACCGTACTGCCCGGGGACCCCACCACCGGCGGCCGCGACATGCTGTCCGGCGCCCGCTCGGTCCCCGGCGGCCTGCTGCTCTCGGGCGCCCACATGACCCGCACCGACCGCGGCCGCAGCCGGCGCAGCTTCATCTCGCTCTACGGCGCCGACGGCGTCGAGCGCCTCGAGTACCTCGGCCTCGACGACGAGATCGACTTCGCAGACTCCACCTTCCGGGAGATCGACCAGTTCTTCCCCGGCGGGAGCCGCTGGTCCGCGGACGCGGAGGGCCGCGTCTACATCGCGGGGACGCGCGACGCCTACGAGATCACCGTCCACGCCCCCGGGGGCGCGCCCCTGCAGGTGATCGGCCGGCCCTACGACCCCTGGCCGCGCACCCGCGAGATCCTGGACCGGCTCGAGACGCGCTGGAAGTCGGGCCGACGCTACCAGCGCTTCGGCGTGGAGCAGGAATTCGCGCCGAACGAGCCGGATATCCTGCGTCTGGAGGTGCGCGGCGACGAGCTGTGGGTGCTGCCCAGCCGCGGCGTCCACGACCAGCCCGAGGGGATCCTGCAGACCTGGGACGTGTTCGACCTCGACGGCCGCTACGACCGCCGGACGGCCCTGCGCGGCCCCGGCGACGGCGAGCGCGACCGGGTGATCCTGCTCGCGGACGACCGTGCGCTGGTGGTCCGCGGCTTCCAGGACGCCCGCGACGCCCTGGACGGCACCGGCGGCGAGGCCGACGACGCCGAACTCGACGATGCAACACCCATGGAGATAATAGCGTATGCCATCCGTTGACGGTCCGGTGAGACGGCGGACCGGTCGACAGACAACCCGATCCCGAATGGAGATCCCCCAGATGAAGCGCTCAGCCCTGTTCGTCGCCCTGCTGCTGGCCGTGGCCCTCGTCGTGATCGGCTGCGGCCGTGAAGACGGCGACGACGGCGCCGTCGAGAGCGGCGCGGCCGATTCCGCCGCCGCCGACACCACCGCGGCCGACACCAAGAAGGAGAAGGCCATCAAGGTCAACGCGGGCCTCGTCCGCCAGGGCCGGCTGGTGCAGCCGGTCTTCGCCGACGGCGTCCTGCGCACCACCCAGCAGGTGGAGGTGCGCTGCAAGCTCGGCGGCGAGCTGGTCGCGGTGCGGGTGCGCGACGGCGACCGCGTCCGCGCCGGCCAGCTCCTGGCCAAGATCGACGACCGCGAGTACAGGCTCGCCCTGGAGGAGAGCCGCTACCGCCACATCCAGGCCCTGAGCGAGATCGCCGCCGAGGGCGAGGAGCAGGTGGCCGACCAGGGGGCGCTGGCCGCCTTCGTGGAGCAGCGCGACGCCCTGCTGGCCCTGCGCGCGCGCCGCGAGATCACCGAGGAGCAGTTCCAGGCCCGCCTGCTGGACCTGGAGCTGGCTTCGCTGAAGGAAGGCGCCTTCCGCCAGGACACCTTCGCGCAGCGCACCGGCCTGGCCGACGCCCGCATCGCCGAGGAGCGCGCCCGCCTGAACCTGGAGTACACCGAGATCCGCGCGCCCTTCGCCGGCGTGGTCAGCGGACTGGCGGCGGTCAAGGGCGAGAACGTGAGCGTGAACCAGGCCCTCTGCATGCTCACCGACGACACCGAGCTGGAGGCCGTGGTCAACGTGCTCGAGGCCGACCTGGGCGACCTCACCGAGGGCCGCGCCGCCCTGGTCGCCGTGCCCGCGGTGGACGACACCATCCGCGCGGTGGTGGACGTCATCTCGCCGGTGCTCGACGAGACCAGCCGCACCTGCGAGTGCATCATCCGCTTCCCCAACCGCGACCGCCGCTACCGTCCCGGCATGTTCGTGCGCGCCGAGATGGCCGCGCGCCTCCACGTCGACCGCCTGATGGTGCCCCGCGACGCCGTGCTCATCCGCGACGACCGTCCCCTGGTCTTCAAGGTGACCGACGAGCCGCGCGCCCAGTGGCTCTACGTGGACACGGGCCTGGAGAACAGCGAGTGGGTCGAGATCCTCAAGGTCCACAGCGGCGGTTCCCTGGCCGACGGCGAACGGGTGGTGGTCAGCGACCACCTCACCCTGGCCCACGAGGCCAAGCTGAAGATCCGCAAGACGGTGCCCGCGAACGACCGCTGGGCCTTCGCCGACGGGGAGACCGTGGAATGATCAAAGGCGCCGTCAAGCGACCGGTGGCCGTGCTGATGCTCTTCGCCGGCCTGGTGGTGATCGGCCTGCAGTCCTTCGACCGGCTGCCGGTGGACCTGCTGCCCAGCATCAACACGCCCAACCTCACCGTGATCACCAACTACGCCGAGGTGCCCGCCGACGACCTGGCGCGCCTGGTGACCCAGCCCCTGGAGGAGCGCATCACCGGGCTGGCCGGCGTGAAGCAGGTGGTCTCGCGCACCCGCGAGGGCGTGTCGGCCATCACCGTGCAGTACGAGTGGGGCACGGAGATGGAGTTCGCCAACCTGCACCTGCGCGAGGCCGTGGACCAGGTGTCCACGCGCGACGACTTCCCCGAGGCCGCCGAGCGTCCCCTGATCCTGCGCTGGGATCCCGGCGCCCGCCCCATCGCCATCCTGGTCATCGAGGGCGACGACGACATGGCCGAGCAGACCGAGTTCTGCGAGGAGGTCGTCAAGCCGGCCCTGGAGCAGATCGACGGCGTCAGCCAGGCCGAGGTGATCGGCGGCCGCGACCGGGAGATCCTGGTGCGCCCCGACTTCGGCAAGCTGCGCCTGTACGGGCTGACCATGCAGGACATCCAGAGCGCCCTGAGCCTGTCCAACGTGAGTTTCCCCGGCGGACGCGTGCGCAAGGGACCGCTGCAGCTGCCCCTGCGCATCCTGGGCGAGTTCGAGACGCTCGACGACATCCGCCGCACCGAGATCCCCACCGAACGTTCGGGCATCATCACCGTGGCCGACGTGGCCGAGGTGCTCGACACCGTCAAGGAGCCCGAGGGCGTCACCCTGCTCGACGAGGGCGAGGTGGTCTCCATGCTCCTCTACAAGGAGGTGGGCGCCAACACCATCGAGGTGACCGAGGAGGTCGACGTCATCCTCGACGTGGTCAACGGGCAGTACGCCGACTTCGACTACCGCTTCGTCTACCGCGACGCCGACTACGTGCGCGAGAGCTTCCGGGGCCTGACCGACTCGCTGCTCTGGGGCGCCGGACTGGCGTTCCTGGTGCTGTTCTTCTTCCTGCGCGACTGGCGCAGCCCCTTCGTGGTGAGCCTCTCGATCCCCATCAGCATCACCGCCACCTTCGCCTTCATGCACCTGTTCGAGGTGAACATCAACCTGATGTCCCTGGGCGGGCTGTCGCTGGCCGCGGGCATGCTGGTGGACAACGCCATCGTGGTGTTGGAGAACATCAAGCGGCACCTGGCCGAGAAGGACGAGGACGAGCCGATCGCGCTGGTCTGCGCGCGGGCCGCCAAGGAGGTGGCCTCGCCGGTGGTGGCCGCCACCCTGACGACGGTCGCCGTGTTCTTCCCGGTGATCTACGTGCCCGGCATCGCGGGCGAGTTCTTCCGCGACCAGGCCCTGACCGTCACCATCTCGCTGCTGCTGTCGGTGGGCACGGCCCTGCTGCTGCAGCCCACCCTCTCGGCGCGCTTCCTGCGGGCCGGCACCGAGACGCCGCGCGGCGTCTTCAAGCTCTCCGACCTGCTGTTCGCACGGCTCTACGGCGTGTACCACGGGGCGCTGGTGAAGGTGATGGCCCACAAGGGCCTGTTCCTGCTGGGACTGCTGGCCCTGCTGGCCGGCTCGACCTTCGTGGCCCTGGACCTGCCGCGCTCGTTCCTGCCCGAGCGCACCAGCGGCGACTTCACCCTGGCCCTGGAGCTGCCCAACGGCACGCCCCTCGAGTCGACCCAGTCCACGGCCTCCGACCTGGCGGCCCGGCTGGCCGCCCGCGACGAGGTGAAGACCGTCTTCTCGCAGGTGGGCCAGACCGAGCGCACCCTGGCCGCGCTCAAGGAGTACTCCGCCGCCAACACGGTGCGCATCCGCGTGCTGCTGCATCCCTCGCGCCAGGGCGCCAAGCACATGGCCGAGATCAAGGAGATGCTGCGCGGACGGCTGGCCGAGCTCGAGGGCGCGATCAGCACCTTCGAGGACGAGGGCATCGGTCTGCAGGAGATCCTCGCCAGCGGCGAGTCCCCCTTCAACCTGGGCGTGGTGGCCGAGCGGCCCGAGGACGCGCTGAACGTGGCCGAGACGCTGCTGACCTCCCTGTCCGAAGTGGAGGGCCTGACCGACCTGGAGATGGACCGCGTGCTGGGCAACCCCACGGTCGAGGTGAACATCGACCGCGAGGAGGCCCTGCGCCACGGCATCAACCCCGACCTGCTGGCGCGCGAGCTGCAGGCCCGCATCCAGGGCGTCGTGGCCACCAGCTTCAACGAGGTGGAGCAGCGCGTGGACATCGCCGTGCGCCTGCCCCTGGACCAGCGCCGCGACCTCGACGGCGTGCTGGCGTCGCCCATCGACGTGGGCAACGGCAAGACCGCGCCGCTGAGCCGCTTCGTGCTGCTGAGCGAGGGCCGTCCCGTGCGCGAGGTGGTGCGCCGCGACCAGCGCCGCCAGATCACCCTCTCGGGCGACGTGGCCGGCCGCAAGCTGAGCAAGCTGTGGGAGGACGTGAACGCGGTGCTCGACCGCACCGACACCCCGTCGGGCACGGGCTTCGTGGCCGGCGGCGAGCAGGAGGAGATCAACGAGTCCTTCCGCGACCTGGGCTGGGCGCTGCTGCTGTCGGCCCTGCTGGTCTACATGATCCTCGCGGCGCAGTTCGAGTCCTTCCTGGACCCGCTGATCATCTCGGCGGTGCTGCCCGTGGGCGTGCTGGGCGCGGCGCTGACCCTGGCGGTCAGCGGCCATACGGTGAACATCATCTCGCTCATAGGTCTGGTGGCCCTGCTGGGCATCGCCGTCAACGACGCCATCGTCAAGGTGTCGACCATCCGTCGCCTGCGCGGCGAGGGGCTGGCCCGCCGCGAGGCCATCCTGGAGGCCAGCCGGCTGCGCTTCCGGCCCATCATCATGACGACGCTGACCACGGTGCTGGCCATGGTGCCCATGGCCATCGGCATCGGCACCGGCGAGCAGATCCAGCGGCCCCTGGCCGTGACGATCCTCGGCGGCCTGAGCCTGGCCACCCTGCTGACCCTCTTCCTGACGCCGGTGATCTACGACATCCTGCACCGGCTGACCGAGCGCGGCCGCGACGAGGGGACGCCGGCGTGATCAAGCTCTTCGTGGACCATCCCGTCGCCACCTGGATGCTCTTCACCGCCCTGGTGATCACGGGCATCTACGCCCTGCCCCGCCTGGAGATCGAGGCCATGCCCGAGACCGAGCTGCCCTCGCTCTCGGTCACCACGGGCTGGACCGGCGCCTCGCCGGCGGCGGTGCTGCGCTCGATCACGATCCCGGTGGAGGAGGCGGCGAGGCAGGTCTACGGGGTGGAGAACATCCGCTCGCGCTCGCGGCCCGGCTACAGCTCGGTCACCGTCGAGTTCCGCCGCGACATCGACCTGGAGTTCGCGCAGCTCGACCTGGCGGAGCAGCTCGGCTCGGTGCGCCGCAACCTGCCGGCCACCGCCCAGCAGCCGCGGGTGGTGCCCCACGTGCCCGAGGAGTTCCGCACCGAGGACTTCATGACCGTCAGCCTGATCTCGCCGTTGAGCGCCAACGACCTGCGCGACAAGGCCGACACCTGGCTGCAGGCCCGGCTGCTGGCCATCTCCGGCGTGGCCGACGTGGAGCTGCAGGGCGGCGCCCTGCCCCTGTTGAAGATCCTGCTGGACCAGGAGGCCATGGAGCGCTACGGCATCCACGCCGACACCGTCTACGACCAGGTGGCCGCCCTGGACGACATCGTGCCCGCCGGCGCGGTCCGCGACCGGGGGCTGGAGTTCGCGGTCAGCGTCCAGGACTCGGTCTCGGTCCGCAAGATCATGAGCACCGTGGTGGCCAACGTGGGTGGCCAGCCCGTGACGCTGGACCGCATCGCCGACATGGCCCGCAGCTTCGACGACCCCACCTACTTCGTGCGCATCAACGGCGACAACGTGATCCAGGCGTCCATCGCCAAGCGCAGCGGCACCAACGCCATCACCGTCAGCCGCAACATCCGCCGGGTCCTGCCGGAGATCCAGGAGGCCCTGCCCTTCCCGGTGGAGTTCGAGATCGACACGGACAACGGCAAGGACCTGCAGGACAAGGTGGAGGAGCTGGTCTGGCGTTCGCTGGTCATCCTGCTGCTGCTGTTCATGCTGCTGGCGGCGGCCCTGCGCCGGGTGCGCTTCACGGCCATCGTGGTGAGCTCCATCCTGCTGGCCATCGTGATCTGCCTGTCCATGTTCTACTTCTTCGGGGTGTCGGTGAACTTCATCACCATCTCGGGGCTGACCGTCAGCTTCGGCATGCTGCTGGACAACAGCATCCTGGTGCTGGACGCCATCCACCGCCGCGTCACCCGCCGCAAGCACCGCGACGCCAAGCGCGCCCTGATCAACGGCACCAAGGAGGTGGCCTTCCCCATCACCGCCACCACCCTGACCACCGTGGTGGCCTTCCTGAGCTTCATCTACCTGAGCGACCGGCTGGCCATCTACTACGCGCCGCTGGCCATCGCGGTGGGCATCGCCATGCTGGCCTCGGTGTTCGTGGCCTTCGGCTGGATCCCGGTGGCGCTGCGGCGCCTGACCGAGGAGGAGATGGCGCGCGAGGAGGTCGACGAGCACGAGATGACCGGCTGGGCCCTGTGCTGGCGCTGGGCGCTGGTCTCGGCGGTGCTCGGCGGCATCGGCTTCGTCGCCCTGGGCCTGGTCAAGGACTGGGGTGCGGCGACCGACCTGTGGCCGTGGTTCGTCGGCGCGCTCGCCATGATGACGGCGGTCGGCCTGTTCGCCAGCTTCGTCGAGCGGTTCACGGCCATGCACCTGCGCTTCTGGCCGCTGCCCCTGCTGATGGTCGTCGGCGCCATCTGGGGCGGCATCCACCTCTACCGCAACGAGGTGAACATGGGCGGCTTCTGGCGCCAGCAGGAGGCCGAGACCCTGGTGGTCTACCTGGAGCGCCCGGTGGGCACGGACGTCATCCTGGCCAGCGAGACCATGAAGAACTTCGAGCGCGAGATCGACCCCATCCCCGAGGGCGTCACCATGAAGACGACCTCCTGGGACAACCGCGCCTACATGCAGATCGAGTTCGAGGACGAGATGCTCCGCACCGAGTATCCCGAGCTCTACCGCAACCGCCTGATCATGCTGGCCGAGGAGCTCGGCGGCATGTTCATCTGGATCAACGGCTTCGGCGACCCCTACATGAAGGGCGGCCGCGGCGGCGGCATGAGCAACTCGCTGATCCGCATCACCGGCTACAACAGCAAGGAGCTCGAGGCGATCTGCGAGGGCAGCATGGACCGCCTGTCGCGCAACCGCCGCGTGCGCAACGTGCGCCTGACCGGGGGCGACAGGTTCGACCGTTCCGACACCGACGAGACCCTCATCCTGATCGACCGCCAGGCCCTGGCCGACCGTCACCTGACCGTGATGGAGGTGGTGGGCTACCTGCGCCGCATGCTGGGCATCGAGTTCCCCTGGCACATGCTGGTCGAGGGCGTGGACCAGCGCCTGCAGCTGACCTTCGCCAACGCGGACGACATCCAGTACGACCAGATCGCGTCCAAGACCATGACCACCCGCGACGGCCAGCAGGTGCGCCTGTCCGACCTGGTGGAGCTGATCCAGCGACCGGTGATCACGTCCATCAACCGGGTCGACCAGCAGTACTCCATGCAGCTGAACTGGGAGTACATCGGCACCGACAAGATGCGGCAGAAGTACATCAAGGACATCCTCGACGGGCTGGAGCTGCCCTACGGCTACACGGCCGAGGACGTCTCGGGCCAGCAGATGAGCGAGGAGGAGGAGCAGCAGCTCAACGAGATGCTCTGGCTGACCGCCGTGTTCATCTTCATGACCCTGGCCGCCCTGTTCGAGAGCGTGACCCTGCCCCTGCTGGTGCTGCTCTCGCTGCCCATGGCGCTGAGCGGCGTGATGGCCATCTTCTGGCAGACCGACAGCCAGTTCGACTCCTCGGCCCGCATCGGCCTGGTGCTGCTGTTCGGCATCGTGGTCAACAACGCCATCCTGCTGATCAACCGCTTCCGCCTGCAGCTGCGCGAGCAGATCGAGGACGGACGGATGTGGGGCCCGCTGCTCCCCTACAGCAAGCGCTTCGGCGGCGTCAACCTGTGGCGCCTGCCCATCCACGAGCGCCGGGAGATGCTGCGCAAGGCCATCTGCCAGGGGACGCGCATCCAGCTGCGCTCGATCCTGCTGACCAGCGGCACCACCATCGCCGGCCTGCTGCCCCTGCTGATCCGCCTGACCGACGCCGAGGGCAAGGACATCTGGGAGAACCTGGCCCTGTCGAGCATCGGCGGGCTGGCCTCGAGCACGATCCTGATCGTCGGCACCATGCCGGTGCTCTACTGGCTGTTCACCCACGTGGGCTGGAGCCTGGCCGTCGCCTGGTCCAAGCTGCGCGGCCGCTGGCCGGTGGCGGTCCCCGCGGAGCAGCTGCGGGCGCCCGAGCGCTCGCCCCTTGATCCGGACGGCGCTTCGGTATAGTCTACTCGTCCCGAATCACCGGACGAAACGCCTTCAAGGAGACGAAGACGATGGCCAAGCATATCGACATCCTGCTGCTCAACGCCCTGCCCGCCTCGGGCAAGTCCGAGGCCCGCCGCTACCTGGCCAGCCTGTCCCCGCAGGAATGCCACGACCAGTTCGGCATCGGCGAGACCGTGCAGCTCGACGACTACCCCTACGTCCACATGATGCGCCGCACCAGCGAGGAGCTGCGCGCCCAGGGCCTCGATCCGGCCTTCTTCGACGACGACAGCCTGCCCATGAAGGATCCCCTGGACTGGGGCACGCTCATGGAGCTGCTCAACGAGGACTACCACGACCTGGTGAACAGGAACCGTCCCGCCCCCGAGTGCCCCACCACCTGGCTGATGGAGCGCTACGACGCCTGCCGCGAGAAGGTGGGCGCCAAGGCCTTCTGGCGCGACGTGGACGAGGCCTCGCGCGCCAAGATCATCGAGGCGCTGCACCCCGAGGCCAAGAAGCTCCTGGACGACAAGGTGGCCGAGGTGCCCGAGACCCTCGAGGGCAAGACGGTGGTCGTGGAGTTCGCCCGCGGCGGCCGCCACGAGTCCGAGATGCCCCTGCCCGATCCCTGGGGCTACCAGTACTCCCTGCGCATGCTCTGCCCGGAGATGCTGGAGAAGTCGAGCATCCTCTACATCTGGGTCACGCCGGAGGAGTCGCGCCGCAAGAACGTCGCCCGCACCGACCCCGACGACCCGGGCTCGATCCTGCACCACGGCGTGCCCATCGAGGTCATGATGAACGACTACGGCTGCGACGACGTCGAGCACCTGCTGGCCACCTCCGAGGTGCCCAACACGGTGACCATCAAGGCCCACGGCGAGACCTACCACCTGCCCCTGGGCCGCTTCGACAACCGCGTCGACCTGACCACCTTCATCCGCGAGGACGAGGACAAGTGGTCGGCCGAGGACGTGGCCAAGCTGCAGGCCGGCATGCGCGCGGCCTTCGACGAGATCTTCTCGCAGCTCTAGGCACACGGCCGGATACACGAGGACGGGGACTGGCGCGGGCCGGTCCCCGTCCCTACGTTCATGCATCGACTTCATGACGGCGCACGGCGACGGGGAATCGCCGCCGCCGACACGCATCTCCCGGGTCGGCCCCTCACGGCGGGGCCGGCCCGGGCCTTTCTATACCCCACGCGACCGGGAGGCCCGGCATGAACCGACGCCATATGATCCGTCGCATCCCCGTCTTGGCGTTCGCCACGCTCGGCCTCGCGCTACTGACCGGCTGCGCCTCCGACTCCCTGCTCGGCCCCGGCACGGCGCCGGCGCCCGTCGGCGCCGGCCAGGCCCTCCTCGCCCTGCAGGACGCCTACGAGGTGATGGACGCGTCGGTCTACGAGCGCCTGCTGCACACGGACTACCGCTTCGAGTTCCGCGAGCCCGACAAGGCGGCCTTCGACCGCGATGACGACCTGGCCTCGACCCGCAACATGTTCTCGGGTACGGAACATCGGAGCCGCGACGGCCGCCTCGCGCCCGGGGTGGCCTCGATCGACTTCCAGCGCCTGGAGGTACTCGACGGCTGGTCGGAGCCCGCGCCCGGCGAGGTGGACTGGACCGACGCCGAGGGCGTCCTGCGCGCCGACGTGGCCTATGCCTTCGTGTTGCGCCTGAAGAACGGGAGGCACATGAACGTGCGCGGGAAGCAGGTGGTGTACGTGGCGCCGGTGAGGGCGGAGGACTGGGACGGATCGCTGCATCGGCGGTGGCAGCTGGTGGGGCAGAAGGATCGGTGATTTGAATTCGGAACGGCGATGGGGCATACTGATGGGGATATATATAGCCTCGAGATGTATATGGAGGACTTATGTCACGCTCCACGTCGTTCCGATTCTTCCTGTGCGCCGCTGCGGTCGCGGTTCTCGTCTGCGGGTGCTCGGATGAGGATCCCGTCGTGCCTGATCCGCCGGAGCTGACTCCCTGGCCTGATACGCCCGAGAAGCTGATGGATTGGATAGTGTCGGCATATGGCGAGATGGATATCACGGCGTACGAGGATGCCCTCCACGACGACTTCGAGTTCGTCAATAGCGATGATGAGGTCTGGGTCCGCCAGCAGGACATCCAGTCCGTCACGAGCCTGTTCGCAGGCGACCAGGGCGCCACCGAGATCGGCGAGGCCGTGGCGGGCGTCCAGTTCATTCAGGTGAACAACTTCACCCAGATCGGCGTCTGGGAGACGCAGGCTCCCACCGCGCCTCGCTTTCCGAACGCGGAAAGAGGCAGTTTCGACGTACAGATCGTCTTCCATCTCGAAGGCGGCCAGCACACCTTGACGATCACGTCCGAGCAGCTGTTCTACGTGATCGAAGAGGACGTGGAGCAGGACGACGGCACGACCCGCTCACGCTACTTCCTGATCGGGCAACAGGACGAGGAGCCGCGATCGCGCAGCAACGAAAGCATATCCTGGAGCGGGCTCAAGGCCGTCTACTCGAGGAGCCCGGAGTGATATCCCGACGGACGCTTTACACGTGTCAACGCGCCGCGGGCCTGATCGCCCTCCTGGCCCTCGCCGCCGGCTGCACCACCGTCGACCCCGCCAAGCCCGATCCCGTCCCCGAGACCACCTACGACTGGCCCGACACGCGCGAGCAGCTCATGGCGAACTTCGTGCAGGCCTACCAGGAGATGGACTACGAGGAGTACGAGGCGTGCCTGCATCCGGATTTCAGGTTCGTCTTCATCGGCGGCGACATCTGGGAGCGCGTCCAGGACCTGGTCTCGACGGAGAACATGTTCGACGGGAACCAGGGCCACGATGAACATGGGCAAGTCGCCCTGTCCGTCCAGAGCATCGCGGTCAACCGCTTCGACCAGCTCGGCGACTGGACGGCCCAGGACGCGACCCACCCCTTCTTCCCGAACACGGACGAGGGGCTCTACGATGTACAACTCATCTTCTTCCTGGAAGGCGGCGAGCACACCATCACCATCACGTCCGGGCAGCTCTTCTATCTCGCAGCCGAGGACGTGGACGACGGCGAGGGCGGAACGCGCACGCGCTGGTTCCTGGCCGGGCAGCGGGATCTGGACAGCAAGCTGAGGACGAACGACGACCTGAACTGGGGCGACATCAAGGCGCTCTACTAGAAGGGAACGGATATGACCAGCAGACGGACGGTTCACACGTGTAAAGTCGCCGCGCTCGTCGCGATCCTCATGCTTCTCGCCCTGGCCGGCTGCGATTCCGACGACCCGGCCAAGCCGGATCCCGATCCCGATCCCGAGACCTCCTACCAGTGGCCCGACACCCGCGAGAAGCTCATGGAGAACTTCGAGCAGGCCTACGTCGAGATGGACATCGACGAGTACGACTTCATCCTCCACGACGACTTCATTTTCATCTTCACGGACACCGAGGTCTGGACGCGCCTGCAGGACATCCAGTCCACCACGAACATGTTCTCGGGCGAGCAGGGTGAATACGGGGACGGATGGGCCGTCCTGGGCGTCCAGTCGATCGCGGTGCATACCTTCAACCAGATCGGCGTCTGGGAGAGACAGGAGCCGACCCACCCCTACTTCCCCGACACCGACCAGGGGCTGTTCGACGTGCAGATCGTCTTCTACCTCGAGGGCGGCGAACATACCCTGACCGTGTCCTCGGAGCAGCTCTTCTACGTGAAGTCTGAAGAGGTGGACGACGGGGAGGGCGGCACCCGCACCCGGTGCTTCCTCGCCGGTCAGCGTGATCTGGGGTCGGGTCTGAAGACCAACGAGGATATGACCTGGGGCAGCGTCAAGGCGCTGTACTTATAAGGAGTCGGCATGAGCGGACAATCGGTCGTTCACACGCGTAAAGTCGCCGTGCTCGCCGTGGCCCTCGCCCTCCTCGCCTTGGCCGGCTGCGGTTCCGACGATCCGGTCGATCCTGGAGACGACCCCGTGATCTACAAGTGGCCCGAAACCCGCGAGGATCTCGTGGACAACTTCGAGCAGGCCTACGGCGAGATGAACATCACGGAGTACGAGAAGATCCTCCACCCCGACTTCGAGTTCATGTTCGCGGGCACCGAGATCTGGGAGCGCTCCCAGGACATCACGTCCACCACCAACATGTTCGGGGGCAACCAGGGCCACGACGAGCAGGGACAGGTCGTCCTGGGCGTCCAGAGCATCTCGGTGAACACGTTCCACCAGATCGGCACCTGGCAGACCCAGGATCCGACCCATCCCTACTTCCCCAACACCGACCTGGGCCTCTTCGACGTGCAGATCGTCTTCTACCTGGAGGGCGGCGAGCACACCATCACGGTCACGTCCGAGCAGCAGTTCTACGTGATCGCAGAGGATGTGGAACAGGACGACGGCACGACCCGCAGCCGGTACTTCATGGTCGGACAGCGCGACCTGGGCGAGAGCCTGGCCAAAGGCGAGAACAGGTCCTGGGGTACGATCAAGCACATCTACAGATGACACCGACATCCATTCTCGAAGTGTACACGTGTAGACTTTAGATCTTCGATGCACTCGGCACACATCAGATCAAACGACCTGACCGTCCGCCACGCCCGACGGCCCACATCCTGCATCCCCATCCCCCAGCATAACCCCCTCCCCCGCATCCCCTACAACGCGAGGGAGTTACCACCGCGCCCCCCGTCCGGAGGCCCGTATCGATGCGCAAACTGCCCGGTATTCTTGCGATCATCCTGATCCTGGCGACCGCTCCCGCCCTCGCCGAGCTCGACTGCAGCGGGCAGATCGAGGTCCAGCTCGGCGGCACCTACGCCGGCGACAACACCGGCCTGCCGAACAACGTCACCTACTACGGCTGCAGCGACTGGGAGGAATCGGGCGGCGAGGTGGTCTACCACCTCTACCTGGAGCAGCCGCGCCTCTTCGAGGTGGTCCTGACCAGCGCCTGCGACCTGGACCTGGCCATCCTCAACGACTGCGACGCGCAGCTCGGCTGCCTCGAGGTCACCGACGACGGCGCCGTGACCACGCTGCCGCAGCAGGGCGATTTCTGGTTCGTGGTGGACGGGTACGAGGGCGCGGGCTGCGTCTTCGAGCTGGCGGTGATCGACGGCGGCGTGGGCAACGAGTCCATGACCTTCAGCCAGGTCAAGCTGCTGTTCGGGCGCTAGGCTCCGTCCGGGAGCTCTCGGACCGAGCCTGCTAATCGACGGTCAGGTAGACCATCTCCGTGAACAGCGCCGGCGAGAAGATGGCCGCGCCGTACTCGGCGTCGAGTTCGGCGGTGGCCTCGGCGGCCTTCACCTCGTCCAGGCTCATCCCCCGGGCCTTCAGGGGCGCGATGGCGTCCCGGTACCCCGTCAGCAAGCCCAGGTAGGTCTGCAGGCCGGCGCGGTCGGTGATCGGGCCGTGGCCGGGCACCACCCGCGTGGCGTCGCCGCACAGGCCGATGATCGTCTCGACCGCGGCGATCATGCCGTCGATGTCGCCGCCGTGGGAGGTGTCGACGAAGGGGTAGCCGATGTAGAAGACCAGGTCGCCGGTGTGGATCACGTCCGCGTCGCGGAACACGACCACCGCGTCGCCGCCGGTGTGGGCGGGCGCGGGGTGCCAGAGGAGGATCTCCTCGTCGTCCAGGCGCAGGGTCAGGGAATCGGTGAAGGTCAGGACGGGCAGGGCCGCGTGGGGCGAGGCGGGCACCTCGGTGTCCAGCAGCTCGATGAGCCGGTCCTGCGCCATGCAGCGCCGCACGTCGGCGTGGGCGATGATCTCGGCGCCGGCGTCGGCCAGGACCGCGTTGCCGCCCACGTGGTCGAAGTGCCAGTGGGTGTTGACCACCCGGGTGGGCGCGCGGCCGGTCAGCTCGCGCGCCTTGGCCAGCACCTTCTCCCCCATCTGCTCGTAGTCCGAATCCACCAGCAGGACGCCGCCCCGGCCGGAGAGCAGCACCATGTTGCCGCCGGCGCCGCGCAGGTGCCACATGTGCTCGCCCAGCGGCTCGGCGGCGACCTCGAACTTGTCCCAGTCCTGGGCGGCGGCGGATACGGCGACGAGCAGCAGAACGATCAGGACCAGACGACGCATGACGTCACTCCTCGGGCAGGACCGCGGTCTCGAAGGGGATCCAGGCGGGCGCCAGGCAGGACTTGTCGTCGCAGGCCTGGCACTCGAGTTCGAACTTCAGCGGCGCGTCCAGTTCGGACATGAGCACGCCCTTGATCACCATCGACTGCGTCCCCTCCAGCAGGCGCACCGCGTGGCCGAGGAACTCGCCCATGTGGCCTTCGGGGTAGTCGACCTGCACGGCGGCCAGCGGCAGCGTGTCCAGGCCCGCCACCGCGATGCCGTAGTAGGTGGTGTCGCCGTGGGCGTAGAGGTGCCAGCCCTTGTCGATGTCGATCTCCACGGGGATCTCCACCATCGAGCCCACGCTCGCGCGCAGTTCTCCCGGCGCGGTGACCGACACCACGGTGGAGGAATCCTTCATGCCCTGGGCCGCGGCCAGGCCCGCGATCAGCAGCAGGGCGATCGTCACGGTCGTCGCTCTCATGTCTCTCCGTCCTTGAGCCGGGCCGCCGTGCGCCGCAGCACGTTCAGCAGCCGGATGATGTCGTCGCGTCTCATGTTCCGGTTCTCGACGTTCACCCGCAGGGTGACGCGGTCGTTGAGGATCGTGTGGCTGAACCAGGCGTCGCCCTCGAGCTCCACGGCGGCCTGCAGGTCGCGGTTGAGCTGATCGACCTCCTCCGTACGTCGTTCGCGGTCGTTCGGTTCCCAGCGGAAGGTGCAGATGCCCAGGGTGTTCGGGCCGACCAGCTCGAACTCGGGGGCGCGCTGCAGCAGTCCCGCCAGCACGCGGGCCAGCTCGATGTCCTTCTCCACCCAGGCGGCCAGGCGACGGCGGCCGACGGACTTGATGGCCATCCACAGCTTCAGGGCGTTGAAGCGGCGGCTGCCGTGCAGGCCGTACTGGAAGAAGTTCACCTTGTCGCCCATGTGGAAGCTGCGCGGATCGGGCGCGGGCGGCTCGTCCGGCCCCTGGGGCTCCATGTAGTATTCGGGGCGCACCAGGAAGCTGCGGCGCAGGAAGTCGCCGTCGCGCACCAGCACGCCGCCGGCCTCGAAGGGCGCGTAGAACCACTTGTGCGGATCGACGGTGATCGAGTCGGCCCGCTCGATGCCCGCCAGCATGGGCCGGTACTTCTCGCTCAGGATGACCGCCCCGCCGTAGGCCGCGTCCACGTGGAACCAGCAGCCGAACTCGCGGGCCAGCTCGGCCAGCACCTCCAGCTTGTCGATGCTGCCCGTGTTGGTGGTGCCGGCGATGCCGATCAGGGCGCAGGGCTTGAGGCCGGCCGCGATGTCGGCCTCCAGGGCCGCCCGCAGCTCGACGGGATCGACCCGGTACAGCCGGTCCACGGGGATCTTGCGCAGCTGCCCGTGCCCCAGGCCGAGCACGTCGACGGCCTTGCGGAACGAGTAGTGGGCCTGCTTCGACACGTAGAAGCGCAGCTTCGCGGTCTCGGCCAGGTGCGGCGCGTCCTCGGGATCCCAGGTGGCGATGTCCCGGCCCAGGGCGCGGTTGAGCGCCAGCTTCAGGGCCGTCAGGTTGGCGAAGGAGCCGCCGGGCACCAGCGTGCCGAAGGAGACGTCGCCCAGGCCGAAGAGCTCGCAGAACCAGCGGACCACCCGCTTCTCCACGGCGGTGGCCGCCGGCGCGTGGCGCCACGAGGCGGCGTTCTGGTTCATGGCCGAGCAGAGGGCGTCGGCGAAGACGGCCAGGGGCAGGGGGTTCGGGTTCATCATCCCGAAGTAGCGGGTGCTGCCGATGGCCATGGAGTTGGGGAAGATCTTGGCGCGGCATTCCTGCAGCAGGTCGTCGGCGTCGCAGCCGTCCTCGGGCAGGTCCTCGGCGAAGAGGTCGTCCAGGCCCGCCGGCGAGACGGGGCCGTAGACCCGGCGCCCCTCCAGCCCCTGCATGTATTCCGCGATCAGGTCCACGAACGCGTAGCCGAGATGGCGGAACTCCATCTCGTCCCAGGTCTCGTGTCCGTCGTCTCCGGGTTTCGCCGGCATCACGTCTCCCGTCGGGGATAGAGTCCCGCGGCGATCTCCTCGAGCACCGTCGCGGCGCCGTGTTCGGACACCGGCGGCGCCACGCGATCGGCCGCCGCGCGCACGTCCGCGGGCGCGTTGCCCATGGCCACACGATGCCCCGCCGCCGTGAACATATCAAGGTCGTTGTAGTTGTCGCCGATGGCCACGATCCGCTCGCGCGGCACGCCGTAGGACCCGGCCAGCAGGGTCAGTCCGCTGCCCTTGGTGCAGTCGGCGGCGTAGACCTCGATCCACAGGTACGGCTCGCGGGACAGGAGGGTCTGGGTGTTGACGACCTGCACGCGGTCGCCGTAGGTCGCGCGCACGTCGGCCGACAGGGCCTCGATGACGCCCTGCTCGTCGATGCTGCCGATCTCCAGGGCCGACGCCGGCAGATGCCCGCGCAGGTCGTCCACGTAGCGCACGGGTCCCACCCGGGCGCCGCGCCGTTCCAGGTAGCCGGCCAGCACGCTGTTGGGCTCGACGGACTCGATGGTCAGGCCGCCGTTCTCGTCGTCGTCGGTGAACAGGCCGGGCAGCACGCCGTGGCTCTTGAACAGCTCCGTCAGCCCGGCCAGCATCTCGCGGCCGAGATGGGCCTCGCGCAGCACGCGTTCGCCGTCGAGCACCACGGCGCCGTTGAGCAGGATCCGCGGCGCCCCGTCCAGCGCCCCGTCCGCGGACTCGATCACCCGGGCCGCCGACTGCCGGTTGCGACCGGTGCAGAGCGCCAGCACGTGGCCCGCCGCCCTCACCCGCCGCACCGCCTCGCGCTCCGGGGCGGCGAGGTCGTCGTCGAACTCCACGTTCAGCAGCGTGCCGTCCACGTCCACGGCCACCAGCAGCCTGTCGTCGCTCATCGTGTCCTCAGGTGATGATGGAGAAATCGTCCCAGCGGCCGGCGGCCGCGTCCCAGTCGACGTGCATCGTATCGACCCGCCCGTGCGTCGGCCCGCAAGCGATGCGCCCGAGCATCTGGACGAGCCCCTCCTGCTCCCCCTCGGCCCACACCTCGACGCTGCCGTCCCGCATATTGCGCACGGTGCCGACCACGCTCAGCTCATCGGCCTCCAGCTTCACGAACCACCGGAAGCCGACCCCCTGAACACGCCCAAAAACCCGCGCACAAAACCGATCCTGTGAACCTTGATCATTCATCCCCCAAACCTAACACCGGCCGGATAGCCTGTCACGCAGGGGGCGGGTGGTATACAGGGCCGCGGCCGGGGCGTAGCGATCGAGCGCCCCGGCCGCCCCTCGAG
>CAZSNA010000043.1:0-29392 GCA_964607825.1 uncultured Fibrobacteraceae bacterium | reverse complement strand
TGATCAGCTCGCGCTGGCCGCGGCCGATGGGGATCATCGAGTCGATGGCCTTCAGCCCCGTCATCAGGGGCTCCTTCACCGGCTGCCGACCGAGCACGCCGGGGGCCTTGATCTCGATGCGGCGGGTCTCGTCGCTGGGGATCGGGCCCTTGCCGTCGATGGGCTGGCCCACGGCGTTGACCACACGGCCGATGACGCCGTCGCCCACCGGCACCTCGGCGATGCGCCCGGTGCGGGTGACCTGGTCGCCCTCCTTGATGTGCGTGTCCTCGCCGAAGATGGCGGCGCCGATGGAGTCCTCCTCCAGGTTCAGCACCATGCCGTAGGTGTCCCCGGGGAACTGGATGAGCTCGCCGGCCATCACGTCCTGCAGACCGTAGATGCGCGCGATGCCGTCACCGACCTGGAGGATGGTGCCGACGCTCTCGACGCCGAGGTCGCGGTCGTACTTCTCAAGCTCCTGCGACAGGATGGAGCTGATCTCTTCGGGCCTGAGTTTCAAAGCGTTACCCCTTGTTCAACGAGTCCGTTCAGACTTGGCGCACGTCCGCCGCGGACAGCTGCGCGCGCATCTTGGTCAGGTTGGTGCTGATGGTGCCGTCGATCACCCGGTCGCCCATGGTGACGCGCACGCCGCCGATCACCCTGGGATCGACGCGCTTGCGCAGGGTGACCTTCTTGCCGGTCATCGCCGCCAGCTTGTCGATCAGGCCGCGCTCGAGGTCCTCCGGCAGCGGCACCGCCGTGACGACCCCCGCCCGCACGTATCCCTGCTCGATCTCGACCATCTCCTGGAACGAGGCGTGGATGTCGGCGAGATGCTCGATCCGCCCCTTCTCCAGCAGCAGGTGGAAGAAGTGCAGCAGCACGGGTTCGATCTTGCTCTTGAAGACGTTGTCCAGCAGCGCGGCCTTCTCCTGGTCGGCGACCTGCGGTCCCTCCAGGAAGCTCTCCAGATCCGGGTTCTCCCGGTAGATCCGGGCGAAGTCGGCGAAGGAGTCCGCGACGCCGTCGAGGACGCCGGCCTTGCTCGACGTGTCGAGCAGGGCCTGCGCGTAACGCGTGGCCACGCCCCGGTTACGCATTGGGCATACCCCCGAGCTCGTCGATGTACTCGCTGATCAGCCGCCGGTGCGTCTCGTCGTCCAGCTTCTGGTTGACGAGGCGCTCGGCCGAGCCGAGGGCGAGGGACACCACGTGGTCCCGCAGGGCGAGCTGCGCCTTCTGCGATTCGACCTCGATGTCCTGACGGGCCTTCTCCAGCGAGGTGTCGGCCTTGGTCTGGGCCTCGGTCTTGAGCCGCTCGGCGATCTCCTCGCCGCGGTTGACCGCCTCCTGGACCTTCTCGCGCTCGATGACCTTGATCTCGCCGAGCTTCAGCTCGAAGTCGCCCTTGAGCTGCTCCGCTTCGCCGCGGGCGTTCTCCGCCTGGGCGAAGTCGTCGGCGATCTTGTCGCGACGCGCGTCGAGCAGGTCGAGGATCGGACCCCACGCGAACTTGGCGAGGATCCAGACCACGATCACGAAGCCTGCGATGTTGGTCAGGACGACCGGTATGTTCAGATCCATTTCACACCTTCCACGACTGATGTCGATCTCTCCGGTCGAGGGACGGGGCGACGGCGCCGTGCCGTCGCCCGTCGTCCTTCCGGAGACCTCGCGACGAACCGGCTAGGCGCCGAGCTTGCCCATCAGCAGGATGACGACCAGCAGCGCGTAGATGGTCAGAGCCTCGATGAAGGCGCAACCGATGATCATCGCGACCTGGATCTGGGGGATGGCCTCGGGCTGACGGCCCATGGCCTCCATGGCGGAACCGATGGCCTTGCCCAGGCCGAGAGCGGAACCGATCGCAGCGATACCAACGCCGAGGGGAGCCAGTCCTAAGAGATCCATTGTTCCTCCTACACCTTTTCAGGTCAGTTTTGGGGCGCGAGGGCCCGGGTCTCCGGAAGGGTGTTCAGTCTTCCGGCGTCAATGCTCATGTTCCCCGTGGGGAAGCATCAGAGCAATGTAGATCGTCGACAGCAACGTGAAGACCAGCGCCTGGATGGTGCTGGTCATCAACGCCAGGAAAACGATCGGCACCTGGATGGGCAGGCCGACCGGTGAATTCACGAACGCGAAGATGCCCGCGCCGAGCACCACGAACACCGCGATGAGCTTGTCCTCGCCCATCACGTTGCCGAAGAGTCGCAGGCTAAGGCTCAGGGGCTTGATGAACTCGCCGAGCACGTGCAGCGGGAACATGAGGATCACGAAGCCCCACTCCAGCCCGCTGCGGGGCGAGCCCGCCATGTGGTGCAGGTAGCCGAGGATGCCGTTCTCCTTGATGCCCGTGAACTGCACGTACAGGAAGGTGCAGAGGGCCAGCGCGACGGTCGTGTTGATGCTCGACGTCGACGCGTGGAAGAAGGGCACCAGCCCCATGAAGTTGTTGATCAGGATGAACACGAAGAGCGTGCCCAGGTACGGCGTGTACTTGCGGGCGGTCGGCCCGATGGCGCCCTCGAAGAGATTGTAGAGCCCGCCCACGAGCATCTCGATGGCCACCTGGAAACGCGTCGGCTTGTCCTCGGGTCGGCGCCGCGCCGAGAGGCCCATGGCCGTGATCAGGATCAGGCAGGTGATCAGCGAGAACAGCGGGTCGAGGAAGGCGGCCTTGTCGCCCTCGAGGCTGCCGATCTTCACCGTGCCCTGGAGCTTGTCGCCGAAGAGCACCGAGATGAAGTTGGGCAGGTGGTAGGGGTCGTGGCCGTGGCCGTGGTCGTCGTGGCCGTGCTCGCCGTGCGCGTCGCCGTGATGGGCGTCGTCATGGTGCGCATCGTCGTGGTGCGCATCGTCATGATGAGCGTCGTGGACCGCCTCGCCGTGATGATGCGCGTCGTCATGCGACTGCTCGACGTGCTGCGCCGGCTCGGCGTGGGTGTCGGCGTGGGTGTCGGGATCCGCGTAGGCCGCGCCCGCGAAGAGGGCGGCGGCGGCGATCAGGACGATCAGCTTGCTAGTCATCGTTCCCCCGTTCCGAGAGCCTCTGCGGTGCGAGGCTCGGTCGGACCACCAGCACGGTTATCACCAGAACGACCAGGATCAGCGAGACCCCGTAGATGCAGCTCATGGTCGGAACGAGACCCTGGAGCAGGACCCAGACGGCGACGGCGTAGAGGGCCGCCTTGGCGACGGCGAGCCAGGCGACGGCGCGCCGGTCGCGCCCGGTGCCGGAGGGCAGGAGCGCCCGGCGCACCAGCTCCTCCACGAGCCAGAAACCGAGAACCGCCCACACGGCCGAGCCCAGGAACCCCCACACGAAGGCCAGGTCGACGATCCAGCTCAACCCCGCCGCGATCACGACCGCGGACGCCAGGGTCCAGAGTCGCGCCTTGCGGAGGATCGTCGCGCTCATCTTCGGCCCCCGTGCCGTTTCAGCAGCAACCAGACCTGCCTGACCGCCGCCAGCAATCCGAGCACCACGCCGCCGGTCTCGAAGGCCGGGGCGTGACCCCAGCGGCCGGCAGCCCAGTGTCCGAGCAGGTAGCCCAGCAGCGGCCCGACGACGAGCATGGTGGGGATGGTCGTATAGATCCCCACGTCCCTCATCAGGCGTCCCCGGTCGCGCTTGCCGGGTCCTTCCACCACGGGTTCTCCAGTCGGACGATGCGCGGCACGAAACGAGTCGTGCCGGCCTTCGGTTCGTTCCGAAAACCGGCACAAATTTGCGAACCGTTTGCCCGAAAGTCAACACAGATTACACGGCTTCGCTAGGCGTTCGCGACCCGCGTCGTTTTCGGCCCGCTACTTCCCGACGGTCGGCGCCGGCTGCCCTGCGGCAGGGGGCGTCGGGGTAGGGCGCTTGGCGTCCTTGCGGGGCCCGCCCATGGAGCAGTTGCCCTCGAAGAACACGCCCTCGTCGATGACCAGGCGCTTGGTCTTGATGTCGCCCTCGACATGGGAGCCGCTCTGCAGCTCGATCTTGTTCTCCGCGACGATATTGCCGTAGAGCTGACCGCCGATGATGGCGTTCTTCACCTTCACGGCGGCGTTGACCACGCCGCTCTTGCCGATGATCAGGTTGTCGGGCGTCGCGATGTCGCCCGTGAACTCGCCCTCGATGCGGAAGGTGCCGGTGGCCACCACCTTGCCGTCGAACTTGCAGCCCTGGGCCAGGATCGACGTCTGGCGACTGTCGCTGTCGTGGTTTTCTGGATCCTTGCCGAACATCCCGTTACCTCCTCGGGGACCGCTTCCGCGGCCGGTATCCGTTCCGGTTTCTCAGACGGGCTCCGCCCGCCGCTCCCTCATCCAGTCGTCCGGGGCGCCTCCGGATCACCCGGAATCACGACCCGGGGATCGACGGCCTCGCCGTCACGCCATATCTCGAAGTGCAGGTGGGGCGCCGTCGCGCGGCCCGTGCCGCCCAGCAGGGCGACCGCCTGTCCCGCGTCCACCCGATCGCCGGCCTGCACCAGGAGCCGACTGCAATGCGCATAGATGGTTACGTAACCGAATCCGTGACGAATCTCAACATAATTTCCCAGGGCGTCGTCCCAGCCCACGTTCTGCACCACGCCCCGTCCCGCCGCGCGGATGGGCGTATCCGCCGGCGCGACCAGGTCGATGCCGTAGTGCGGGGTCACGCCGTTGACCAGATCGCCCTCGATGAATTCGCGCGTGACCTGCCCGACAAGGGGCCAGACGTCCGGCGGCGGCGTCATGATCACGCCCGCGGCCTCCCCTAGCCGGCCCGTGGCGGCGCGCAGCGAATCGACCTCCGCGGGGGCGAGCTGGGACACGCCGAGCATGGTGAGCAGCCGCTCCTGCAGCCCGCGCATCTCCTCGAGTTCCAGGTTCAGCTCCTGCACCTGGACGAGCTGGGCGTTGGCGGTCACCAGCTGCGCCTGCAGCTCGGGCACGCGCCGCGCCTGCTTCAGGAGGTTCGCGTAGGACAGGACGACCAGCAGCAGCAGCACGGTCACCGTCGCCGCCAGCGTCGCCATGGCGACCAGCAGCCGGCGGCTGATGGCGAACTCGTGGGTGCTGTTGTCGTCGCTGGGGATCAGGATGATCCGCGTGTGGGGCGGGAATCTCAGCAGCACGGTCTCACTCCTCGGCTCCGTCGTCGATCAGGGATGCGCTCGCGCTTCCGGCACCCGGCCGGTGGACGGGGAACGACATGCGGAAGCGGGCGCCCTCGCCGTCGAGCAGGTCGATGCGGCCGCCGTGCTCGTGCACGATGCGCGCGACGATGGACAGCCCCAGCCCCGTGCCCTTGCCGTATTCCTTGGTGGTGAAGAAGGGCAGGAAGATGCTGTCGCGCTGCTCCGGGAGCACGCCCTCGCCGGTGTCGGCGAAGGTCATCTCCACCTCGCCCGGCTCGCCGCGCGCGACGTCGATGGTCACGCGTCCGCCGTCGGGCAACGCGTCGAGCGCGTTGGCCAGCAGATTGAAGACCACCTGTTCGATCTCGTTGCGGTTGCCGGTGATCAGGCCCGGGTCGCGGTCCTCGATCACCACCTCCACGTCCTGCACGCGGATGGGCTTCTCCATCAGGAAGACGGTCTCGCGCGCCACCTCCGCCAGGGACAGCTTCCGCCGCTCGCTGCCCGACGGCCGCGCGAAGTTCAGCAGGCCCTTGATGATCGACCGGCACTGCTCGGTCTGGCGCACGATGCGCTGCACGTCCTCCACGTCGTCGTCCGAGGAGACCGACTCCTCGAGCATCTGCGCCGACAGGAGGATCGACCCGAGCGGCGTGTTGAGCTGGTGCGCGATGCCGGCGGCGAACTGGCCGATGCCGGCGAGCTTCTCGGTCTGGCTCATGCGCGCCTCGAGGCGCTTCTCGGTGGTGATGTCGCGCGCGATCACCACGAAGGCCCGGGTCGCGGCCTGGCCGAGCACGCCGGGGCCGCCGCCGATGCTCGAGACCGTCATCTCGATCTGGCCGATCTCCTGGCGACCGCGGCGGCGCAGGGGGAACTCGAAATGGATGCTGCGGCTCAGCCGGACGGCGTTCTCCATGGCCTTGTCGATCTCCACGCCGTAGCAGATGTGGATCTCGCGGAAGGGCTTGCCGAGCACGTTGCGGCGCGGCACGGCGAAGAGGGCTTCGGCGACCTTGTTCCACTCGAGCACGAGGCCGTCGGCGTCGAGCAGGAAGATGGCCTCGCCGGCGTGGTTGATGATGTCGCGATACTTGCGTTCCGAACGGCGCAGGCGCAGCTCGTCGAGCTGGCGCCGCCGGAAGATCACCCAGAAGCCCCAGCCCACGGCCACGAAGAGCCCCATGGAGATGAGGGTCCAGATCTGTGTGAACAGATCGAGCCCGTCGCCGCTCGAGGACGAGAACAGGGGCTGCCCCGAGCGCAGGTGCGCCACGAGCTGCGTGCCGCCCAGCACGACGGCGACCAGCAACGCCCCCGAGGCGAGGGCGAGCATGGCCAGCAGGGGATCGAAGCGGGCCGGTATCTTGAAGAGTTGTGATAACCTGTTGTTACCCAATTGGTTGCCTTGTTGTGCTATGACAGATCCGTGTCGATCCCCATCAGGGACAGCACGCGCAGCAGGTCGTCGTCCGTGAAGAACCGGACCGAGACCCGGCCGCGGCCGTCGGCGTCGCGCTCGATCTGGACGGGGGCTCCGTAATGGGCCTCGAGCCGCTCGCGCAGGGCGCGCACCTCGCGGGTCTCCTCGACCTTGGGACGGGGAGCGGCCGACTTCCGTGTCGTCGGAGAGCCCGTGAGCAGATTGCGCACGCGCTGCTCGCATTCCCGCACCGACAGGCCGCGCTTGCGGCAGAGCCTGGCCAGTCGGACCCGGGCCGTGGAGTCGGTCACGCCGAGCAGCACCTTGGCGTGGCCCCGGCTCAATTGATCATCCTGTATCAATTCCTGGATCTCGGTCTCGAGCGTGAGCAGGCGCAGGGTGTTGGTCACGCCGCTGCGGCTCTTGCCCAGCATGACCGACAGCTCCTCCTGGGTGGCGCCGTAGGCGTCGAGCAGGTTCTGGTAGGCGGCGGCCTCTTCGATGGGATTGAGATCCTCGCGCTGGATGTTCTCGAGCAGGGCGACCTTCAGCGCCTCGGCCTCCTCGTAGGAACAGACCAGGGCCGGCACCTCCTCGACGCCGGCCAGACGGGCCGCGCGCACGCGGCGCTCGCCGGCGACCAGGCAGAACTCCAGGGTGTCGTCCGTCGCGTGGGCGCCGTCCGGATCGAGCCGGGCCTCGAGGGTGAGCGGGGCTTCGTCCTCGTCGCGCAGTCGGCGCAGGAGGATGGGCTGCAGGACACCGACCTGGCGGATCGAGTCGGCTAGCTCCCGCAAGGTGTTGTCTTTAAATATCTTACGCGGCTGTCGGGGATTCAGGCCGATCTTGTCCAAGGGTACCATGCGAGCCTCGCGGTCGCCCAGACCGCTATCCATTCCGGCGTCGGCTCCGGGAATGAGCGCTGAGAGTCCACGGCCCAGTACGCGGTCAGGTCTCGGATTCATGTTCGTCCTCCACGGATGGCTAGGCCTCGGCCTTGGCGGCGCCGGTCTCGTTGCGGGCGATCACCTCGCCGGCGAGATCCATGTAGCTGTGCGAGCCCAGGCACTCCACGTCGTAGAGCAGGATGGGCTTGCCGAAGGAGGGCGCCTCGCTGAGTCGCACATTCCTCGGGATCTTGGTCTCGTAGACCGTTTCGCCGAAGTACTCGATGGCCTCCTCGGCGACCTGGTTGGACAGCTTGAGTCGTCGATCGAACATCGTCAAGAGCACGCCTTCGATACGCAGCGATCGGTTGAGACTCTTCTGTACGATCTGGATGGTGCTGAGCAGCTGGCTCAGTCCCTCCAGCGCGTAGTACTCGCACTGGATGGGGATCAGCACGGAATCGGCAGCGGTCAGGGCGTTCAGGGTGAGCAGACCCAGGCTCGGCGGCGTGTCGATCAGGACGTAGTCATACCGGTCGCGAGCACCCTCGAGGGCATGGGTCAGGAAGTTCTCTCGTGAGACCTGGGCGACCAGCTCGATCTCCGCGCCGGCCAGACGCCGGTCGCAGGGGATGATCTCCAGGTAGGGAATGGTGGTCTTGCGGACACAATCGACCAGGCGCGCACGCCCAAGAGTCAACTCGTAACTCGTTAATGTGAAATCTGTTACGCCGCACCCGCTCGTCGCGTTTCCCTGAGGGTCCAGGTCCAGCAGCAGGGTTCGCTTCTCGGCGGCCGCTAGGCTGGCGCAGAGGTTGATGGCCGTCGTCGTCTTGCCGACGCCGCCCTTCTGATTGGAAATCGAGATGATCTTGCCCATGGTATTCCTGCCCATGCGATTCGAGGCTGTATTGATGCTCGCTGCTGACTCAGATCAGCAAGATAGCGCCAAGTGCGGGGAAATGTCTATCAGAAACAGATAGATATCCACAGATGTGGTGTTTTTCCTGTGGACAACGTGGGGTGGGTCTTTATTATTCTCGTTTTTTACCTGAGATATACTGCAGAGGCACCCGGGGGATCGCGTAACCGGATTGTCAGTCACGCTCGTGTTCCACGTGGAACATGGTGAGAGGAGGGGTCTCCATGTTCCACGTGGAACCATATCCGGATTGTCAAAGGATGGGGTATACCGACACCAATAATGATCCAGATCCGCCTGGAGCAGAATAAGGGTACAGGCCGCACCAGGGCATCGAGCAATCGTCCCGTTCTACTCCATCACCCGGAAGCCCCAGCTTGCTTCGGATCCCTTCGTCCAGATCCTGCGCCGAAGAGAGGAAGCGGCAAATGGCGATCGGCCCGAGATCTTCTCCCCGATAGCGCTTCCACCCCTCTACGACCTCTTGATCGGTAAGCAGCAAGGCCTTCAGGGTGATGAGCCCAAGCATCGAGCTCGGCTTATCCTCCACCCTCAGGGATGAACGCTGATCCCAGCGGTCTACCCCGACATCACATCCCTCCAGGCCCAGGATCCGGATCATGCGATCCAGGAACCAGGCCCGCTTCTCTCTGGGCTCGACCAGGAGGCTGCCTCCGTGCCGGCAATCCGAGATGGGACGATCCTGCATCAACAGGTGCCAGACCACCCCAGGGAATCCGGCGCCCGAGCCGAGATCGATATACTCGAAGGATGTATCCGCCTCGCCCAAGGATCTGCAGACCTCGGCCATGATCTCGCCGGCAAGAACCCCGAATGAGGCCAGGCCCTCCGCGAGCAACGCATCGACCCGCGCCTCCGTGTCGACACGGGAGACCAGGCTGAAGCTCTCGTTCCAGCGCAGCACCTCGTCTCGAAATCTGGAGAGGTCAGCCTCGAGGCGGTTTTCCCGGGGTGGTGTCATTCGCATCCCTCGTCTTGCTCACGATGACGCTCAGAACGGCGAGATCGGCCTGCCGGACACCGTCGATACGGCCGGCCTGGCCCAGCGTGGCCGGACGCATGAGAGCGAGCTTCTCGCGAGCCTCTGCGCTCAGCGCCGAGAGGGAAGCATAGTCGAGGTCTCTGGGGATTTCAAGAGCGTCCAGATGTGCCTGACGTTGCAACGTCCTGGTCTGTCGGGAGATATAGCCTGCATACTTGATATCGTTGGCGGCCTCTGAGCGAGCGGCTTTCTTTTCGATCGGCGACAGGCGCGACAAGGGCTGGAGTACGTCGTCAAGGTGTCGAGCAAGAAGCGGTTGTGTTGAATATAGATTTTCAACGCAAACACCAGTGCGCTTTAACGCCTTGTCTGCCTTTATGTTAGCTTGTGTTTCGGTGTCGACAATGCGCTCTTTCCTCAAAATGCCGGCCACCAGCCCCGGCGCCGAGGTCCGCTCGCGAACAAGCTCCATCTCCTCGTCGTTCAGCAGGCCCGTTTCAGCCGCGATCTCCCGCAACCTGGTCGCCGCGTTCTCGCAGCGCAGCTGCAGCCGGTTCTCCGCGCGCGACGTGAACATCCGATAGGGCTCGGTGATCTCCTTGGTCACCAGGTCGTCCATGAGCACGCCCATGTAGGCGAGCATCCGGGGCAGCTCCAGCGGCGGCGTCCCCGCCAGGCTGCGTGCCGCGTTGACGCCGGCGACCAAGCCCTGCGCGGCGGCTTCCTCGTAACCCGAGGTGCCGAGGATCTGGCCGGCCAGGTAGAGTCCGCTCACGGGTTTCGTCTCGAGGCTCCCCCGCACCTGCCACGACGGGACGCTGTCGTACTCCACGGCGTAGCCGTAGCGCGTGATCGAGGCCGTCTCCAGTCCGACGATGCTGCGCACCATGTCGTCCTGCACGTCGCGCGGCAGGCTGGTCGACAGTCCGTTCACGTAGACCTCGTGGTCGTCGCGACCCTCGGGCTCCAGAAAGACGAAATGTCGCGGCTTGTCCGCGAAGCGGACGATCTTGTCCTCGACCGACGGGCAGTACCTCGGACCCTTGCCCGCGATGATGCCGCCGTACAACGGAGACCGATCCAGCCCGGCTCGAATGATCTCGTGTGTGCGCGCGTTGGTGTGGGTGACGTGGCAGTCGATCTGGTCGGGTGCGAAGTCGCGCGTGAAGAGAGAGAAGGGTGCGGGCTCGTGATCGCCCGGCTGCACTTCGATGCGATCGTAATCGATGCCGTCCCGATGCAGTCGCGGCGGGGTGCCGGTCTTCAGTCTCGTCAGGACGAAGCCCGCATCGTGCAGCGAGCCGCCGAGACCGTGTGACGCGGGCGCACCCTCGCGTCCGCCCGCGGTGCGGTCGTCGCCCACGTGCATCAGGCCGCCGAGGAAGGTGCCCGTGCAGAGGACGACACGACGGCCGATGAGTTCGCCGTGCCGCGACAGCTCGACACCGCGCACGCGTCGCGTCTCTCCACCCGTCTCCCAGAGCAGGGCGGCGACGTCGTCCTCGATCGTCTCGAGTCCCGACTGCGACGCGACCACCCCTTGCATGCGCCGCGCGTAGGCGTGCTTGTCCGCCTGGGCCCTGGGGGCCCGCACCGCCGGTCCCTTGCTCATGTTGAGGATGCGGAAGTGGATGCCCGTCTCGTCGATGGCCCGCGCCATCTCGCCGCCGAGGATGTCGATCTCCTTGACGAGGTGGCCCTTGCCCAGTCCGCCGATGGCCGGGTTGCAGGGCATGCGGCCGATCTCGTCGCGGGCGTGGGTGACCAGGACCGTGTCCGCGCCCAGGCGCGCAGCGGCCAGGGCGGCCTCGATCCCGGCGTGGCCACCGCCGACGACGATCACGTCGCATGTCCGCGCGCGTTCGCTCATTTCCCCACACAGAAGCGTTGGAAGATCTCGTCCAGCAGGCTCTCCGTGAAGACGCGGCCCGTGATCTCGCCCAGGTCGCAGAGCGCCGATTGCAACAGGGTGCAGACGACTTCCTGCTCGGCGCCGGTGTTGTCCGCGATGTGCGCGAGGGCCTCGTCGAGGTCGCGCAGCTTTTCGACATGTCGGCGGTTGAGCATCAGGCCCCGTTCCGCCGTCTGTTCGAGCCGTTCGGCCCGGGCCGTGTCGGCCAGGGCGCGCTTGAGGTCCTCGAGCCCCAGCCCGGTACGGGCCGAGGTGATCAGCGCGCCGTCGGGCGCCGGCGTCTCGCCGTCCACCAGATCGGCCTTGGCGCCGACGGTCAACACGGGTGCGTCCGTCCCGGGCGGGCCGGCGTACCCGTCCGTCAGGTCGAACACGTGCAGCACCACGTCGGCGCGATCGATCTCCTCGCGCGCCTTCGTCATGCCACGCGACTCGACGCGGCCGGCGCTCTCGCGCAGACCCGCCGTGTCGTGCAGGACGTAGACCACGCCCTCGTGTTCGAGCCGCGCGCGGATCACGTCGCGCGTGGTGCCGGGATCGGGATCGGTCAGCGCGCGGTCCTCGCCTAGCAGCGCGTTGAACAGGGAGCTCTTGCCCGCGTTGACGGCGCCCGCGACGACCACCTGCACGCCGTCGCGCAGGCGGCGGCCGGACTCGGCGTGGGCGAGCAGCGCCTCGATGCGCGTCCGGGCCGCGGCGAGCTCGCGGGCGATCCGATCCGGCGGCACGTCGCGTGCGTCCTCCTCGCCGAACTCGAGACCGCCCTCCAGCTCGGCGAGCAGCTCGACCAGGGGCCGCTCGAGCGCCGCGATCTCGTCGCGCAGGGCCCCGTGCAGCTGTCGCAGCGAGCCCCGGGCGGCCAGGCGGTTCTCGGCGCCGATCAGGTCGGCCACCGCCTCGGCCTGGTCGAGGCCGAGACGCCCGTTGAGGAAGGCGCGGCGCGTGAACTCGCCCGGGCCGGCCGGTCGGGCCCCGGCGGCGATACAGGCGTCGATCACCAGCCGTGCGGGCCAGACGCCCCCGTGGCAATGGAACTCCACGACGTCCTCGCCGGTGAAGCTGTCCGGACCGAGCATGGGCAGCACCAGGCCGCGGTCCAGATCCTCGCCCGTGTCGGGATTCCGGAGCGTGGCCAGGAACGCCCGGTGGCTGCGGACCTCGGTCAACCGCTCGTCGCCGGGCAGCAGTCGGCGCGCGACGTCCAGGGCGTCGGGGCCGCTGACGCGCACCACCGCGACACCGCCGGCGCCGGCGGGCGTGGCGAGAGCCGCGATGGTGTGGGGTTCCGACATCATGTTCCGCCTCGTACGGGGATATGAAAAAGGGGCGACGCCACGCGCCGCCCCCTCGTCATCGTCGGCGCAGACGCCCTAGGGCGCTTCTTCCGCGTCGGGTTTCGGTTCCTCCACGGCCGGCTCGGGCTGCGGGTCGTCCGTCTGCTCGGGCTCGGGCTGCTCGGGCGCGGGCTCAGCGGCCTCGGGCTCCGTGGCCGCGGGCTCGGCAACCTCGAGCTCGGGGGCCTCCGGTTCCGCGGCCTCGTCCTTCTCGAAGGTCACCACCACATGGCGATCCGGTCCGGCGCCCGCGGTGTAGGTGGTGACGCCCTCGATCCCCTCGATGGCCAGGTGGACGATGCGTCGTTCCCGCGCCACCAGCGGCGGCGTGTGCACGTCCTTCTCCGTGTCGCGGAGCTGGCGCACCGCGGCCAGGGCGTTCTCTTCGAGGGTGCCGTGCCGGCGCTTGCGGTAGTTGTTGATGTCCAGGTTCATGGGCACGCGTTCGCCGACGGCCTGCACGGCCATGCGGTCCACCAGGTGCTCCACGGCGTCGATGGTGCTGCCGTGGCGGCCGATCAGCACGGCGGCGCTGTCGACGTCGGCGATGACCTTGACCTGGTTGTAGTCGCCCTCCTCCACCGTCACGCGGGCGGCGAAGCCGGCGCGGCGCATGAGCTCCTCGCCCAGGTCGCGCTGGACCCCGGCGGCGGCGGCGACGTCGAGGTCGCGGGTGGGCGGCACCAGCTCCGCGGGCACGAACGTCTCGCCGGCGGGCATGGCCGGAGTCGGCTCCGGCTTCGGCGCGGCGGACGGCTCGTCCGTGCGGGGCGCGCTCGCGGCCTCGTGTTCGGGCGCGGTCTCGACGGGGTCGCCGGGACGGTGACGCGTCGGGCGTCGACGCGGACGGCGGGAACGCTCGCGCGAAGGCTCGGGATCGCCGCCGGCCGCCACCTCGCGGGGAGCGGGATCCGGGCGCTTCGTCCGGGCCTCGTCGGTGCGGGACTTCTCGGGCCGGCGTCGCGGGGGACGTTCGCGACGTTCGTCGCCGCGGCCTCGTCCGCCCTGGTCCCGGGCCTTCCGTTCCTGTCGGCCGCCGCGATCGTCACGATCGTCCCTGCGCGCGGCGGGACGGCGGCCGCCACGGCCCTCGTCCTTCCGCTCGCCGCGGCTCTCTCCGCGGCTGTCGGTACGGGCCTCGGGCTGCGGCTTCGCGCCGCCGCGGCGTCCACGGCGACGACCGCCGCGACGACCGCGGGACCGCTTGCGACGACGGGTCACCGCGACCCGGGCCGCCTTCTTGCCGAACAGGCCGAGCAGGCCGGCCTTGCCCTCTTCGAGCACCTCGATCTCGACCTCGTCGCGACGGGCGCCCAGCATCAGCAGGGCCTCGGACACGGCCTCTTCGACCGTGGCGCCCTGGCTTTCGATCCTGTCCTGGGGGTTGTTCTCAGACATCAGGCTTCAGCACCTCCCGTGGCCGGCGTGGTCCGGTTGACCTGCCAGCTCTGGAATGCCGTCATCACGGTGTTGATGGTCCAGTAGATCACCAGGCCGGACGGCATGTTGTAGAGGAAGAAGAGCATCATGATGGGCATCAGCGTGGTCATCGCGGCCATCTGGCCACCGGCCCCGGACTGGGGCGTCAGCTTGGTCTGATACCACGTCGCCGCGGCCATGAGCAGCGGCAGCAGGTTGATGTAGGATCCCATCAGCGGAATGGAGAAAGGCAGCGTGAACAGGGCGTCCGGACGCGACAGGTCGTCGATCCAGAGGATCCAGGGCGCCATGCGCAGGTCCACCATGTTGAACAGGACCTGGTAGAGCGCGAAGAAGATGGGCATCTGGATCAGCAGCGGCAGACAGCCGCCCATCCCCGCCATGGGGTTCACGCCTTCTTCCTTGTAGAGCTTCATCGTCTCCTGGTTCAGCCGCTGGGGGTCGCTGGACCACTTCTTCTTCAGGGCGTCGAGCTTGGGCTTCAGGCGCGCCTGCGACTCCTGCATCTTCTTCATGGCGCGCGTGCCGCGGGCCGTGAGCGGATAGAAGACCAGCTTGCTGAGGATGGAGATGATGATGATGACCCAACCGTAGTTGGGGATGAACCCGTGCAGCCAGTTCATCAGCTTGAGCACGAGCTCGGAGATGGGCTGGATCCATTTCCAGCCGAGGTTGACGACGGTCTGCAGATCGTTGTTGTGCGCGCGGAGACGATGGTAGTCGGTGGGACCGACGTAATAGGTCATCCCCGCGGCGGATCCGCGGTAGTCGCCGCGCAGTGGCAGTTCGATCTCCCAGGACTGGCGACCCGTCTCGGCGTCGCCGCCCAGGCGGATACGGCCCACCGACACCGTGCCGACCTCTTCGTCCCTGGGCACGAAACCCAGGATCGAGAAGTACTTGCTCTGCAGGCCGGCGAAGCGGACGGAGCCCTGGAAGGCGCCGACGCCCTTGCCGTTGTCCTTGCCCAGGTCGTGGGCGTTGCGGAAGGAGAGCTCCTCCCCCACCATGGCGAAGCTGCGGCTGTCGAAGTCGCGGCGCATCATGGTCTTGACGCCATGCTCCGTCACGGCGATGCCCTGGTTCCAGACGAAGCGCACCGACTGCGGATCGCCGAGGGCCGCGTCCAGGGCGACGCGGGCGGCGTCGGTCTCGGCGCGCACGTCGTAGCGCAGGCCGATGGTGTAGAGTCCCGGCGTGAAGGTCAGGATCTTCTCCACGACCAGGCCCTCGGCCGTGCTGGCGACCAGCACGAAGTCGCGGGGGGCGTCGTCCGGGCCGAGGCTCAGCGTCGCGGAGCCGGCCGGCCGGAACGACGCGTCGCTCAGGTCGAGGGCGCCGCGCTCGTAGACCAGCACGTCGCCGGCGCGGGGCGGGTCGAAGTCGCCGTGCGGCGGCACCAGCTCCACGTCGGTCCCCTCCTCGAGGCCGGGGAACTCGAGACCCTCCCAGCTCACAAGGACGCCGCCGGCCTCCGAGAAGGTGGCCCGGAACAGGTCGGTGGTCACCGTATAGGTCTGATCGCCCGCCGAGGGGAAGGCGAAGTCCGCGGGCACGACCGGCGTGTCGGCGGGGATGTCGGGGCGTTCGCGCGCGGGCGTCGTCACGACGTCGCGCACGGGCGTCTCGGCGGCGGTAGCCGGCGCGGCGGCGAGGCTGTCGGCGCCGGCCGCGACGACGGGCGGGCGCTGGCTCTCCATGAATTTCGTCCAGGCCAGGAAGATCGCCAGGAACAGGACCATGGCGAGGACGGTGCGTCTATCCATGACTCGGTTCTCCAGTTTCGACGAACGGCTCGGTGTCGCGCCCGGCCGGCACGGGATCGTGGCCGCCGGGATGGAAAGGATGGCATCGCAGGATGCGGCGCAGGGACAGACCGGTCCCGCGCAGCAGACCGTGGGTCTGCAGGGCGTCGGCCGCATAATGGGAACAGGTGGGCGTGAAACGGCAAGTGGCGGGCAACAGCGGCGAGAGCAGCCGCTGGTACAGACGGATCAGGAGAAATGGGACTCGCCACATGTTGACCAACCGCGGCCGTGCGCCGGCACGAATGGAAACGGAATCAATGGCGCATCAGCGATCTGAGCTCGGGGACGACGCGTCGTGACCTGCGTCGAGATGTAGTTCGGCCAGCATGTCGCCGGCTTCCGTCACGACCGCGTGGATGTCGAGGTCCAGGATGCGCTTCCGCGCCACCGCGATCACCCAGAGTCCCGTCCTGTTGTCCGGCCCGGCCTCCACACCGCTTTCGGGGAGGCTTCGCTTCGTCAGGTGGTCCCTCAAGACGAGAGCGGTCGTCTTCGCCGTTTCCGTGGGGAAGATGACCGCCCGAATCATGTGCCTCAACAGGCGTTTCGCCCGGTTCCGCGCGACGGCGCCGCCGATCTTACGGCTGGCGACCGTGGCGCTGGCGTCGTCGGCCGCGGGCATCAGGTAGAGCACGCACGACCGGCCGACGAGCTTGCGGCCCTTCGCGTAGACGGTCTCGAACTCGGAGCGGCGTGTGAGCGATCTCGGTTTCACGCCCCCTCCGTCGCAGACGACGCGAATCAGGCGCTCAAGCGCTTGCGGCCCTTGGCGCGGCGACGCTTCAGCACGAGCCGGCCGGCCTTGGTGGACATGCGCTTGCGGAAGCCGTGAGTCCTGGCCCGCTTGAGATTGCTCGGCTGAAATGTCCTCTTCAACGGACCTTCCTCCTGACTGGGTACCGTAAATGAACCGGGAAAGATTATGTACGGACACCTCGATTGTCAAGGTGGATCCACGGATGTCGTGAAAATACAATCCGCCGTCTCTCCGGAATCCGCGCTTCGCGTTGTGGATATGGTCTTCGGCGCCCGAGAAACTGTTAATAACCAGCGGAGTATCTAACGTGTTTTATGATATAAGGTTGGAATAAAAATCACAGCCCCGCAAGAAAATCCTTGCAGCGTATTTTCGCCCATGCTACGTTCCGCTCACAGGTGTTGAAAACGGCGCGAGGCGGCAGGGTTTTTATCCACAACAAACGATTAATGTGGATAAAATTATAAAACAACAACAGGTCGCTTTTCATAACCAAAAACAAGTCAGTGTCTTAAGTGGTTTTGTGAGTTGTGGATAACTCACATGCGGATGGGGAAGTCTGTCAAGCTCGAGAGAGAGTGGCTGCAAAAAATGGAATTAGCCCCCTTGTCCGATAACTGGGATCTGATCCTCGATACGATCCGTCAGAAGGTCTCCCGACAGACCTTCGAGACCTGGTTCCTGCCGCTGAAACCCAGCGACTGGAACGATGACGCCGTGGACCTGATCTGCCCGGACCGCTTCTTCCAGGACTGGTTCTGCGAGCACCACGCCGACACGTTGGCGCAGACCCTCTCGGACCATTTCGGCCGTCCCGTGCGCTGCACCTTCAGCGTGGACGCCGAGACCGCCGACCAGAAGGGCGATCTCTTCGACCTGTCGGCCGCGCTGGTCGAGTCGGAGTCCATCGAGGAGGAGACCGGCGACGAGCGGACGGACGGTTCGCGCAACGCCCACGGCCGGGTCTACCTGAACCAGGACTACGCCTTCTCCACCTTCGTGATCGGCTCCGGTTCGAAGATGGCCACCGCCGCAGCGGTCGCCGTCAGCGAGAAGCCCGGCGCCGGCTACAACCCGCTGTTCATCCACGGCGGCGTGGGCCTGGGTAAGACCCATCTCATGCACGCCATCGGCAACGCGGTGCTCGAGGCCCATCCGGGCAAGAAGGTGTGCTACGTCACGGCCGAGCAGTTCATGAACGACCTCATCTGGTCGATCCAGCGCAACCGCACCTACGAGTTCAAGAGCGAGTACCGCAACGTGGACGTGCTGCTGGTGGACGACGTGGCCTTCCTGGCCGGCAAGGAGTCCACGCAGGAGGAGTTCTTCCACACCTTCAACGCGCTGTACCACGAGAACAAGCAGATCGTGCTGACCTCGGACCGGCCGCCCCAGGAGATCCCGACCCTCGAGGAGCGCTTGCGCTCCCGTTTCGAGTGGGGACTCACCGTGGACATCCAGGCGCCGGACCTGGAGACGCGCATCGCGATCCTGAAGAAGAAGGTCGAGACCAACAACATCTACATCTCCGACGATGTCATCGAGTACATCGCGGACAACGTGACCAACAACATCCGCAATCTCGAGGGGGCGTTGATCAAGCTCCTGGCGTTTGCAAGTCTGACCGGCAGTGAGATCAGCCTGGATATGGCTTCAGAGGTACTCTCCTCCGTTATCCAGGCCGTTCCGTCCAGAGCGGCGACGATCGCCGACGCCATGAAAGTGGTGTGCGAGCACTACGGCGTCACGATCGATCAGCTCAAGTCCAAAAGGCGCACCCAGGACCTCGCTCTGGCCCGTCAGGTCGGCATGTATCTCGCCCGGGAGATCGTCGGCGCCACCCTCACCCAGATCGGCCGCGCCTACGGCGGCCGCGACCACACGACCGTCATGCACGCCTGCAAGAAGATCAAGGCGATGAGCGAGAAGGATCCCCGTTTCCGCGGGACCCTGAAGGACCTGGCGGCGGCGTTCTGAACGGCGCCGTCCGGGTCCCGGTCGTGTGGACAAACCGGTGGAAGACGCGTGAATCGACAGGGGATCGGAGAGGGCCCCGTGGACATCCTCCCGGTCATCCACCGACGATGCGCAAACCATGCACAATCGAGGTTCGCACGCAACGGGCCGGGAACGGCCAACATCAAGGGATAAGAGGAGTTGTCCACACGGTCCACAGGCCCTACTAACACGTCTTCCTTTTTAATGAATACTTGATGGAAGACAGGGCAGTCCGTATCATGGGCGTCCCTTGAAATCGCGGACCAGGACCCGTTCGATCCGGGTCGGTCCCGCACACATCGGAAACACCCCCGTCCCGGAGGACACCCCTTGAAATTCACGATCCAGCAGGAGGATCTGCAGAAGGCCCTGGGCCTGGTCGCCAACGTCGTTCCCGGCAAGACCACCATGCCGATCCTGACCTGCGTCCTGCTCGAGGCCGACGGGGAGCGACTGACGCTCTCGGCCACCAACCTGGACATGTCGGTCACCACCGGGACCGGGAACGTGAACGTGCAGGAGCCGGGCCGCATCGCGGTGCCGGCGGCCAAGGTCGTCTCCTTCGTGCGCAGCCTGGGCGCCGGCGAGGTGTCCCTGAAGGAGAAGGACGGTCGCGTGACCGTGGTCGGCGGCAAGGCGAGCCTGAGCGAGTCCTGCATGAACGTCGACGAGTTCCCCGCCCTGCCCGAGCTGGCCGACGGGGACGGCTTCGAGGTGGAGACCGCCGACCTGACGCGCATGGTCAAGTCCACCGCCTACGCCGTGTCGCGCGACGAGACGCGGCCGGCGCTGATGGGCATCCTCTGGGAGCTCAAGCCCACGACGCTGACCATGGTGGCCACCGACGCGCATCGCCTGGCCCGCATCGACCACAAGGCCGACTGGGGCGTCAAGGACGTGCACAGCCTGATCACCGACACCCAGGGCCTGCTGCAGTTCTCGCGCCTGGCCGAGGGCGTCGACGCCTGCAACGTGCACTTCACGGACAACCAGCTCAGCTTCCGCCTGGGCGACACCGTGCTGCACACGCGCCTGCTCGAGGGCCCGTTCCCCGACTACACGGCCGTGATCCCCAAGTCCAACAACCTGACCATGACCGTGGACCGCGAGGCCTTCATGGGCGCGGTGCGCCGCGTCTCGATCACCGCCGATCGCGTGACCAGCCAGATCCGCCTGGGCCTGGAGAGCAGCCGCCTCGAACTGTCAGCCACCGGCACCGACGGCAGCCGCGCCGAGGACGAGCTGCCGGTGTCCTACGACGGCGAGGCCATGGAGATCGGCTTCAACTACAACTACCTGCTCGACGTCCTCAAGAACATCGAGGCCGACACGGTGCAGCTCGCCATCAAGGACCCGCAGAGCGCGGCCCTGATCTCGCCGTCGGGCGACGACGAGGGCGACGACCTGCTCTGCCTCCTCATGCCCCTGCGTCTCACCTCCGAGTAGTGAGGCTCCTGGACGCACGTCTGTCGGGCTTCCGCAACCTCGCGGAAGCCCGACTCGATTTCTCGCCCGGCGTGAACCTCTTCCTGGGCGCCAACGGGCAAGGCAAGAGCAACCTGCTCGAGGCGCTCAACTACCCCGCCCTGGGGCGCTCCTTCCGCGGCGCCGCCGACCGCGAACTGGTCAACTTCGAGGCCGAGGCCGCCCGGCTCGAGATCGGCGCCGAGGACGAGGAGGGCGTCGAGACCCGCTTCGCCTGCGGCCTGGGCCGCGACGGCGCCCGCCGCCTGGAGCTCGACGGCGAGACCCTGTCCGGCAAGCGCGAGCTGGTCGGTCGCCTGACGACCGTCGTCTACGATCCCCAGACCGTGGAACTGGTCCGCGGCGGCCCCGTCAACAGGCGCCGCTTCCTGGACTCCGGCTTGAGCGTCCTGGACCCCGATTACTTCCGGCACCTCCAGGACTACGGCCGCGCCTGGCGTCAGAAGATGGCGCTCCTGCGCGATCTGAGAGGCCTGCGCAGGGTCGATCCGGAGCGCCGCGGGGACCTGGAGATCTGGAATCGGGAGATGGCCCGGCACGCCGCGCCGCTCCTGCTCGCGAGGCTCGGATACCTCCGGGAACTGGCCATGTCGGCGACCTCCCTGCACCGGACGTTCACGGGCCGGGAAACGGAGCTGGAACTCGTTTATTCGCAATCGGTTGAATCTGGTCAAAAAGACCCCTCCGAAGGCGATTTAATGAGGGAAATTTCAGGGTTTTTTGATTATATTCTAGAGGATGAGATCAGGCGCGGACGGAGCCTCGCCGGACCCCATGCCGACGACGTGATCATCCGCCTGGATGGGCGCCCCTTGAGGACCTACGGCTCCCAGGGAGAG
This sequence comes from uncultured Fibrobacteraceae bacterium, assembly GCA_964607825.1. Classification (GTDB taxonomy): domain Bacteria; phylum Krumholzibacteriota; class Krumholzibacteriia; order LZORAL124-64-63; family LZORAL124-64-63; genus JAHIYU01. The sequence continues at coordinate 8,488 of CAZSNA010000043.1, read as the reverse complement.
ACCCGATCCGCGGCGATCGCCCTGAAGCTCGCCCAGGGCGATCTCGTGCATCAGAGACGTCGGGTCCGACCCGTTCTCTTCTTCGACGACATCTTCAGCGAGCTGGACAAGGACCGTTCCCGCCGGTTGCAGGACATGACGGCGCGCGACCATCAGGTGTTCATCGCCACCGCGCGTCCCGAGGATGTCGAGGGATGGCATCCCGATCGGACCCGACGCTGGTCCGTCTCGGCCGGCCGGATCGAAATCGACGCATGACCGACGACCGCACCAAGGCGCGCCCCGAGCACGTGGGCAACATCCTGGAGTCCGTCCTGGACCGGACGGGGCTCAGCGCGCGCGCACGGGAACGCGAGGTGCTGGCGACCTGGCCCGAGATCGCCGGCGAGCGCGTCGCCCGGCACGTGCGGGCGGTGGATATCGAGAACGGCGTGCTGACCCTGGAGACCGAACACGCGGCCTGGAAGCAGGAGATGATGCTGCTCTTCCCGACCCTCATCGAGAAGTACAACGCGCGCCACGGCGACGGCACCGTGCGCGAGGTCCGCTGGCGGCGGGGAGGCCCCCGATGAAGCCCCAGCGTCAACCCGGGACGACACCCAAGCCGACGCAGGGAAGCGCCGGCGACACGCACAAGGACAAGGCGGAGATCATGAGCGCAGCACAGGAATACACGGCGGACGGAATCCAGGTCCTGAAGGGTCTGGAGGCGGTCCGCAAGCGCCCGGCCATGTACATCGGCGACACCGGCGTACGCGGCCTGCACCACCTGGTCTACGAGGTGGTGGACAACTCCATCGACGAGGCGCTGGCCGGGTTCTGCTCGGCCATCGAGGTCGTCATCATGGAGGGGGACGCGATCCGCGTGACCGACGACGGCCGCGGCATCCCCGTCGACATGCACGCCACCGAGGGCAAGCCCGCCCTGGAGGTCGTGATGACCAGCCTGCACGCGGGCGGCAAGTTCGACAAGGGCAGCTACAAGGTGTCGGGCGGCCTGCACGGCGTGGGCGTGAGCTGCGTCAACGCCCTGTCGGTGTGGCTGACCGCGGAGGTGCGGCGCGAGGGCAAGGTGTACAAGCAGGAGTACGCGCGCGGCAAGCCGGTCGCCGGCGTCGAGCCCGTGGGGGAGTGCTCCGCGGACGAGTCCGGCACCGTCGTGACCTTCCTGCCCGACCCGGAGATCTTCCCCGAGACGGTCTACCAGTTCGACACCCTCAAGACGCGTCTGCGCGAGCTGGCCTTCCTGAACAAGGGTCTGGACATCACCATCCGCGACGAGCGCGAGGGCAAGGACCGCGAGCAGTCGTTCCGCTACGACGGCGGCATCGTCGAGTACGTGAAGTGGATCAACGAGAACAAGACCGCCCTCTGCGGCGATCCGGTCTACTTCGAGGGGGAGAAGGACGGCGTCCAGGTGGAGATCGCCCTGGACTACCACGACGGCTACGCCGAGAACCTCTTCACCTTCGCCAACAACATCAACACCCACGAGGGCGGCACGCATCTGTCCGGCTTCCGCGCCGGGTTGACGCGCACCATCAACGCCTACGGCCAGAAGGAGAACCTCTTCAAGAAGGACCTCAAGGCGCTCAGCGGCGACGACGTGCGCGAGGGCCTGACCGCCGTGGTGTCGGTGAAGATCCCCGAACCCCAGTTCGAGGGGCAGACCAAGACCAAGCTGGGCAACACCGAGGTCAAGGGGCAGGTGGAGGCGCTGGTCAACGCGGCCTTCAGCGAGTACCTGGCCGAGAACCCGACCGTCGCCAAGCGCGTGGTCAACAAGTGCGTGGGCGCGGCGCAGGCCCGCGAGGCCGCCCGGCGCGCGCGCGACCTGACGCGGCGCAAGTCCGCGCTCGACTCCGCCGCGCTGCCCGGCAAGCTGGCCGACTGCAGCAACACCGATCCCCGCGAGTCGGAGATCTTCCTGGTGGAGGGCGACTCGGCGGGCGGCTCGGCCAAGCAGGGCCGCGACCGCACCTTCCAGGCCATCCTGCCCCTGAAGGGCAAGATCCTCAACGTGGAGAAGGCCCGCATGGACAAGGGCCTGGCCAACGAGGAGGTGCGCACCATCATCACCGCGCTGGGCGCGGGCGTGGGGCAGGGCATCTTCGACATCGAGAAGCTGCGCTACCACCGCATCATCATCATGACCGACGCCGACGTGGACGGCGCGCATATCCTGACCCTGGTGCTCACCCTCTTCTTCCGCTACTTCCGCGAGGTCGTCGAGGGCGGGCACGTGTACGTGGCGCAGCCGCCCCTGTACCGCGTGAAGAAGGGTTCCGTCGAGCACTACTGCTACACCGACGACCAGAAGGACCGGCTGGTGGAGGAGATGGGCGGGCGCGGCGTGTACGTGCAGCGCTACAAGGGTCTCGGCGAGATGAACCCCGAGCAGCTCTGGGAGACCACCATGGATCCCGAGCAGCGCACCCTGATCCGGGTGGCGGTGGAGGACGCAGCGACCGCGGACCACATCTTCACCAGGCTGATGGGCGACGAGGTTGAGCCGCGCCGGCGGTTCATCGAGGAGAACGCGGACCAGGTCAAGTACGAGGACCTGGATATCTGATAATGGAGAGGACCCGATGACGACCGAGAAGAACTTCGGCACCGTGCTGGATGTCGACATCAACGACAAGATGGAGCAGTCGTACCTCGAGTACTCCATGAGCGTGATCATCTCGCGCGCCCTGCCCGACGTGCGCGACGGCCTGAAGCCCGTGCACCGGCGCGTGCTGACGGCCATGAACGACCTGAACCTCCAGCCGGGCAAGCCCTACCGCAAGTCGGCCAAGATCACCGGCGACACCACGGGCAACTACCACCCGCACGGCACCGCCGCCTGCTACGACACGCTGGTGCGCATGGCGCAGGACTTCAGCCTGCGCTACCCGCTGGTGGACGGGCAGGGCAACTTCGGGTCGATCGACGGCGACTCCGCCGCGGCCGAGCGGTACACCGAGGCGCGCATGACCAAGGTCGCCACCGAGCTGATGCGCGACATCGACAAGGAGACCGTCGACTACGTGCCGAACTACGACGGTTCGCGCACCATGCCGTCGGTCATGCCCTCGGCCATCCCCAACCTGCTGGTCAACGGGGCCGACGGCATCGCGGTGGGCATGGCGACCAAGATCCCGCCCCACAACCTGACCGAGATCTGCGACGGCCTGATCGCCCTGCTGGACGATCCCGAGCTCGGGGTCGACGGCCTGATGGAACACGTATCCGGGCCCGACTTCCCGACCGGCGGCATCATCCAGGGCCGCCGCGGCATCGTCGACTACTTCACCAACGGCCGCGGCCGCGTGGTGGTGCGCGGACGCACCGAGATCGAGGAGGACGCCAAGGGCCGCGCCCGCATCGTCATCAGCGAGCTGCCCTACCAGGTGAACAAGGCGAACCTGGTGGAGAAGATCGCGCAGCTGGTGCGCAACGGGCAGATCGAGGGCATCTCCGACCTGCGCGACGAGTCGGACCGGCGCGGCATGCACGTGGTGGTGGTCCTGAAGAAGGACGCCTACCCGCAGGTGGTGCTCAACAAGCTCTTCGCCCACACCCAGCTGCAGCAGACCTTCGGCGTGATCAACCTGGCGCTGGTGGGCAACCGGCCCCGGGTGATGTCGCTCAAGGAGACCATGCAGGAGTACCTCGCGTTCCGCGAGGAGGTCGTGGTGCGCCGCACGCAGTACGAGCTGCGCAAGGCGGAGGAGCGGGCGCACATCCTCGAGGGCTACCGCATCGCGCTGGACAACATCGACGAGATCGTGGAGCTCATCAAGACCAGCGAGTCGCCCGACGCCGCCAGGACCGGCCTGATGGAGCGCTTCGGCCTGAGCGAGGTGCAGGCCCAGGCCATCCTCGACCTGCGGCTCGCCCGCCTGACCGGGCTCGAGCGCCAGAAGATCGAGGACGAGTACGCCGACCTGATCCGGCTGATCGCCGAGCTCAAGGAGATCCTGGGCAACCGCGCGCTGCAGCTGCGCATCATCCGCGACGAGCTGGAGGAGGTGCGCGGCAAGTACGGCGACGAGCGCCGCACCGCCATCGAGATCGACGAGGGCGACCTGGATCTCGAGGACCTGATCGCCGACGAGGACGTGGTGGTCACCCTGTCGCACGGCGGCTACATCAAGCGCATCCCGCTGGACACCTACCGCACCCAGGCCCGCGGCGGCAAGGGCATCACCGCCATGGGCACCAAGGACGAGGACTGGGTCGAACATCTCTTCGTGACCAGCACGCACCAGTCGCTGCTGGTGCTCACCGAGCGGGGCCAGCTCTACTGGCTGAAGACCTATCAGGTGCCCAACGCCAACCGCACGGCCAAGGGCCGGCCCATCGTGAACATGGTGGACATCGCCCAGGACGACCGCATCCACGCCGTGGTGCCGGTGCGCGAGTTCACCGAGGACCACTACCTGATGATGGCCACGAACCTGGGCATCGTGAAGAAGACGCCGCTGACCGACTTCAGCCGGCCGCGCCGCGCCGGCATCCGCGCCATCAATCTCCTGGACGACGAGCACCTCGTCTCGGTCCGGGTCACCGACGGCGACCGGAACGTGCTGCTGGCCACCACCGACGGGCAGGCCATCCGCTTCCACGAGGGCGACATCCGGCCCATGGGCCGCACCGCCCGCGGCGTGAAGGGCATCACCCTGGGCAAGGGCGCCGAGGTGGTCGCCGCCGCGCTGCTGAGCGACGATGACACCCTGCTGGTGATCACCGAACACGGCTACGGCAAGCGTTCGCCCGTTTCGGAGTACCGCACGCAGAAGCGCGGCGGACGGGGCCTGATCACCATCAAGTGCAACGAGCGCAACGGCCGCGTGGTGGACGTGAGCGCGGTGACCGAAAATCAGGAGTTGATGGTCATCACGCGGAACGGCATCATCATCCGCATGGCCGTCGCGGACGTGTCCACCATGGGTCGCAACACCCAGGGCGTGAGGATCATCAACCTCAACGCGGACGACAGCGTGATCGGCACGGCGCGCGTGGAGACCGAAGACGGCGTCGACATGGAGGACCCGGACGGGCAGGACGCCCAGACCGAGGACTAGGATCATGACGGATCCGTTCCGCTCCCCGCCGAGGGGACTCGTCATGGGGTCGTTCCTGCTTCTGCTCGCCCTGGCGGCGCAGGCGACGGCGCGACCCGTCTGGACCCACGCCCTCGCCCCCGGCGCGGCCGTGGAGGTGCGCGACGACGGCACCGTCGCCATCCTCGCCGGCGACGCCCAGCTGCTGGACGTCTCCGCCGGACTGACCCCCTCCCGCTTCTGGCGCGGCTCCGACGACCTCGTGTTCACCGCCCGCAAGCGCGAGGGGGACGAGGGCGGCCGGCGCGGCTTCTCCTCCCGGGCGGACGACGACGACGACGGCCGCATCGACGAGGATCCCCTCGACGGCCGCGACGACGACGGCGACGGCCGGGTCGACGAGGACTTCGCCGCCATCGGCGACGACATGGCCGTGGTCGCCTTCCGGCGGGGCGAACGCGCCCTGCACCTGGAAACCTACCACTGGAACTACCCCCACCTGCGCAACACCGTCTTCGCCGCCTGGCGCCGCACGGACGTCGAGGGCGCACCCCAGTCCGACCGGTTGGCCCTGTCCCTGCCCGAGGGGGAGTGGCAGGAGCTGAAGGTGGGCTGGGACGACCCGCCCGGCGCCGCCGACCGACCGATGATGGTCGCCAGCGTCCCGCGCGACGGGGGCCGCTGGTGGATCGGCGTGGGGCTGCCCGGAGCGTCGTTCGAGGGCGCCGGCCCGCGCATCGAGGACGGCCGCCTGGAGGTGCCCTTCGAGGGCGAGCTGGTCGTGGCGATCAGCGTGACGCCCACCCTGACCCAGCTGCGCCAGCGCCAGGCCGTCGCGCACGCGGTGCACGCCGGCGCGCCGGCCGGTCCCGACCGGCCGGTGGTGCCCTGGCTCGTGACGCCCCTGCAGCATTGCCCCTACGCGGCCGAGCCCCTGGCCGCGACCTGGGACCGCGAGGAGGCGGGCTGGCGTCTCGACCTGGAGATCCCCGACGAGAACCGGGCGCTGCCCGACCCGGAGACCCTCAGCTGCGACGACCACCCGCTGGGCGCGCCCGTCCGCGTGGACTGGCGGCCGACGACCGCGGACCGGGAGGGCGTGCGTCCCGAACGCTCGGCGCCCTGGCCGCGGCCCGCTCCCGGGGAGCTGTGGCGCGTCGACGCCGACCCCCATCCGTATCGCACGGACGGCCGCATGACCGGCGGCGTGCTCACCTTCCACTTCGAGGATCCGCCGCGCCTGGCCGACGAGGCGCGCCTGATCTGCGAGACCGTCTGCGGCCAGGGCATCCTGATCGAGGCCGCCGCCGTGGCCCGTCCCGTCGCGCCCTCTCCCGCGGGGGAGATCGACCCCGCCGACCCGGCGGCGAAGATCGCCCGCGACCTGGAGCGCCGCCCGCCCACCCTCTCGCCCGGACTGCTCGACACCTACCCCAATCCGTTCCGGCAGTTCACCCGTCTGCGCTACACGGTGCCGGCCACCATCGGCGAGGCCTTCGTACGGGAAGAGGACGAAGAGCTGCCCCTGAAGGACTCCGATCCCGTACCTTATTCCAGTGGAACACCCTCCGTGTCTTTGAGGGTGTATACGGTTGCTGGACACGAGGTTGTGACATTTTTTGATGGTATATGCTCAATCGGAACCTATGAGACGTCGTGGGACGGCACCGATCGCATGGGCCGCCCCGTGGCCGTCGGAACCTACTTCTGCAAGCTTCAGATCGACAACTGGTCGGTGACCAAACGGGTTGCGCTATTGCGTTGAGTCCCACAGATTTGACATGATTCATGCAATTCGTAGAGCATATTTGTGCAGGTGCCGGATAACTTCCGCTGTGCGTTTGTGTTTCCGAGGATGATTATTTTCTTGTTCAAGTGAGGCGGTTCCTCTATACTCGTCTGATAATAGTGCAAGTGTTAGGCACGTACAGCTGTGGAATCGCATACGAAGGAGCGTCTCTTGTCCGAGGGGGACAGTCGTGAGAGAGAGACTGGAACCGATCGAAGGAGCATGGAACAGTTTCGTAGTTGAATTCCCATCATATCCCAAGCTCGTGAGCTCGGGACGGGAGGAGTATCAGAAGATCCTGTTCCTTTGCGCGGCGGCGGAGAAGAATCCCGCCGAGTTGTGTTTCGCTTTCTTCGGGCCCCAGATCCTGCTGCACCAGTTGCGCACCGACGAGGACGGACATCTCGTCGACGGCGCCCGTCTGATCTTCGTGTACGCCGCGGAGATCCCGAGCAACCTGAAGGCCTCCCTGGATCACTTCCAGGAAACGTACAACGCGCCGGTCCTCGTGTCGCAGAGGTCCAACGTGCAGAAGTCCGCGCAGCACGTGCTGGAATTCCTGCAGGGATCGCAGGCGCCCGAGACCGCCGGAGGCGACGACCTCGCCGTGCGCACCGCCCACCTCGACTCCGGCCTGGCGCCCCTGCCCGGCGACGTGGGTCTGTGGTCGGATCCGTTGCCCGAGGTCACCCTCGCCGAAGCCGGCGAGAACGGCGAGACCGTCATCGCCACGACCGAGATCCAGGACTACCGCGCCGAGTACGCGTGCCGATACGTCCTGAAGAACTTCAAGCAGGCCATCAACCGAGACAAGATGGCCGAGATGGTGCATCTCTCCCCGGGTTACTTCTCGAACCTGTTCCGGGTGGAGATCGGCATGAGCTTCAGCGACTACCTGATCCAGGTGCGCATCGACAACGCGAAGAAGCTGCTGCGTCGGTTCGACCTGTCGGTCGAGGAAGTGTCCAAGGAGTGCGGCTTCAACAGCCTGGCGCACTTCTCGCGGACCTTCAAGGATCGCTGCGGCATGCCGCCGCTGAAGTACCGCAAGACGCCGAATCCCGACGCCTGATCTGGACGGCGGCAACCATGAAGAACGACGCGCGGGGCCCATCCGTCAACGATGGGCCCCGTCCTGCGTCCGGTGAACCATGTCACTGATTTCCCTGCAGTCGGTGGACTTCGACTTCGGGCGGGAGACGATCCTGCGCGAGGCGAACCTCGCCCTGCACCCTGGCGAGCACTGCGCCCTGGTGGGCGCCAACGGCGCGGGCAAATCCACGCTGCTGGCCCTGCTCGCCGGCGAGATCGAGCCGCGCGAAGGCCGGGTGCAATGCGCCGGCGGCGCCCGCATCGTCCACCTGAAGCAGGAGACCGTCGCCGGGGCCGAGCTGCCCGGCGAGACCATCTTCGACGCGGTGGCCGGCGAGGCCTTCGCCGAGGAGCTGCGCCTCGAGGCTGAGCTGGCGCGGACGGCCGCCGCCATCGCCGGCGCCGACCCGGCCGAGGCCGAAGCCCTGGTCCAGCAGCAGGGCGAACTGCAGGCGGCCTACGAACGACGAGACGGCTACGGCTGGCGCGCGCGGCTCCAGGCCACGCTGGCGGGACTCGGCGTGCGCGACACGCTCTGGGAGCAGCCGCCCGACGC